>CAISJZ010000539.1 GCA_903885755.1 uncultured Hyphomicrobiales bacterium | reverse complement strand
TCGCCGCTGGCCTCGCGGAAAAGATCGACCGCGCCGCCTATGAAACCGTGACGACGCTGGAGGCGCTCGATCGCTGGGTCGCCGATGCCTTCGCCGCGGGCATTGTCTGCGTGGACACCGAGACATCCTCGCTCGACGCCATGACCGCCGATCTCATCGGCGTCGCCATGAGCGTCGCGCCGGGCAAGGCCTGTTACGTCCCCATCGGACACATCGCGGAAAGCGGCCACGATCTCTTCGGCGGCGTCGGCCTGCTGCCCGGCCAGTTGCGCGAGGCCGATGTGATCGCGCGGCTGAAGCCGTTGCTGGAGTCGCCCGACGTTCTCAAGATCGCGCAGAACATGAAGTTCGACTGGTTGGTGTTCCGCCAGCACGGGATCGCCGTCATGCCGGTCGATGACACCATGCTCATGTCCTACGTGCTTGACGCGGGCCGCAACGGCCATGGCATGGATGAGCTCGCGGAAAAGCATCTTGGCCACAAGGCGATTCCGTTTTCCGAGGTCGCGGGCGTCGGCAAGACTTTTATCGGCTTCGCGCGCGTGCCGGTCGACAAGGCGAGCGCCTATTCCGCCGAGGATGCCGACGTGACGCTGCGCCTGTGGCGGCTGCTGAAACCGCGGCTCGTCTCCGAGCGCATGACAACGGTTTATGAGACGCTTGAGCGCGCCATGCCGGAGGTTCTGGCTTCGATGGAGCGCCGCGGCATCGCCGTCGACACGCGCATTCTGTCGCGCCTGTCGGGCGAATTCGCGCAATCCATGGCGCGGCTGGAATCGGAAATCCATGAACTCGCTGGCGAGACCTTCAACCTCGGTTCGCCCAAGCAGCTTGGCGATATTCTCTTCGGCAGGATGGGTCTGCCCGGCGGCAAGAAGACCGCGACCGGCGCCTGGTCCACCTCCGCCAGCGTGCTCGATGATCTCGCCGAGCAGGGCCACGAATTGCCGGCCCGCATTCTCGACTGGCGGCAGTTGCAGAAGCTGAAATCGACCTACACCGACGCGCTGCCCAATTACATGAACCCGAATACGAAGCGCGTGCATACGAGCTTCTCGCTCGCCGCGACGACGACGGGGCGGCTGTCGTCGTCCGAGCCCAATCTGCAGAACATTCCCGTGCGCAACGAGGAGGGCCGCAAGATCAGGACGGCGTTTATCGCCACGCCCGGCCACAAGTTGATCTCCGCCGACTATTCGCAGATCGAGCTGCGCATTCTCGCGCACATCGCCGACATCCCGCAGTTGCGCAAGGCCTTCGAGGACGATCTCGACATTCACGCGATGACCGCGTCGGAAATGTTCGGCGTACCGATCAAGGACATGCCGCCGGAGACGCGTCGCCGCGCCAAGGCCATCAATTTTGGCATCATCTATGGCATCTCGGCCTTCGGTTTGGCCAACCAGCTTGGCATTCCCCGCGAAGAGGCTGGCGCCTATATCAAGAAATATTTCGAACGCTTCCCCGGCATTCGCGACTACATGGAATCGACAAAAAAAATCTGCCGCGAGCAGGGCTATGTCACGACCATTTTTGGCCGCAAGTGCCATTACCCACGCATCACCGCGTCAAACCCTTCCGAGCGCGCCTTCAACGAGCGCGCGGCGATCAACGCGCCCATTCAGGGTTCGGCCTCCGACATCATCCGCCGCGCGATGATCCGCATGGACCACGCGCTGGCGCGTGAAAAGCTCGGCGCGCAGATGCTGTTGCAGGTGCATGACGAACTCGTCTTCGAGGTTCCCGAGAACGAGATCGACAAGACCATCGATGTCGTGCGTCATGTCATGGTCGAGGCGCCGCATCCCGCGCTGACGCTCAAGACGCCTTTGAAGGTGGACGCCCGCGCCGCGCACAACTGGGACGAGGCGCATTGAGGACGGCGCTCGCGAATATGCGGCGCCTTGCGATTGTCACCGCCCTTTTGCTTGTGGCCTCCCCCGCGCTCGCCTCCGATGGTCTCGACGGCGCGCATATGTCGGCGCTCTGGGCGCTGCCCTTCGCGGGCGTGTTGCTGTCGATCGCGCTGGGGCCGCTCATCGCGGCGCATTGGTGGCATCCGCACTATGGCAAGGCGGCGGGCGCCTGGGCCATCGCGACCATCGCGCCGCTGGCGCTGGTTTATGGCGCGCATGCCGCGGCGGAGGCGATCTTTCACGCGCTGGCGCTGGAATACGTTCCCTTTATCGTCATGCTTTTTGCCTTGTTTACGACAGCGGGCGGCCTTCTGTTGCGCGGCGGCGCGACGGGAACGCCCCTGTCGAACACGATCACGCTCGCCATCGGCGCGTGTCTTTCGAGCGTCATCGGAACGACGGGCGCGGCGATGATCCTCATTCGTCCCCTGCTGCGCGCCAACGCGGATCGAACGCACAACGCGCATGTCGCGGTGTTCTTCATCTTTCTCGTCGGCAATATCGGCGGCGCCCTGTCGCCGCTTGGCGATCCGCCGCTGTTTCTCGGCTTTCTCCGCGGCGTCGACTTCATTTGGCCGACGCGGCGCCTGTTCGCGCCGACGATCGCGTCGATCGCGATCTTGCTTGCCTTGTTCCACGCCATCGACCGTTGGCGCTTCGCGCGCGATCCGTCGCCCGCGCAAACAACGCGGGAAACCTTTGGCGTCGATGGCGGGATCAATCTTGTCCTGCTCGCCATCGCGGTGGTCGCCATCGCGGTGAGCGGCGTGTGGAAGCCGGACGCGGGCGTCACGATTCTGGGCGCGCGTCTCGAAGCGCAAAACCTCGCGCGCGACGCGACCCTGCTGCTCGTTGGCGTCGCGTCGTTGCGGCTTACCAGCAAGGATGTTCGCGCGGCGACCGGCTTTGAATGGTCGCCGCTGATCGAGGTGGCGATGCTGTTCGCCGCGATCTTCGTCTGCATCATTCCTGTTATGGCGATGCTGGGCGCCGGCCATCATGGGGCCTTCGCGCCGCTCGTGACGCTGGCCTCCAGCCCCGGCGGCGCGCCGAACAACATTGTCTATTTCTGGCTGACGGGCCTGCTGTCGGCCTTCCTCGACAATGCGCCGACCTATCTCGTGTTTTTCGAAATGGCGGGCGGCAACCCCGCCGCGCTGATGGGCCCGCTCGCGGGAACCCTGTCGGCCATCTCGCTCGGCGCGGTTTACATGGGCGCGCTGACCTACATCGGCAATGCGCCCAATTTCATGGTCTACGCCATCGCGCGGGATTCCGGCGTGCGGATGCCCGGCTTCTTCGGCTACATGCTGTGGTCGTTCGGCGTGCTGCTGCCGTTATTCGTCGCGCTAACGCTGATTTTCATCCAATGATAATTGATCGTGGCGCGCGAAAGAGTCAGGATCGTTCAAACATTCAAGGGGAGGTTTATATGGCCGCTGAAATCAAGCCGGGGCTCGACCCGCGGTTCCTGGGAACCTGGAGCCTGATGGGCGTCGATCGCGAGGAGGCTGGCACAGGCAAGAAACTCGATGTCGGCGTCACCAGCACGGGTTTCATCAGCTATCAGCCCGATGGCCGCATGAGCGTCGTCATTTCGCGGGTCGAGCCGGGCAAGCCTGATCCGATCATCACCTGTTACGCCGCGAAATGGACGCTCGATGGCGACAAGGTCTATCACGACATCGATATCGCCATGCGGCCTGAGTGGACAAACACGCGGCAGATCCGCCATTTCACCTTCGAGGGCGAAACGCTGACCCTGCGGCCTCCAGTGTCGGAGGATTATCTCCACGGCGTCGTGACAAGCCGCGCGCTGAAGTGGAAGAAGGTAATTTAATTCAAACAAAAACGGCGACCCGAGGGTCGCCGCTTTCAATTTCATATAACGCCGAAAAATTACTCGGCCGCCATCTGCGCGGCGGGCGCGGCTTCGCGCACCTTCACGTCGACATGCTCCTCGAAGGGCACGAAGTTCTTGGCGAAGCGCTCGACAAGGTCGCGCGCGGTCGCGGCGAATTCCGACTTCGACGCCCAGGTCTTGACAGGGTTGAGAATGTGCGGCTCGACGCCCGGCACCGAGGTCGGCACGGCGAGGCCGAAGTAGGGATCGGTGCGGAAGGTCGCCGCGTTGAGCGAGCCGTCGAGCGCCGCCGTCAGCAGGCGGCGCGTGACGCGGATTGGCATGCGGCGGCCAACGCCGGCCTTGCCGCCGGTCCAGCCCGTGTTCACCAGCCAGCAATCGACGTGATGCTTGGCGATGAGTTCGCGCAGCAGCTCGCCATAGACCGAGGCGTGACGCGGCAGGAACGGATGGCCAAAGCAGGTCGAGAAGGTCGCCGTCGGCTCCGTCACGCCCTTCACGGTGCCCGCGACAACCGCGGTGTAGCCGGAGAGGAAGTGATACATCGCCTGTGCCGGGTCGAGCTTGGCGATCGGCGGCAGAACGCCGAACGCGTCGCAGGTCAGCATGATGATGTTCTTGGGATGCCCGCCGCGGCCCGTCTCGGACGCGTTGGAAATGAAGTCGATGGGATAGGCAATGCGCGTGTTCTCGGTCTTCGAATCGTTGTCGAAGTCGGGCACGCGGGTGTTCGGATCGAGCACCACGTTTTCCATCACCGTGCCGAAGCGTTCGCTGGTGGCGAAGATTTCGGGCTCGGCCTCGCGCGACAGCTTGATCGCCTTGGCGTAGCAACCGCCCTCGAAGTTGAAGACGCCGTCCTTGCCCCAGCCATGCTCGTCGTCGCCGATGAGAATGCGGTTCGGGTCCTGCGACAGGGTGGTCTTGCCCGTGCCGGACAGGCCGAAGAAGATAGCGGTGTCGGTTCCGTCCTTCGAGATGTTGGCCGAGCAGTGCATCGGCATCACGCCATGGGCGGGCAGCTTCCAGTTGAGGAAGGTGAACACCGACTTCTTCATCTCGCCGGCATAGCTGGAATTGGCGATCAGCACGATCTTGCGGGTGAGATCGAGCGCGATGACCGTTTCCGTGCGGCAGCCGTGGCGGGCCGGATCGGCGACGAAGGTCGGCAGGTCGATGATCGTCATGTCGGCGACGAAGGTCGCGACATCCTCGCGCGAGGGACGGATCAGCAGATTGCGGATGAACAGCGAGTGCCAGGCGTATTCGCAGATGACGCGGGTCTTGACGCGCAGGGCCGGATCGGCGCCGCCGTAGAGGTCCTGCACGAACAGGTCCTTGCCCTCGCAATGCTTGAGCATGTCGTCGAGCAGCGTCTGGAAATGTTCGGGCGTCATGGCGGCGTTGTTGCCCCACCACACGTCCTTCTCGACGTTCGCGTCGCGAACGGTGAACTTGTCCTTGGGTGAACGACCGGTGTGGACGCCCGTCTCGGCGACGATGGCGCCGCCGGCGGCCAGGATGGCCTCCTTGCGAGCCAGCGACTCCTCGTAGAGCGCCGGCGCTTCAAGGTTGTAGGCGACGCTCCTTGCGTTCGTGACGCCAAATTTGTCGACGCCGTACGACGGATTGAACACGCCGGTCTGTTGCATGGATATCTCCGAATTGATCAACGCGCGGACTGTGGCGAGGTTAGGCGCTTCCTCCTCGCGCGTCCGGCTTTGGGCGGGGCGTGAGTCGCGGGCTGTTTACCCGCCGGGGCACCGTAGAGCAAGAGATGTGACTGAACAATTAGTGGGATTGTTTAAGCGTTTGTTGCATTGCAGCGCGTCGAAACCCCGTTTCATTGGGTTAAATGCGACAATCTGTCCGTAAAATCAGGCTTTGCCGCGCGCGATGGCCGCGAGTTCGACCAGCGCGTCGCGCAAATCACCGGGCTGCGTGACGCGCCGCGGGAAGGCTACGCGCGTCGTCAGGTCGCCAGCGGCAAGGTCGATACCCTCGGGGTCGATGCCCGTTGTACGCCAGCGGCCGTCCGGCTCGCCCGCGAGCTTCGTGGCGTAGAGCGCCAACGCAGGCGCGTGATCGGCGTTAATATGCTCCAGCGCGTCGTCTTCGGCGGCCAGCAGCCCCTCG
>CAISJZ010000538.1 GCA_903885755.1 uncultured Hyphomicrobiales bacterium | reverse complement strand
TATGCCGAGGCCACCGTGCCGAAGGTCACGTGCATCACGCGCAAGGCGTTTGGCGGCGCCTATGACGTGATGGCGTCAAAGCATCTGCGCGGCGATGTGAACTACGCCTGGCCGACGGCGCAGATCGCGGTCATGGGCGCCAAGGGCGCGGTCGAAATCATTTTTCGCGCCGACATCAAGAACCCGCAAAAAATCGCCGAGCGCACGAAGGAATACGAGGAGCGGTTCCTGTCGCCCTTCGTCGCCGCCGAGCGCGGCTATATCGACGACGTGATCATGCCCCACGCCACCCGCCGCCGCATCGCCCGCGCGCTCGCCATGCTGCGGCACAAGGAGCTGGAGAATCCGTGGAAGAAACACGACAATATTCCGTTGTGACTAACTGGTGAGACGAAGTGGCTTATTGGATTTACGAGAATACGTTGCATAAGACCGCTCGAATCCATTCGGGTGAATGTTCGTTTTGTAGAGATGGACGAGGCGTCCATTCAGTTGCGAATTCGCGTGTTGGATCTTGGCTGGGGCCAATTCCGACACTGGCTGAAGCGATGATTATAGCGACATCGTTAAAGCATATGGACACTAGGAATTGCCGATTATGCTTGCCGAATTTGGCTTGCGACCTTGCTTTAAATGCTTCAATTGGTGGTCTAGCTGAGCACAATAAACGCAATAATAAATTGCGTTCTGGTTCAACGTTACCTAACGATGCGCCATATGAATGGCAGAAGATTGAAAAAATTTCGGCTTCTATAAACCTTAGTTGGCGACCTATCGGTCGGATTGTATTTGATTCTGGTGAAAAATTGGTCTTTCCAAATTCGGCACCGGCCTTGCCAGGAATATATCGATTGCTTGCACGAAGCACTGATGGAAAATTTTCTCATTATGTTGGAGAGTCGGATAATCTCAAGAGGCGGTTCACGAATTATCGCAATCCAGGTCCTACTCAGCAGACAAGTAAACGAATTCACAAATGGTTGGTAGCGTTTATCGAGTCCGGTGGCGAAGTAAGCGTTTCAATTGCTACCGCGCAGGAATGTGAGTTCGTCGATGTGCCCGATGAGCAAGTCGATTTTTCGAAAAAAAACATGCGTTTAATTTTCGAGAATTTAGCAATTGCACGAAGTGGTGGTGCGTTAATCGAATTGTTAAATCGATAATCCAGGTCACTCGCATTTCGCAGTCACGCCGGTGCTCCTCACCCCACCTTCGCCAGCCCCGCCAGTATCTCCTCGCGCCGCGCCTCATAATGCGCGGGCAGCATGACGCCGGTTCCCAGCTTCGCGAGCTTTTCGTCGACGAGAAAGCCCGGCCCGTCCGTCGCGATTTCGAACAGCACGCCCGAAGGTTCGCGAAAGTAGATCGAGCGGAAATATTTGCGGTCGCGCACGTCGGTTGGCGTCAGGCCAAGAGCGCGTACCGCAAACGCGAACTCCGCCTGCTCGGCATCATTCCTGGCGCGGAAGGCGATGTGGTGAACGCTTCCCACGCCCTGCTTGCCCTTGCCGAGATCGGCGCGGGTGAGCAGATCAAGCGCGCCACCAATTTCCGCGGCGTCCGGCGCGGTGAAGCGAATGCGCATGTATTCGCCGAAGCGCGCGTGGCTGGCCGGCTCCCAGCCGAGCCCTTCCGTCAGCGCGCGCGCTGTCGCGGCGGCGTCGGCGACCAGCAGCGTTGTGTTGGCGATGCCGCGCAAGGCGTGTTCGCCGGGGATGGTTTGGCTTTCGTAGCCCGGCAGGTTCGCCGCGGCCCGCGTCTCGACAAGTTCGAGCGCCAGCCCGTCGGGATCGTGGAAGGCGATGGCGCGGCCGCCGTCGGCCAGCGCGAAGGGCACGCCCTCGTCGTTGAAGAGATCGATCCAGAAGGGCGCGGAGCCCTCGGGAATGGCGAAGGCGATGGAGACGACCTCGCCCGCGCCGGGCTCGCCGCGCGGCAGGTCGGGGCGCGCGAAAAAGGTCAGGACCGAGCCGGGCGAGCCGATTTCGTCGCCGAAATAGAAATGCCAAGCCGTCGTGTCGTCGAAATTGACGGTCTTCTTGACGAGGCGCAGGCCGAGGCATCGGCCATAGAAATCGAGCGCCCGGCCGGGGTGGCCGCAGATGGCGGTAATGTGGTGGACGCCGCTCGACACAGGCATGGACAACTCCGTTTGGCAGGTTCTAGCCCGGTCGCGCGGCGCCCGCCAAGGGCCGCGGATTCAGGTCGATTAGGCCAACATTCCGTCATGGTGAGGAGCCGCTGGAAGCGGCGTCTCGAACCTCGAGGGAACGGGAACGGAAATCCGAACTCCTCGCCTTCGTCCTTCGAGATGGCCCTTTCAGGGCCCCCTCAGGATGAAGGCGAGGAATGCCGCCCTTCACCCGATTCCCCCGGATTCACCTTCGGGCAACCACGCTGATTCCGGTGGGCTTAACCCTGCGCGGCGGTCGCGATCCCGCGTTCATATCTCGGCAACCCGCGCTGGCGCATCGTCAACGCAACGGACAAAGGGGCAAGGCAATGACACTTGAAGAGGGCCGCGAGATGGCTAAGGCGATGGATCGGGGCAGGGCGGCGATCATGGCTGTCGCGCGGACAGGCGAAGTCACCGTCGCGGACGTGACGCATCTGCGCCGTGAAATCCTCGCCGATGGGGGCGTGACCCGCGACGAGGCCGACGCGCTGTTCGCGCTGGAGCGCATCGCCACCGTGAAATGTCCGGAATGGACAGCCCTGTTTGTCGAGGCCGTCACCGATCATGTGGTCTGGCAGACGCGCCCGACCGGCGTCGTCAACGAGGCGCAGGGCGAATGGCTGATCGCGCGCTCCGATGAAGTCGCGAGCCTCAACGGCCTCGCCGTGCTGGTCAATGTGATGGCCGAAGCGCATCGCGTGCCCATGTGGTTTCTGGCCGCCGTGCGCGCCCGCGCCGCGCGCAACTGGCCGGGCGTCGCCGAGGCGAAGGCCATGGCCGTGGCGGAAGCCGCCTGAACGGCCCCGCCAATAGGCTTATGGACGGGCCCGCGGGCCTCGCCTAAAGATCGCGGAACATCCTTCGATCCGGCCGCCGGACGCATCCGCGCGGACGATCGTGGCCGGGGTCCGCATGTTCCAGAAAATCCTCATCGCCAATCGCGGCGAAATCGCCTGCCGCGTCATCAAGACCGCGCGCCGCATGGGCATCGCCACGGTCGCGGTCTATTCGGAGGCCGACAAGGACGCGCTGCACGTCGAGATGGCCGACGAGGCCGTGCTCATTGGCCCGCCGCCCGCCGCGCAATCCTACCTGCTCATCGACGCCATCCTCGCCGCCTGCAAGAGCACGGGCGCGCAAGCCGTGCATCCCGGTTATGGCTTCTTGTCGGAACGCGAGGCCTTCGCCCGGGCGCTTGGGGACAATGGCATTGTCTTCATCGGCCCCAACCCCGGCGCCATCGCGGCCATGGGCGACAAGATCGAATCCAAGAAGGTCGCCCACGCCGCGAACGTCTCGACCGTGCCGGGCTATCTCGGCGTCATCAAGGACGGCGAACAGGCGATCAGGATCGCCGACGAGATCGGCTATCCCGTCATGCTCAAGGCCTCGGCCGGCGGCGGCGGCAAGGGGATGCGCATCGCCAACTCGCGCGAGGAAGTCGCCGAGGGTTTCGCGCGCGCCACCTCGGAGGCCAAATCCTCCTTCGGCGACGATCGCGTCTTCGTCGAAAAATTCATCGTCAATCCCCGGCACATCGAAATTCAGGTGCTCGGCGACAAGCACGGCAACATTGTCTATCTCGGCGAGCGGGAATGCTCGATCCAGCGCCGCAACCAGAAGGTGCTGGAGGAGGCGCCCTCGCCATTGCTCGACGAGGAGACGCGCCGCGGGATGGGCGAACAGGCCGTCGCGCTGGCGCGCGCGGTCAATTACGACAGCGCCGGCACGGTGGAATTCGTCGCCGGGCAGGACAAGAGTTTCTACTTCCTTGAGATGAACACGCGCCTGCAGGTCGAGCACCCCGTGACCGAACTCGTCACCGGGCTTGATCTTGTCGAGCAGATGATCCGCGTCGCCGCCGGCGAGGCGCTGACGTTCAAGCAGAGCGACATCAGGCTCAAGGGCTGGGCGGTCGAAAGCCGCGTTTACGCGGAAGATCCGACGCGCGGGTTTCTGCCGTCGACGGGGCGTCTCGTCAGCTATCGCCCGCCCGCGGACGGGCACGTCGATGGCGTGACAACGCGCGTCGATACCGGCGTTTACGAGGGCGGCGAAATCTCGATCCATTACGATCCTATGATCGCCAAGCTCGTGACGCACGCGGGCGACCGGCCGAGCGCTATCGAGGCGCAGTCGCGCGCGCTCGACGAATTCGTCATCGATGGCATTCGCCACAACATTCCGTTTCTCGCCTCGCTCATGGGCCACGAGCGCTGGAAGGCGGGGCGTCTGGCGACCGGCTTTATCGCCGAAGAATTTCCCGACGGGTTCACGCCGTGCGCGGTCGAGGGCGAGAACGCCCATGTCATGGCCTGCGTCGCCGCGGCGATCGATCACGTACTGAATGAACGCAAGCGCCAGATTTCCGGACAGATGCGGACGCAGAAGCCGGTGACATTCCAGCGCGAGCGTTCGGTGATGCTGGGCGCCGCGCGCCACGATGTGACGCTGGACGAGGCCGATGGCGGACTGCTGATCCGCTTCGCGGATGAGTCAGCCCACGCGCACCAAGTTTCATCGGACTGGTCGCCGGTCGATCGCGTCTGGCGCGGAACGATTGATGGCGAGGCGGTGTCGTGTCAGGCGCGAACCATTCTCAATGGCGTCGAACTCATCTGGCGCGGCATGGCGATCGCCGCGCGGGTCTATACGCGGCGCGAGGCGGAACTCGCGGCGCTGATGCCGGAAAAGCTGGCCGCCGATACGTCGAAGACGTTGCTCTGCCCGATGCCGGGCCTCGTGAAGGCGCTGCTGGTCAAGGAAGGGCAGGAGGTGCGCGTCGGCGACCCGCTTTGCATTGTCGAGGCCATGAAGATGGAAAACATGCTGCGCGCCGAGCGCGACGCTACCGTCGGAAAAGTGTTGGCGAAGGAGGGCGAGTCGCTCGCGGTCGACGCCGTCATCATGGAATTCGGCTGAGTCCGTCGCGCGCCAACTCGGGCGCTATTCCATCTTGATTCCGGCTTCACGCACAATGCGCCCGGTCGAGTCCGATTCCGCCTTCAGGAAGGCGCCGAACTTCGCGCCGCAGGCGACCGCGGGATAGAACTCCAGGGGCTTGAGTTTGGCGCGCAACTCCGGCGCGTCCATCGCCTTCGTGATGTTGGCCGCGAGTTGATCGAGGATCGGCTGGGGCGTTTTGGCCGGCGCGACAAGGCCGAACCACGCGGAGTAAGCGACGTTCTGGCCGCTTTCGCCAGCCGTTGGAATATCGGGCCAGCCTTCGATCCGTTTGGGCGAGAGCGTCGCGAGAATGCGCGCGCGGCCATCGGCGACCATGCCCGCGGCGTCGGCGATATTGACGGTGACGCTGGCGATTTCGCCGCCGAGCATGGCGTTGAGCGCCAGCGCATTGCTGGCGTAAGGCACGAAGTTGATGTCGATGCCGGCGCTCTTTTTCAGCAATTCCACCGCGACGCGCTGGGCCGTCGCCGGGCCGATCGCCGCGTTGGTGATGGCGCCGGGCTTCTGTTTGGCCGCCGCGACGAGATCGCCAAGGGTCTTGTAGGGCGAGGACGCGGCGACCGCGATAATCAGCGGCGAATCCACCAGCGCGCATACGGGCTCATAGCTTGTCAGGGGATCGTAGGGCAGTTGCCGCACGAAGGAGGTGATGAGAAACGAATTCGCCACCATCAGCATCGTGCCGCCATCGGGCGCCGAACGCGCGGCGAATTCGTTGCCGATGATGGAATTCGCTCCGGGACGGTTATCGACAATGACGGACGACCCCGCCGTCTTGCCGATCTGGTCGGCGACAAGCCGCGCGAGAATGTCGGCGGTGCCGCCGGCGGGAAAGGTCACGACGATCTTTTGCGTGGCCGGCAACGGCTGCGCGCGCGCGGCGCCAAGGCAGGCGAGCCCGCAGAGCAACCCGATCATAAAGCGTTTCATGGCAAACTCCGGCAAGGCGTTTCGCGCGAAGTCGTCATCAAGCACGTGGCGCGCCAGTTTCGGTCGGCCCGCCCGCTTCCTTCCACGCCTTGAAGCCGCCGGCGACGTGCGCGACGTCATCAAGGCCCATGCGTTGCGCGGTCTGCGCGGCAAGCGCCGAGCGCCAGCCGCCGGCGCAGAAGAACACGAACTTTTTCGTCTCGCCAAAAACCGGCTTGAAATAGGGACTTTCCGGGTCGATCCAGAATTCCAGCATGCCGCGCGGACAATGCAGCGCGCCGGGCACCCTGCCTTCGCGATCAAGTTCGCGCGGATCGCGCAGATCGACAAGCGTCACGGCGTCGCGCATGGCGATGGCCTCGGCGGGCGTCAGCGTTGTCACCTCGGCCTCGGCGGCCGCGAGCATCTGCTTGTAGCCGACCCTTGGCCGGACATGGGGCTCGGGCTTTCGCGCGAGAAAGCCCGCGAGCGCGCCGACTTCGGCCTTGTCGCCCTTTTCGTCGGCGGCCATGCGCTCATAGAATCGCGCGACGTCCTCGTAGATCGCGGCGGCGGAGGAGTCCTCGCTGGCGAAATCGGCGATCTCGCGCATTTCGGCGACCCAGCGATAGGCCTTCTGGTACATGCCCGGAATTTGCCGCTCGTACCACGGCGTCAGCGCGGGCTGGCTTTCCGCGAGTTCGTCCCGCAACCCCTTGGCGGCGCCGGCGCGCGTCGCCGCCAGCATCATCGCGGAACCGATCGCGGTGACGCCCTTGGTGATGCCGGCGTAGGACATCTTGAGCGCTGAGGCCGCGCCAATCGGCGCGTCGAGCACGCGGGGGTCGAGACCGAATTTCGAAAGAACGG
>CAISJZ010000537.1 GCA_903885755.1 uncultured Hyphomicrobiales bacterium | reverse complement strand
TGCTGCGCGCGCGCCGCGAACGGCGTCGCGAGACTTGCGGCAAGGCCTCCTGCAAAAGCACGCCGATCCAGACGCATGAAGTCTCCTCCCCCGACACTTGCGACAGGATAGCCGACGCGCGCCCCAAGTCCATCGCGCATGAAGCGAACCATTCCAGCGTAATTTGTGAGCGACAGAATCTTCAGGCGCCGATAAATTGAACTATTAATACCCGATTGGCTAATGAATAGGCGCCTGTCAGCCTAGCCTTGATGCAGCCTAATTGTTGGGCCTTTCGCGAAAAACCAATTTTAAAACAATGTATTAACAGTTTTGTGCCGCATGGCACGGTGGTTGCTATCCCCTTAACGTCCAATCGGACGACAACAAGGCCCGGCGCAGTCGGGTGCAATCAAGGGGACGCGTATGAATCTCTCAAGGCGATCCATGCTGCGCGCGACGGGCGCGCTGATCGGGGGCGCGGCCGCATTGACTTCGTTCGGGGCCTTTGCCGCCGATACGATCAAGGTCGGCATCCTTCATTCCCTCTCGGGCACGATGGCGATCAGCGAAACCACGCTGAAAGACGTGATGCTCATGCTCATCGACGAGCAGAACAAGAAGGGCGGCGTCCTCGGAAAGAAACTCGAGGCGGTCGTCGTCGACCCCGCGTCCAACTGGCCGCTGTTCGCCGAAAAGGCCCGCGAGCTTGTCGCCAAGGACAAAGTCGCCGCGGTTTTTGGCTGCTGGACCTCGGTGTCGCGCAAATCCGTGCTGCCGGTTTTCGAGGAATTGAACTCAATCCTCTTCTATCCCGTGCAATATGAAGGCGAAGAATCGCAACGGAATGTCTTCTATACAGGCGCGGCGCCCAATCAGCAGGCGATCCCGGCCGTTGACTACCTCATGAGCAAGGAAGGCGGCTCGGTGAAGCGCTGGGTGCTCGCCGGCACCGACTACGTCTATCCCCGCACGACCAACAAGATCCTAGAGGCCTATCTGAAGGCCAAGGGCGTCGCGCCCGAGGATATCATGATCAACTACACGCCCTTCGGTCATTCCGACTGGCAAACGATCGTCGCCGACATCAAGAAGTTTGGTTCCGCCGGCAAGAAGACCGCGGTCGTCTCGACAATCAACGGCGACGCCAACGTGCCGTTCTACAAGCAACTCGGCAATGCCGGCATCAAGGCGACCGATATTCCGGTCGTCGCGTTCTCGGTCGGCGAGGAAGAACTCGCCGGCATGGATACGAAGCCCCTGGTCGGCCATTTGGCCGCCTGGAACTACTTCGAATCGGTCGACAACAAGGACAACAAGGCCTTCATCAAGAAGTGGAAGGACTTCACCAAGAATCCCAAGCGCACCACCAACGACCCGATGGAAGCCCATGTCATCGGCTTCAACATGTGGATCAAGGCAATCGAAAAGGCCGGGACGACCGACACCGACGCCGTGATCGACGCGATGATCGGAATCGCCGTTCCCAACCTGACGGGCGGCGTATCGACCATGATGCCGAACCATCACATCACCAAGCCGGTGCTGATCGGCGAAATCCAGGCCAACGGTCAGTTGAACACGGTCTGGCAAACCACCGGCACCGTCGTGGCGCAGGAATGGTCGCCCTATCTCGAGGGTTCGCGCGACCTGATCGCCGACTGGCGCAAGCCCCTGTCGTGCGGAAACCTGAACGTCAAGACCGGCAAGTGCGGCGGCAAGGCCACCAACTAGCCGAATAGCCATCGGGCGGGGGGCTTCGGTCCCCCGACCGCTCCAGATCATTTCAGAAATAGTCATGGAGACCGAGATGCGCGCACATCCAGCATTGATTGTCCGACACAGTGGCGAGTCCCTGTCGAATGTTCGCGTTCTCGCTCGCCCCGATCTTCACGGAGCCAAATCCTTCTACGACCTCGCGGGTGTTGCCTTCGGCCTCTTGTTTGTCGCTTTCCTCCTGTTCGGATTGAACATGGCGACGCGCGCCGCGCCGATAAACCCCTCGGGCGTGGCCCAGATTGATCCCTATGATTTTCCCGACGATGACTGACGCCGCCGCATAGGGCCAGAACCGCGGCCCCGCGCGGCAAGGGACGGAACAGGACATATGACTTTGTACAACAGCCAGCGACCGGCCTCGCGCCGGATCGCGACGATGTTTCTTGCTCTCTTCATGGCCGCTTTCGCGTATTCGGCCCTTGCCGACGCGCTCGACGACTCGCTGGCCAAATTCACCACGGATCGGTTTCCCGACACGGAGGCGGCGATCGGCGAACTCGTCACCTCGGGCGCGCCCAATACATCCGCGATTCTGGATGCGTTGGGCGCCAACAGGTTGATGTTCGATCCCGACGAAAACAAACTCTACATCGCGAAGGACGATGACACCTTTCTCGACGCGAAAACAGGCGAGAAGGTTGATGTCGACAACGCCGACGATCTGAAGAAGGTTCGGGTCAACAACGCCGTGCGAAGCGCGTTGGAGGCCGCGCAGGGAGCCTTTGGGCTCACGGGCCCCGATCCGGCCAAGCGCCTCGCTTCGGCGGATGCGATCTTCAAATCCCGCGACCCCGCGATGCTGGCGCGGATCGAAGCGGCGCTTGCCTCGGAAAAGGACGCCAGGGTCAAGCGCGCGCTTGGCGACGCCCGCGCGGCGATCATTGCGACGGATTCGTCGTCGCCAGAAGCCCAGCGCCTGACGGCGATCGATACCCTGCGCACCCGCGGCGATCAGGACGCGGTCGGACACCTCAACGAAATCGCGGGCAATGCTCAAGGCCGGGTGAAGGCGGCCGCGACGAATGCCGCCTCGTCCATTCAGGCGCGTCTGGCTCTGTGGAACTACTTACAAAATGTCTGGTACGGACTGTCGCTCGGTTCGGTGCTGCTGCTGGCGGCGATCGGCCTTGCGATCACGTTTGGCGTCATGGGCGTCATCAACATGGCGCATGGCGAAATGGTGATGATCGGCGCCTATACGACCTTCGTCGTGCAGGAATGGATCAGAGCGCACAATCCAGTGCTTTTCGACGCCTCGCTATTGATCGCGATCCCGCTCGCCTTCCTCGTCACCGGCCTGCTCGGCATCGCCATCGAGCGATCGATCATTCGCTTTCTCTATGGTCGCCCGCTTGAAACCCTGCTGGCGACCTTTGGTCTTTCGCTGATCCTTCAGCAGGCCGTGCGCACTGTCTTTGGCGCCAACAACCGGGATGTTGGCGCGCCAGCTTTCATGTCAGGCTCATTCGAATTTGGCGGGCTCGCCATCACGTCGGGCCGCATGTGGATCATCTTTTTCGCCATGGCGGTCTTCGCCCTGTTGCAGCTTGTCCTGCGCGCGACGCCATTCGGCCTCAGGATTCGCGCCGTCACCCAGAACCGCCGCATGGCCTCGGCCATGGGCATCGACACCAACCGCATCGACGCGCTGGCCTTCGGATTGGGCTCCGGCATCGCGGGCATCGCCGGCGTCGCCCTGTCGCAAATCGATAACGTGTCTCCCAATCTCGGGCAGGGATACATCATCGACAGCTTCCTCGTTGTCGTCTTCGGCGGCGTCGGCAATCTCTGGGGCACGCTCGTCGCGGCCCTCACGCTCGGGGTCGCCAACAAGCTGCTCGAACCGCTGATTGGCGCGGTGCTGGGCAAGATCGTCATGCTGGTGTTCATCATCCTGTTCATCCAGAAGCGCCC
>CAISJZ010000536.1 GCA_903885755.1 uncultured Hyphomicrobiales bacterium | reverse complement strand
CAGCGTCCATCAGATGCGCGTCGAAATTCCAGTGTTGCGGAATCTGCAGCGCCTCGTTCCACCAGACGTGGCCATAGGGGCACGAGTCGACGATCTGCTTCTGACCCTTCGACTTGACGGGATCGATGATGACAATTCCATCATCGCGTTTTTTCACCGCGCCGTCGCGCGCCGCCTTCACGCAGGGCGCGTCGTCACAGTGGTTGCACATGGTCGGAACGTAGGCGATGTCGATCATCGTCCCCTGGCCGCGCTCCTTCTGCTTGATGTCGATCCACCTGTGATCGTGCTTTGGCATGGGCGCGGCATAGCCCTTGAACTCGTTGTCCACGTATTCATCCGCGTTCGCCAACGTGCACAAATGACAATTCGTGCATTCCGCGACATCGATAATCATGTTCCACTTGGTCATCATTCATCTCCCGAGCGCGGGCGCCGCCTGACCGGCGGCGCGCCGACGCCCGTGTTTACTTGGCGGGTTCCAGAACAGCTTCGCGCAGCCGCTCGGTGGCGAGGTCCTTCGCCGCGTCGCCGGCGAAAGCTTCCGACATGTGCTCGACCTTTCCGTCCCAGAGGACAACCTCGACGAGCGCGTTGGCGCCGGCGAGCGAATGGGTCGACTTGGTCTGCGTCCGGTGCGGCGTCAGCAGATTGAGACATCCCCCGCGGTCAATGGATTTTCCCGGCTCGCCCATAGGCGCGTAGATAGCGCAGGACTCATAACCATGCACGACGCCGCGCGCGAGACGCGGGGTTGGCATGGCGGCGCACAGCACCGCGCCGCGATCGTTGTAGACCTTGACAAGGTCGCCGCGCTTGATGCCGCGCGACGCGGCGTCCTCCGGGTTCAACCGCATGATCCAGTAATACCAGTCGCCAACCTTGATGCGATGGTCCTCGATGTTGAGGAGGAAGGAATCCTTGCCATCGCCCTGCGTATGGAACGAGTATTTCGAGTGCGGCGTGATGAGCTGCAGCGGGAATTTTTCGAACATCGCGCCCGAATGCTGGCCCTCCCACGACGGCTCATACTTGACGATCGGCGGGCGCTCCGGGTCCTTCGCCCGCATCAGCGAATTGCACTCGAATTCGAGCTTGCCCGACTGGGTCTGCAATCCCTTGAGATATTCGCCGGAATAGTCCGAGGGCAGCGGCAACGGTTCGGGCACGTCCTTCTTGCGGTTCTCCCAGAACCATCGGAAAGACACGGGCGCGCGCAGCTTTTCCTTCTCCGAGGGAACGACGTAATAGCCCTTCTTGATGAATTTCTTCCACGAGATGTATTTGGGCAGATCGGACGCCTCGAACTGGCGCTTGACCCAGTCGATCTCGTTGCAGCCCTCGTTGAAGTAATTGGCGAGGCCGAGCTTCTTGCAGATTTCCGTGAATATCCAGAAGTCGGATTTCGACTCGCCGAGCGGCTTGATCGCGGGCGCCTGGAATATCACCACGCGATGGTTGACCTGCTGCTGGCCGTGGTGGCCATAGCCGCCGAGCGCCGCCCATTCCGAGATATCAACACGCTCGAAATTGGTGCAGGCCGGCAGGATCAGGTCGGCGAACTTGGCCTCGCCCTCGAACCAGATCGACTGGTTGACGACGAATTCGAGATTGGCGGACTGATACATCCGTACATGGCGGTTGGTGTTGTTCATCGTGGCGAGCATGGAGCCGCCATACTTGTAGAGCATCCGCACCGGCGCGTGGCCGGCGGCGGGATAGCTCACCTTGGCGAATTGATGCTCGATGGATTTGCCGTTCCAGAGGTAACCTTCCGCCTTACCATCGACGATGGCCTCCGGCATGAAGATGCGCGGAATCTTCTGGTTCGACGTGTTCATCGTCGGCAGTTGCGGCATGCGCTGGTAAAGCTCAACCGGCAGCGACGTGCCTTCGATATCGCCCGACATTCCGCCTTCGGCATAGCCGGGGAAATAGAAGTTGAGATCGACCGGCGCGCCCCATTGCAGGTTGCCCATGTTGACGCCCGGCTTGCCGAGGCCCTGCATGGCGATCAGGCACACCATCACGCGCGCCCACTGGATGCCAGTCTGGTTGCGACAGGCGCCGCCGTGGCCGTTGCCCCAGCCGCCTGGCGCGATGTAGGTGCGCTTGCTGGCCCATTCGCGCGCCAGCGCGCGCACGTCCCTGGCGGGCACGCCGGTCTCCGCCTCCTGCCATTCCGGCGTCCGCGCGATCCCGTCCTCCTCGCCCATGATATAGGCTTTCCACTTGTCGAAACCGACGGTGTGGGAGGCGACGTAATCCTTGTCGTAGAGGCCTTCCTTGATCCAGACATAGGCGATGGCCATGGCCATCGCGGGCGAGGTCGTCGGCTTGGGCGCGAACCATTTGCCCGGCAGGAACTGCGCCGAAGAATTGTAGAAGGGGTCGATGTGGACGACCTTGATCCCGAGCTTGGGATTCTTCAGCCACTGGCGACGCACGGTGCCTTCCTGCGCGCCGTAGGAGCCAGAGGTCGTCTCGGGATCGGCCGACCAGAAGACGATCATCTCGGCGTTCTGCAGGCAGTCCTCGACCGTGCCGTAGGTCTCCGACTGTCCAACGCGCAGCGAATAGCCCCAGTGATGGGCAGCGCCCCAGTACCAGCCTTCCCATGAATCGGGATTGTGATGGACGGCGGTGTGGCCAACCGCGTTGCGGAAGCGATAGAGCGCGGAGAGGTAATAACCGATGTTGCCCCAGGTGTGATGCGAGCCGTGCGACACCGCCATGGCGCCGGGGCCATGGACCTGTTTGGCCCGGCGGATTTCGCTGGAAACGAGGTCGAGCGCCTCCTCCCAGGAAATGCGGACGTATTCGGACTTGCCGCGATTTTGCGGATTGCGTTCGCCGTTGGGATCGAAATCGACCCGCTTCATGGGATAGAGCAGACGATCGGGCGAATAGACCATCGCCTTGGAGTTCTGCCCGTGCGGCGCCAGCGTCGTGCGGCGCGGCGGCGTCAGCTTCACGCCCTTGGCCTCGATGGTCCACGGCTGCGGATCATTCTCGTCGAAATCGATCGAGGTGGTGCGGATGATCTTGCCATCCTTCACATAGACGAACAGCGGTCCGCCGTTGGCCATGTTGCAATAGCGGATGGAGCCGTCGCCCTGCGGAACGCCGATGTCGTTGCCGATGCTCTGGGTCAGCATGATGGTCTGCGCGAACCAGTTCAGCAGACCGTCGTCGCCCTCCACCGTCATGGTGAAGTCCTTTTGGGCGTTGATCTGGTTGAGCCAGTTGAACGGCGGCGTCAGCAGTTCCGCGCCCAGGCGCGCGTTTTTGAAGGCGATGGTCACTTCCGGCTTGGGGTGCAGGCCGAACCCGCTCAAAATCCTGCCATCGCGGATTTCGAACCAGCGGCCGAGTTCCTCGTCGCGCGCCATGATCTGCGCGATGACATTGTGCTCCTTCAGGCGCGCCCGGAATTCGGGATATTTGCGCGCCGTATGCTT
>CAISJZ010000535.1 GCA_903885755.1 uncultured Hyphomicrobiales bacterium | reverse complement strand
GCCGATCACGAACGGGTTCGAAATCCCTGGAGAGCGTCGGACATGGCAGGCCCGATCGTCGATATTCATCCGCATGTGATTTCTCCCGATGAGACCCGATATCCCCGCGCGCCGCTGGGCGGCATTCTCTCCGACTGGGCGCGTGACCGCCCGGTGACGCCGGAGCGGATGATCGAAGCCATGAACGAGGCGGGCGTCGCGCGCGCCGCCCTCGTTCATGCCTCGACCTGTTATGGTTATGACAATTCGCTGGTCGCCGACGCGGTGCGCGCGCATCCCGATCGCTTCGCGGGCGTCTTCTCGGTCGATGTCCTGAAGGCGGACGCGCCTGCGCGCATTCGCGAATGGGTCGGGCAGGGCCTGAGCGGCCTGCGTCTTTTCACGACCGGCAGCACGATGCCGGAACAGGCGGGATGGCTTGACGATCCCAGGACGTTCCCGGCGTGGGAATGCGCGCAGGAGCTCAAGATTCCGGTCTGCGTGCAGATGCACATGCAAGCCGTCGAGCAGTTGCGCGCACTGCTCGGGTGTTTTCCGCGCGCGATTGTTATTCTTGATCACCTCGGCTCGCCCGACGCGCGCGATGGCGCGCCCTACGCGGCGGCCAAGCCCCTGTTCGATCTCGCGGCGTATCCGAATCTCTTTCTGAAAGTCACCATCCGGAACATTCGCATGATCGCGGAGGGCGGCGGCCCCTTCGAGCCTTACTTCCGCGGGGTTGTCGATGTCTTTGGCGCCTCGCGCATCGCATGGGGATCGAATTTCCCGACATCGGGGGCGTCGCTTTCCGAGATCGTGACGGAGAGCCAGCAAGCGCTGGCGTTCCTGTCCGCGGAGGACCGTGACTGGATTTTCCGCCGTGTGGCGGAGCGGCTTTATCCCTCGCTGGCGCGCTGAATGATGCTTCAATGGTCACGGGGGGACATCATGAAAAAATGGGTGGCGGCGCTCGCGGGCGCGACTTTCGTGTTCATCGCGGCCATGCCCGCCGCGCGGGCGCAATCAACCATCGCGAAGATCGTGGTTCCCTTCGCCGCGGGCGGCGGGCAGGACGTTCTGGCCCGCGTGATCGCGCCCGAACTCGGCGCGCAACTGGGCGCGACATTCGTCATTGAAAACCGGGCCGGCGCCGGCGGCGCGCTGGGGGCCTCCGATGTCGCGCGCTCGAAGCCCGACGGAAACACGCTGCTGATGGCAGCGTCGAGCCACACGATCAGCGCCGCGCTCGATCGCAAGACGCCGTTCGATCCCGTGGCCGACTTCACCGCGGTCGCGCATGTCGGCACGGGCGCCTATATCTTTCTGTTCAATGCGAATTTGCCCGTCAAATCCGTCGCGGACTTCATCGCTTACGCGAAGTCAAAGGCGGGCAAGCTGAACTACGCGTCAGCGGGGGTCGGCAGCGCGACGCATCTGGCCATGGCCTATTTCGCGACGCGCGCGCAAATCAATCTCGTGCATGTGCCGTTCAAAAGCACGGCGGAAGCCCTCAACAGCCTGATCGGCGGCGACACCGAAGCGCTCATCGTGCCGACGCTGGGATCGCAGGCCTTTGTCGCCAATCCCGCCATCCGGTTGCTCGCCGTCGTTTCCAAAGACCGTATTCCGACGTTTCCGGATACGCCGACCGTGAACGAGAGTGGACTGGCGGGCTTTGAGTTCACCTCGTGGTTCGGCCTGCTCGGCCCGGCCAATATGCCGCCCGACGTGACGCAAAAGCTGAATGATGCCGTGGCGCGGGCGATCGCCAATCCCGCCGTCGCCGCGAATATTGCGCAACAGGGGATTGAGCCAAGGCCGATGAGCCCGGCGGCGTTCACGCAACTGCTCACGGATAATTACGCGTCCATGAAAAAGATCGTCGCGGCGGCGGGCATCGCGGCGGACTGACGAGCACGCGCCATCGCGCGCCAGCTTGTCAAATTCCGACATTGGCGTAAGCTTTCCCGCAATTCCGAGGCCGTCCGGCGGCTTCGGCAAATCGAAATCAATGAACGCGCCGGACCTGAAAGACAGAACAAAAATCGGGGAGAACGGAATGGTCAGGGCCAGTACGCGCGCAATCCGCGCTTGCGTCGGGATTTGCACGATCGTCGTCCTTTCGCCATCGATCGTCCGCGCCGCCGATGTGACGTATGAGCGTCTTGTTCATCCCGAACCCCAGAACTGGCTGCAGAACCACCGCACGTTCGACGCCCAGCGTCATTCGCCGCTGGACCAGATCAACAGGGCGAATGTTAGAAATCTGAAACTCAAATTCGCCGTGCCGCTCGGTGGCACCGCCGGCAACGAGGGCGTTGAAGCCACGCCGCTTGTCGATGATGGGTTCATGTATATCTCGGACCCCTGGGGCGTCGTTTACAAGATCGACGTTCACTCGGGATCGCGGGGCCAGATCGTCTGGAAGATGGACCCGGGACAGCAGAAGCTTGATCGCAATCGCGGCGTCGCGCTGTGGGGTAATCTGGTGATCTCCGTGACCAGCCATGACGGCAGGGTCGTGGCGACCAACCGGGATAGCGGCAAGGTTGTCTGGGACGTCAACCTGCATGATCAGCCCGATCTCGAACTCACGGCCGCGCCGTTGGCGCTCGAAAACTCGATTCTTGTTGGCGCGTCCGGCGGCGATCGAGGCGTGCGCGACTGGGTGGCCTCGCTCGACGCGAAAACCGGCGCGCTGAACTGGAAAACCTATTCCATTCCCGCGCCGGGGGAGCCAGGAAGCGAGACGTGGAAGGACAAGGTCAACGCCTATCTCACCGGCGGCGGGGCTTTCTATGTCACCGGCTCCTATGATCCGGCGACCAATCTGACCTACTGGGGGTCTGGCAATCCGGTTCCCGGTTATGATTCACATTATCGTCCGGGCGATAATCTCTACACGTCGAGCGCCATCGCCTTCGACGCGAAGACTGGCAAAATCAACTGGTGGCATCAGTATTCGCCTAACGACAATCACGATTACGACGAAACCGGCACGCATATTCTCATCGACACGAAAGTTGGCGGCGAGTCGCGAAAGATTCTTTCGCACGCCGGGCGCAACGGTTTCGAATATATATTCGATCGGATCAACGGCCAGTTTCTGAAGGCGGGTCAATATGTCAAGGAATTGACCTGGACCAAGGGGATCGATCCGAAGACGGGAATGCCCGTGGATTATGACCCAACGCGCGATGTCCAGATTTACGCCGAGGGTCCGGATGTCAACAACGACAACCGCACCCGCAGGATGTGCCCCGACACGTCGGGCGGAAACAATTACTGGCCGGCGTCCTACAGCCCGGCGACGGCGCTTGTTTACGTGCCCGCCAACGAAGGCTGCGCCAATGTGACGCCGGATTACCAGTCGCATGTGAAGGGAAACTTCGTTGGCGGCAAGACCGCCGACGCGGGCCGGATCACCAGCAGCATCATCGCGATCGATCCAGCGACCGCGACGGTGAAGCAACGCAAGGAATTTCCCTATCCCAACTTCGCCGGCGTGCTCTCGACCGGAGGCGGCGTCATCGTGACGGCGTTGCTGGATGGCACGATCCTGGCGCTCGATGACCAGACGCTCGAGGAACTGTGGAGCGTCAACGTGGGCGCGGGTTTCAACGCGCCGCCGATGACCTATTCGGTCGACGGCAAGCAATATATCGCCATCGCCTCGGGTCTGTTCAACAATGCGCGCGGCAAGCTCAAGCGCGCGCCCGAGATGCGCGACCAGCCGAGCGCCGTGATGCTGTTCGTGTTCGGACTTTGAATGTTGGCCGGGCGTCGTCCATGACCTTTCCACGGCGGACATTTCTGCAACTCGCGGGGGCGGCGTCGGTTGGCGTTTTTCGTCCGGAGCTGGCGTTCGCGCTCGACTATCCCACCAAACCCGTTCGCCTGATTGTCGGCCTTCCTCCCGGCGGCGCGCCCGATCTCACGGCGCGACTGGTGGGGCAATGGCTGTCCGAACGGCTGTCCCAGCCCGTGCTGATCGAAAACCGTCCGGGCGCCGGCGGCAATGTCGCGGCCGAGGCCGTGATCAGGGCCAAACCGGATGGCTATAGCTTGTTGCTGGTGGGCACGCCCAACATCATCAACGCCGCGCTGCGCGAAACGGACAATCTGGATTTTACGCGCGATATTTCCCCGGTCGCCATGGTCACCGGTAATTCGCCCTTTGTCCTGGTCGTCAATCCCGCTTTTCCCGTGAAGACGATTCCCGAATTCATCACCTACGCAAAGGCCAATCCGGGCGCGGTGAACATGGCGTCGACCGGGACGGGAAACATGAGCCATGTCTCCGGCGAGCTGTTCAAGATGCTGGCGGGCGTCGATCTCCTGCACGTGCCCTTTCGTGGCGAGGCGCTCGCGCAGCAGGATCTCCTGAGCGGTCGCGTTCAGGTCATGTTTGATGTTCTCTCGGCGTCGATTGAATACATCCGGAGCGGCATGTTGCGCGCGCTCGGCGTCACGACGGCGCAACGCGTGGCCGTGTTGCCCGACATTCCCGCCATCGGAGAATTCGTGCCGGGCTATGAGATGAGCGCGATGAGCGGGATCGCCGCGCCCTTGCATACGCCGCGCGATATCGTCGATCTGCTCAACCGGGAAATCAACGCGGGTCTTGCCGATCCACGCATCGGCGGGCGGATCGGCGATATCGGCAGTCCGGTCATGGCGATTTCGCCGGACGAATTTGGACGCACGATCGCGGACCAGAAGGAAAAATGGACGAAGGTCATCAAATTCGCCGGCGTCAAGGCGGAGTAAAACGTCGGGGGGACCATGAGGCTGGGGCGAAGGCGGTTCATTCAGGCGGGCGTCGCGGCTGGCGCGATGCACGGAACAGCATGGGCGCAAACGGCATGGCCCTCGCGACCGGTCCGCCTGCTTGTCGGCTTTCCCGCGGGCAGCGGCCCCGACCTCGTCGCGCGATTGATCGGCGCGCGCCTGTCTGAACGGCTCGGTCAGTCCTTTGTCATCGAGGACCGGCCCGGCGCCGGCAGCAATGTGGCGACCGAAGCCGTCGTACAGTCGGCGGCGGATGGATATACGCTGCTTCTCGCGTCCGGTTCCAACGCATTCAACATGACGCTCTACGATCATCTGTCGTTCGACTTTCCACGCGATATAAAACTGATCGGAAGCATCTACCGGGCGCCGAATGTCATGGTTGTGCATCCATCCGTGGGCGTGACGACGATCCCGGACTTCATCGCCTACGCCAAGGCCAATCCCGGCAAGCTCAACATGGCGTCCAACGGCAATGGTTCGACGGGGCATATCTTTGGCGGGATGTTCCGGATGATGACGGGCGTGGACATGGTTCACGTGCCCTATCGCGACAATCCCTTGCCCGATCTGCTTGGCGGCCGCACGCAGGTCTATTTCAGTCCCATCAGTTCGGCGGTCGAATTCATCAAGGCGGGCAAACTGACGGCGCTGGGCGTCACCGCGTCGACGCCGTGGCCAACATTGCCGGGAACCCCGACGATCGGCGAATCCGTGCGGGGATTCGAGGCCTATGGCTGGATGGGTCTGGGCGCGCCAGCGAATGTTTCGGCGGATGTCGTCACGAAGCTCAACGGGGAGATCAATCTGGCGCTGGCCGACACCGTATTCCAGAAGCGGCTGGCGGAGGTGGGCGGCGAAACCTTCGGTGGATCGCCGTCTGATTTTTCCAGCTTTGTCGCCGACTACGCGGAAAAATGGGGGAAAGTCATCCGGTTCGCCGGCATCCGGCCCGACTGACGGTCGCCATCGCCCGAGCCCGTCCGCGGCATCAGGCTTGCATTGCTTCAGCCACGAATTCATTCGGGCGGGAGTCAATCATGCAGGCGATCGAAGGCGTTGCGGGCAAGCCATATTCGCGCTGGATCCAGCTTGGGCTCGGGCTCGTGGTCATGATGGCCATTTCGAGCCCGCAATATGTCTGGACGCTTTTCGTCAAATCGTTTCAGGACGCGACCGCGTCGTCGCTCCCCGCCGTCCAGTTGACGTTCTCGCTGCTGATTGTCCTGCAAACGTGGCTGTCGCCGGCGCAGGGTTGGCTGGTCGAAAGATTTGGGCCGAAGCTTCTCGTCGCGGTTGGCGCGGGCCTGACCGGGCTTGGCTGGGTCCTGTCGTCCAAGGTGCACAGTCTTTCCGGCCTGCTGCTGACCTACGGCCTGTTCTGCGGCGCGGGAACCGGCATCGTTTACATCGGCATCGTCGGCCTGATGGCGCGCTGGTTTCCGGACCGCCGGGGTTTCGCAATCGGAATCGTCGCGGCTGGCTATGGCATGGGCGCCATGCTGACGACCTTTCCCATCGACACGATGCTGAAAGGGTCGGGCTATCAGGCGACGCTGATCTACTATGGCATCCTGCTGGGCGCGGTTGGCGTCGCCGCGGCCCTCGGCCTGCGCTCGCCAAAAGGTGGCGAAGTTTCGCAGGTTCCGAACGTCGCGGTTGTCCAGGGACGCGATACGGAGCCGCGGTCGATGCTGAAGACGCCGACGTTCTGGCTCATGTTCGCGATGATGACGATGATGTCCACCGGCGGCTTGATGGTGACATCCAATTTCGCCAATTTCGCCAAGGATTTTGGCGTCGCCAGCGTGCTCGTCATGGGGATGGCCTCGCTGCCGCTGGCGCTCACCATCGATCGCCTGCTCAACGGGTTCACGAGGCCGTTCTTCGGCTGGCTGTCGGACCGGATCGGCCGCGAAAACACCATGGGCCTCGCGTTCGCCCTCGAAGCCGCGGCGATTCTGCTGCTGTTGCTGTTCCGCGAGAACGCGCTGGCCTTCGTGCTGCTCTCGGGCCTTGTCTTCTTCGGCTGGGGCGAGATCTTTTCGCTGTTTCCCTCGACCCTCACCGATACTTTCGGAACGCGCAACGCGACGACGAACTATGGCTTTCTCTACATGGCGCAGGGGGTGGGCTCGCTGCTCGGCGGGCCGGCGGCCGCGGCGCTGCATGACGCGGCGGGAAGCTGGGTTCCGGTCTTCGGCCTCGCCGTCGGCATGGATGTGCTGACAGCGCTGCTGGCGCTTTTCGTGTTGAAACGCATGCGGCAGGCGCATATCGAGGGGCGCGCGAGCCTCGCCGCGGGCGCGCCGCAACCGGCGTAAGTCCCGCGCTTCGTCGCGCGCTGGTTGACCGGGCGCGCGGCGTCGCGACAATGCGCGCGCATCGCCGGACGATCGCAAGGACTCACGAATGCTGAACACACCGCGCGCCCGGCGGGGCATGGCGACCTCGCCGCACCATCTGGCGAGCGAAGCCGGATTGCGCGTGCTGCGCGAGGGCGGCAACGCGATCGAGGCGACCATCGCGATGGCGGCCTGCCTCGCGGTCGTCTATCCCCACATGACGGCGATCGGCGGCGATGGCTTCTGGCTTGTGTCGGAGCAAGGCGCGCCGCCGCTCGCCATCGACGCTTGCGGAGGCGCCGCCGCTGGAGCCACGGACGACCTCTATGCGTCGCGTGGACTGGCCGCGATCCCCTGGCGCGGCCCGCTCGCCGCCAATACCGTGGCGGGGACCGTCGCCGGCTGGGGCGAGGCGCTGGCGTTGAGCCAGGAGCAGGGAGGGCGCCTGCCGCTGTCGCGGCTGCTCGAAGACGCGGTCTGGCACGCCAGTAATGGATTTGCCGTCACCGCCAGCCAGCAGGACTTGACGACGACGAAACTCGCCGAGTTGCGCGACGCGCCGGGTTTTGGGGAAACGTTTCTGATTTCGGGGCGGCCACCACGCGAGGGCGAGGTCATGCGCCTGCCGGCGCTGGGCGCGACGCTGAAACGGATCGGCGAACGCGGCGCGGATGATTTTTATCGCGGAGAACTCGCGCGCGAGATCGCCGCCGATCTCGCGAAGGTGGGCTCGCCCGTCTCCTACGACGATCTCGCGGCATACCGGGCGCAACGGCGCGCGCCGCTCGACGTGGAGGTTCGCGGCGCGCGACTGTTCAACTTTCCGCCGCCGACGCAGGGCCTGTCGTCGCTGATGATTCTGGCGCTGTTCGACAGGCTCGGCGTCACGGAGGCCGAGGGCTTCGACCATGTGCATGGGCTGGTCGAGGCGACCAAGCAGGCGTTTCTCGTGCGCGACGCGATCGTGGGCGATCCCGGAAGCATGACGCGCGACCCCAGCGATTTCCTGCGACCGGCGACGCTTGATCAATTCGCCGCCAGGATCGACCGCAAGCGCGCGCTGCCCTGGCCGCAACCGGCGAGCGGCGGCGACACGGTCTGGCTTGGCGCCATCGACGCGCGGGGCATGGCTGTCAGCTTCATCCAGAGCATCTATTTTGAATTTGGCTCGGGCTGCGTTCTGCCGAACGCGGGCTTTGTCTGGCAGAACCGCGGCGCGAGCTTTCAGCTGTCCGGCGATGGGCCGCGGCGGCTCGGGCCGGGCCGCAAGCCGTTTCATACGCTCAACCCGGCGATGGCGATGTTCGACGACGGGCGGATCATGGTCTACGGCACGATGGGCGGCGAGGGGCAACCGCAAACGCAGTCGGCGGTATTTTCCCGCTACGGCATGTTCGGACAGGGATTGCAGGCCTCCATCACGGCGCCGCGCTGGCTGCTCGGCAAGACGTGGGGCGAGAACAGCGTGACGCTCAAACTCGAGAGCCGCTTTGATCCCGGCGTTGTCGCGGCGCTGAAGGCCGCGGGCCACGATGTGGAAATGCTCGAGGATTTCACCAGCACGATGGGCCACGCGGGCGCGATTGTCCTGCATCCCGATGGCGTGTTCGAGGGCGCGAACGACCCGCGCAGCGACGGCGCCGCGATGGGATTTTGATCAACCCAAGGCTCTCAAACCGGTCCCGATTTGAGAGCCTCGGCAAGCGCGAACGCGCGCCGGCGCCGATGCGCCGCTCCTTCCGCGATGATTTTTTCATCGCGGGATTCGCGACTATGCCACTCGCGGCGCGCGCTGGATCGCAAAGATCGCCAGTGGAACGGCCGCCAGCATCACCGCGGTAATCCCAGTGGCGGGCAGGCCCGACCATTGCAGCGCCGGCCCCGTCACAAGCGCCGCGAAGACGCTCGTGCCGCCGGCGAATGTGTCGTTGAAGCCGATGGCCCGGCCGCGCTCGCTCGTCGGGATGCGATCGGCGATCAGCGCGGTGGCCGCCACATTCGCCGCCGCCCAGCCCAGACCCACGAGGAAGGTGCCGAGCGTCACCAGAATCCACGCGGAGAAGAAGGCGAGGATCGCCGCGCCGACCAGCGTGGTGGCGACTCCGGGGATCATCACGCGCATGCGGCCAAATCGATCGGCGAGCCGCCCTAGCGGGATGGTGAAGGCGAACATGCCCATGGAATGAAACATGTGGGAGACGGAGATCCACAGCAGCGTGTGGCCATGGTGCGAGAGCACCAGCGAGGTCAGCACCATGACGATCGACATGTTGCCGCTGGCCGCGGCGTTGGAAATGATCGACACGCGCAGGTCGGGATCCAGAAACATTCGCCAGGCGTTGAAATCGCCTCTTGAGATCACATGCTCGCGCGCGTGGACCTTCTCATGCGGATAGTATTTGTCGAGATTCATGCCGATGTGTTTTGGATCGGGGCGCACCTGCGCGACAATCAGCATGCCCGCGCAGATCAGCACGGGCAGGAACAGCCACGGCATGCCCAGCGGATCCTGATTCATCGCCTTGGCCGCGACATCGGCGAGTTCGACCATGATCGGGCTGAGGGCGAGGCCGAAGAGCGAGCCGAGCGCGACGAAGCCGAGCGCCTGCGCGCGCAGGCGCGGCGGCACCATGTCGGTCGCCGCCACCCGCATCTGCTGCGAGGCGTTCATGCCCATGCCGAAGACCAGCAGGCCGAAGGTGAAGAGCAGGATGCTCGTGAAAGTCATGGCGGCGTAGAGCGTCAGCGTGCCGAACAGGGCCAGCGCGAGGCCGAAGATAACGCCGGGCTTGCGGCCGAAAGCGTCGGTGATCTTGCCGATGGGATAGGCGACGAGAAACCGGCTGAGGCCGATGAGGCCCACGGAGAGCCCCGCGAGGGCCGAGGAACCCGTCAGCGAGACCACCATCAGCGGCCCGAACCCGTAGGCGAACTGCATGCCCGCGCCGGAAAATGACAGCGACAGGGCGAGCAGCGCGATGTTGCGCTTGACGAGACGTGGAATGGCGATGGTCATGCGGCGCCCGGTTTCCCCCTGATCGGTCTTTTCCGGCGACCGCTGGAGACCTATCGGCGATTCCGGGGCGCGGGACAAGCGGACGATATTGCAATGCACGGTAAAATGCCGTACATAATGGGGAGGAGAACCGCCATGCCGTCCGCCCGAAAAAAGCCCGCCGCGGCGAAAAAGCCGGCGCCCCGGCAGCGGGAACTCAAGACGCAGCGTCTGGAGCTGCGGCTCGCGCCCTCGGCGAAAAAGGTGATCCATGAGGCCATGTCCGTCACGGGCCTCGCCGCCGGCGATCTTGCCTACGAGGGCGCTCGGCGGCTGCTGGAAGAGCATCAGCGCATGGTTCTCCTGGGCGCGGACCGCGACGCCTTTCTCGCGGCGATCGATCGCGACGCGGAGCCCGCGCCGCGTCTGGTCGAGGCCCTCGGGCGCCATCGCCGTCTTCTCGGCTGAGCGCGCGTGATCACGTCCATCGAACCGCTCGGCAAGCATGACCGGCGCGCGTTCTCCTGCGGCGTCGCGGCGCTGGACGACTGGTTTCACGCCCGCGCGGGGCAGGACGAGAAGCGCAACGTGGCGCGCGTTTTCGTCGCGATCGACGATCAACTCGGCGTGGTCGGTTTCTACAGCCTCGGCGCCTTCACGCTGACCATCGCGGATATTCCCGAGGAGCGCTCAAGGCGCCTGCCGCGGTGCGATCTGATTCCGGCGGCGTTGATCGGACGCCTCGCCCGCGATCATCGGGTGCGCGGTCAGGGCGTGGGCGAGCTTCTGCTGGCCGACGCCGTCGCGCGCATTGTCGCGGCGGCGGAGACGCTCGCGGTCTTCGCGATCGTCGTGGACGCCAGGGACGAGCGGGCGGCGAGCTTTTATCGCGATTTCGGCTTCGAGGCCTTTCCGGGCCGACCCTTGCGTCTGTTCATGCCGGCGTCGGTGGCCGCGGCGGCGGCGCGCGCCGCACGGGCCTGATGGCGCCGATCAGGCGTTGCATTCCGCCGGGCGTCTTGGCATATGGGACGCGACGCGGGTGTAGCTCAATGGTAGAGCAGCAGCCTTCCAAGCTGAATACGAGGGTTCGATTCCCTTCACCCGCTCCATTATAAAGTATTGATTATGTGCTACTTTTTTTTCGAATTGATGGCCGCACCAATTGGTTCGCTGGAAATTGTCGCCACCCTGTCGCCACCGACAATTTAATGGGCCGCGCCGACCGGGCGCTCAGCCGATCGAAGAACTCAGGCCGTAATCGATCGACCGCCCGCGCGGGTGATTGGCGGTTCGGGCGCGGATGGATGCGCGTTGTTGGCGGCAGGATCGCGCGAGCGTCCGGTGTTGGTGGATTAGCGGAAGCGGGCGAGAGGGCACGAGATGGCGCTGATTGACCCTGAAGCGACGGCAGGCGACGCTGCCTCCTGCGGGAAATGGTACCCAATGCAAAGATATCGCCGTTTGTGCGCTGTGAATTTGGTAGTAGGGCCCAGCGAGTGGCAATGTCGTAATTGGGCTCAGCGCGCCTTTGGCGCGATTAACATTATTTTGACGCTACAAATAGCTTAGGGATCACCTGACCTTTGGTAAACGCGTTTTAATGCATTGACAGCGAGTTTTTCATTCAATTTGTTAAATTCCCCCATTCATCTTCCGCAAAAGGCATTCGTTGCCGGAAGTCCTTTTTTGGATCTTATGACCATTAAGGATGGCAAGCGGAGCGGGAGTTTTTCATGCGATCCTTTTTGCATTCTCGCGTGGCCGATTTCCGGCGCGATAGGCGCGGAAACGTCGCGATTGTGTTCGGCCTGAGCGCCATTCCGGCGATGCTCGCGGTCACCGCGGGTATCGACTACGCCCACTT
>CAISJZ010000534.1 GCA_903885755.1 uncultured Hyphomicrobiales bacterium | reverse complement strand
TTTCGGCGGCGCTCGCCAACGAGGCTGTCGGCGCGGCCGTCGCCGCCTGCGCCAAGCAGGGTTACGAAGTCAGTTCGGTGATCCTCGACATGGAAGGCATCCGTCAGGCGCAATTGCGCGGCGACGGCGCCGGCATTCACACGCTCGAAAGCTCGTTCCACAAGGCCTATACCGCCGTGACCTTCAAGACCGACACGATCGAACTCGTCAACAAGGCCAAGACCCAGCCGGTCTCGACCTCCATCGCCAAGCTGCCGAACCTGCTGCTCGCGCAGGGTGGAGTCATCATCAAGTTCGGCAACGAGGTCGTCGGCGCGATCGGCGTTGGCGGCGCGCCGGGCTCCGACCTCGACACGCGCTGCGCTCGCGCCGGTCTCGACGCCATTCGCGACAAAATGAAATAGCGTGGGCGAAGGGGCTTTTGGCCCGGCGACGCGAACAGGACAGCATGGCCGCTGACGCGCGCATCGCGCCCTTTGCGGCGCTCGTTGGCGGACATGCGGAAGCCGACGTGAACGACCCGAAACGGACGCGCCAATCAGCGAACTCATCGCGGGATTCCAATGCTCGCTGATATGGCGGCCAGTTTCCTTTGTTGTCAGTCTGGAATCCTGAAGGTAACATCGGTTGTCCCAACCAAGGGAGGTGTCGATGTCCGCGTTCAACGTCGTACGCTTCAAGGTGAAGCCCGGGCGTGACCAGGAATTTCTGGACGCCCACAAGAATATTCAAAGCGAGTGGTCCGGCCTGCGGCATGTCAACATTGTGAAGACAGGCGAACACAATTATTGCATCATCGCCGAGTGGAACGATGTGAACGCGATCGCAAACGCGCGGCCTAACATGATCGCGACCTTGAATTCGTTCCGTGACACGCTGGAAGACTTGGGCGGGGGGCTGGGCGTCACTGATCCATTCTCCGGACCAGTGGTGTTGCAAGCGAAGTAGTCAGTCCTGAGTCGATGGGCGCTCATTCCGCATCGCCTCCCTCGCTCGGGCCCGCTGGTTCAGCCCGCCACGTCCGCTCCCCAAGGGATCGCGTCCATCGCGAATCCCGTCGACGGTCATTGAAATGCGCCGCAAATGACTCCAATGGGAAGCGGAACGACTGTTTCGGTCCTCGCCGCGGCATTTTCGTTCACGCGTTGAAAATGAGCCTTGGAGCGTGGCGAGCGGCCGGCGCGCCTGCCCCTGGCGCCTGCAAGACGCCAATATCGGGCCCGGCGAGCAACGTCGGCGTTGGCGCGATTAACAGTTGGTTCACCATGAGCCGCGCCAAGCGGCCTCCCAACCATTCGTGAACGCATTTTAACCTGTTCGCGAAAACCGTTTCGTCGTTTTGTTAAATCCCTCGGTTCATTCCTCGCAAGAGACACGTGTCGCCAGACGTCCTTTTTGGTCCCTGAACCATCAATGGCGGCAAACGAGGTAGGAGTTTTTCATGCGATCCTTTTTGCATTCTCGCGTGGCCGATTTCCGGCGCGATAGGCGCGGAAACGTCGCGATTGTGTTCGGCCTGAGCGCCATTCCGGCGATGCTCGCGGTCACCGCGGGTATCGACTACGCCCACTT
>CAISJZ010000533.1 GCA_903885755.1 uncultured Hyphomicrobiales bacterium | reverse complement strand
CGGACGCCGAGCCCCAATCCGCGCCGAACGCCGAACGCCGCAAGTCGCTCGGCGCCGGCGTCAACGCCAGCGCGCGCCACGGCCTCGCGCAGCGCGGCATCGCTGGAGAAAAAATCGATATCCTTGAACGGAGGCGGCTGGTTGGCGTCGCCATCCCGGTCGGGGCCCATCGCGGCTATTCGCCGGCCAGCCGTATGCGTGGCGCGTCGGTATCGCGCGCGCGCAGCGCGCGTTCCCGATCGGCGATGTAGTCCCGCGTCAGAGGAACGGTATCGACCTTCTTGCACAGCTGGATCTGGAAGACCTCGCAATCGCCAACCCGGAAGGAGGCTTCCGAACCCGCGAGATAATACTCCCACATTCTGCAGAATCGCTCGTCATACAGGACGAGCGCCTCCTCGCGCCGGGCCATGAAGCGCTCGCGCCACGCCTTCAGCGTTTCGGCATAGTGAAGACGCAGGATTTCGATGTCCGACACCGTCAGGCCGGCCCGCTCGATCGCTGGCAGGACATCCGACAGGGAGGGGATATAGCCGCCGGGAAAGATATATTTGGCGATGAAGGGGTTGGTGGCGATGGGAACGTCTGGCCGCCCGATCGTATGAATGAGCGCCACGCCATCGTCGCTCAGCGCGCTGGCGACCTTTTGGAAGAAGGCGTCGTAATAGCCAATGCCGACATGCTCGAACATGCCGACGGACACGATTCGATCGTAGGTCTCCGGCACGTCGCGATAATCCTGCAAACGGAAATCGATTCGTTGGTCGAGACCGGCGTCGCCGACGCGGCCCTTCGCGATGGCGAGTTGCTCCTTCGAGAGGGTGACGCCCGTGACGCTGGCGCCGCAGAATTTAGCGAGGTACAACCCAAGACCGCCCCAGCCGCAACCGATGTCCAGAACCCTGTGTCCCGGCTCGACCAGTAGCTTGGCGGCGATATGCCGTTTCTTCGCGAGTTGCGCGTCTTCCAGACTATCGTCGGGACGCTCGAAGTATGCGCAGGAATACTGCCGGTCGGAATCGAGAAAGAGTTCGTACAACCGTGAATCGATGTCGTAATGATGCGAAACATTCCGTGCGGCGCGATTGGGATTGTTGCGCTGATCGATGCGCCGCATGAGGGTCCGGGTTTTTTGCAGCAGGCTTAGCCATCCGGACGCCGCCGCGCCACGGATATTGCCCGCGGCGATCATCAGCACATCGAGAAGATTTCCTCGCGTGACCTGAAGCTGGCCGTCCATGTAGATTTCGCCAAATCCCAGTTCGGGATTTCTTAGCAGGCGAAGCTGGGCCGCCCGATCGACGAACCTGACGCTCGCGCGCGGCGAGGTCCCGTCTCCGGCCTGAAATTTCCGACCCGAAGCCGTCTCGACCTCAAGATCGCCTTTACGGATCAGCCCGCGAACAAATATCTCCAGAAGCTTGTCCATGACCGCCTCGCAGGTTACGCGCGAAACGGGTCCACCCAACCTGGGCGAACCCAGACCGGCAAATACTTGGCGATTGACGCCATCCAGTCAAGGACCCGCTGGGATTCTCGCCAACCCGATGGCGAAGCTTCGCTGTTTCCAATAAAGTAAGCGCCGGTCGCCACACGGTGGACCTGGAGGTGGGATCATGCGTGATCGTTCATCGCTTTTTTTTGCGGCAATCGCGATGCTTTCCTGTTGCGCGAAGCCTGGCGCCGGCCATGCCGAAGACGCCACTGTTCTGCAGCTGGCCAAGCCTTCGGATTTCCAGGAGACCTATTCGGCGACGGGGCAGAGATCATTCAAGCGATCGTCCAGCCACGTCGTTGTGGGGCTTCACGTCGGGCGCGGCGCGGGGCGATTTCGTCTCGACGATCTCGCCATCGCGCTGCCGCGATCGGTCCCGGCCAAAACCTTCTGTGTCAAGCTGACTTCAAAGGACGCCCGCTACTGGTCGCTCAACGCCTACAAGGGCGCGGACGGCAAGACCGGGCTTGAAAAGCTCGAAACGCGTTCGAAATTCGCGGACGATCTGGCGCAAAAATACAAATCCGACGATTTCGCGACCAGAGCCATCGTCTCGCCGGACTGCACGGAGGACAGCGACGGGCCGCTTGTCGCCGTCATGCCGCCTGGCGCCGTCGCGGAGGATGTCCTGGTCGTCTACGTCAACGCGGTTGGAAGTCGCGCGGGAATGCGTCTCCTCGACAAGGACGGCAAATCGCTGGCGACGGGAACCTGTGCGCCCGCGGCGCGGGATTCCACCATTGCCTTCACCGAAATTTGCGAGATTCCGCTCGCGGGCCTGAAGACGACGGCAAGCGCCAGGCTGCAAACGACACTGGTTGGCGGCGACGCGGGGGCGCCCATCCTGTCCGACGTCTATTTGCCCGGACCCTGACATGACAGAGACCGAAGCGCCCACGGGCCCGGACGCGCCGTCGGGACCCGTGAAATCGGGAGGGGGATTTCCCTTCGCCCGGCTAACACTTGCGCTGCTTGTGGTCGCCGCCCTCGCCGGAGGCTACGGCTGGTTCATCTGGACACTGCCGCCCGCGCGTATTTCGGTGGTTCTCAGCGCCACGTCCGAAAGCATGTCCTATCGCGTCATCAATCCGGATATGTCGGTTTTGCATGTCTTTGGCCTCAAGGCCTCCGCGGTTGACGGCTCCATCAACAACTGCGCCGATCTTGTCGTGACGCCCTCGATCGGATCGCGCGTTGAATACCGGCGCGGCGACGACGACCATTTCGCCATCACGATCGATCCCCGCGATCCCGGGTCGACCACCGCTTTTCTACGCGAAAAAGATGGAAAGTCGCGGCCTGTCAAAGGCAGTATCGTCTTCGCGAGTTCCAAGAACTGCGGCGATACGAAACCGCAGCGTCTTCCCATCTGGGGGCCCGCCGAGTTTGGCGAGGAATTGCGCCCGCCCGGCGTCAGCGGCGACGTATCGCCGGGAATTCTGACCTCCGGTACGGTGTCCGTTTACGGTCGCGCGCAGGAGCGTCTGCTCGGGCTGAAATTCCCCGCTGTGACCTTTTTGGTGACATCATTTGACCTGCCGGCGGGCTCTGTCCTTGCGGCGAAGGAGCCGGGCGGCGACCTGAGCGACAGGCCCTGGACCGGCGTCGCGACGGTCAACACGGATGACAGCTTTGGCTTCACAATCGCCGCGGCGACGGACGCGCGCTCGATCGCGCTGACATCGGCCCGCGCGACCCGCGACGCCAGCGACGCGACCGAACTGATCGACCTCGGCGGCTTCTCGCAATTCATGAACGACCCGAATGTCATACAAATCCAGGTGCTCGGCGGCATCTTCTTCCTGATGCTTCAGGGGCTCGGGGGTCTGGCGTCCTTCGTTTCGGCCCATATGGCGAGAAACGACGCCTGAAGGCGGCGCGGAATCAGTTCGCTCGCGGATTCAGATAGACATCGCCCACGAGGGACGAGTGGCCCCACGGCACCTGTTGCTCGTTGGTCGCCGTCATCACATCCACTCGCACGAGCTTCATCATCTGCTCGATCTCGAGATTCGGCGTGGCGACGTATTTCAGAAGCGCCGCGGTGAAGGGGCTGTTCCGACCGGCGCCGTCCTGCGCGACATTATCCGGCTGGGTCGAAAACGCGATCATTGTGCCGGCCGCGCTGTTGACCTGGGCGAGCCCCTGCGCGACCGCGACCGATCGCGTCCCCGCGCCGCTCGACCGCGCCAGCGAGCGCGTGAAGGGATTGTCGCGACACGCGTCGAGGAAAACCAGATTGACCCTTCTGGCCGCCTCCATCGGGCGCAGGATGGTTTGCAGATCAACCGCGTCGAGATCGAGATCGCCAGCGCGATCGAGTTTCGCGTCTACGGGAATGAGATAGTTGTGGCCATTCACCTGCACGCCATGCCCGGCATAGAACACAAGCGCGATGTCCGCCTTGTCGAGTTGCGCCGAAAATTCGCGCACCTTGGCCACCATGCCTCGCCAGTCGAGATCGTGGCCCTCGATCACGGTGAATCCGACCGCCGTCAGGGCCTTCGCGATGTCTGTCGAATCGTTGGCGGGATTCGGCAGCGGCGTCGCGAATTTGTAGGCGCTGTTGCCGATGACCAGAGCCACGCGAGCGCCGGGAACAGCGGCCTTTCCTGGCAGGGCAGCCATGGTCGCGGTCAAGGTCGCGCCAGCGTCCGCCGGGCGACTGGCGGCGATGGCTGGCGGGGGAGGCGGCGCCGGGGCGGGCTTGCCCGCCGCCGCCAGTTGCTTGCTTGCATCGGCTCGATTTTTCGAAGCGAAGGCGTTGTCGGCCTTCAAGGCCAGAACCGCGTCGAAATCCTTGATCGCGCGGGCGGGATCGCCCGCCTGCAAATAGAACTGGCCTCGCTCGTTGAGCGCGAAGATGTAATTCGGCGACAGCTCGATCGCCTTGTTGAGGTCGGCGAGCGCCTTCGCGGACTCGTTCTTGGCGATCCAGACGCGGGCGCGATTGTATAATGGAACGGACCACTTGGGAGCGCCCGCGATGGCTGTGTTGAGAGCGTCGATCGCGTCGTCCAGTTTCCCCTGTTTGAGATCGACATAGCCAAGCTGGTTGTAGCCGTTCATATTCTTGGGGCGAAGCCGGATGAACGCGGAATAATCCTGTCGTGCCTCGTCGAACTGTCCCTTATCCCGATACAGGGACCCGCGATGGTAATAGACCTCGGGATTGAAGTCGGGAGCGTCGGCGCCGCGCTGTTCGGCCGCGGTGAAATCCGCGATCGCCGGGATGGACTGACCTTTTTCCTCGTATGTCACGCCTCGCTGCCAATAATGGGCCCAATTCGCGGGCTCCAATGCAATCGCCTGCTGGCATTCGTCCAGCGATTTATCCATCACGTTCTTCAGACGATAGGATTCGCACAGCGAATCATGGGCCGCGGCGAGCGCCGCGGCGGGCGGCGGCGGCACGGCCACAAGCAATCGTCCGCAGGCCTCTATCCGCGATTCCGGCGGTCCGGTCTGGCAGGTTTCCAGCAGCCTGGGGTCTGGCGGCGTTGTCGAGGCGGGTGGGCCCGACGGAGCGCCGGCGGCGGAAATCGCCGGCGCATTCGGAACCGGTTTTCCCGCGGCCTTCAGTCGGGTCAGCGCCTGGTCCCGTCCGTCAATCGCGGCCTGATATCTCGGCGTCACGGAAACCGCGGCGTCAAAATCGCCGTACGCGCTGGCGGCGTCACCCTTTGGCAAATAGAGATTGCCGCGCTCCACATGGGCGGCGGGATAGGCCGGCTGGATCCGGATGGCTTCGTCGAGATCGGCGAGAGCCTTGGCGTCATCGCCCTTCTTTATCCATGCAAGACCACGATTGTAGAAGCTCACCTGCCATTTTGGATTGGTCTGGATCGCCGCGCCGAAATCCTCGATCGCCGCGTCGGCGCGGCCAAGTCGCAGATTGTTGAACCCGCGCGCGTTCCGGGCGTTGACGTCGTTCGGACGCAATCGCAGATACGCGGAGTAATCCGCGACCGTGTCCTCGTAGCGGCCCTTTTGCGCCTGGGATTCAGCGCGGTGATAATAGACCCCGGGGTCGAAATCCGGCGCGGTCGAGCCGAATTTCACGGCGGACGTGAAGTCCGCGATGGCGTGGTCGAAATCGCGCTTGTTCTGGTAAGCGAACCCCCTGGTCCAGAACGCCGTCCAGTTGTCCGGCGCGATTTTTAGCGCCTCCGAACATTCAGCGACGGCGCGATCGAGATCGCCCTTCTGGCGGAAAGCCGAACAAAGTCCGTTGTGGGCGACCACAAGCGCGCCATTTGGCGGTTTGGGGACCGACGCCAGCACTTTCTGGCAGACGTCGAGTTGCCGATCCGGATTCGCGGTCTTGCATTCGTCAACCCGTGGGTCGGGCGTCTGCGCCAGCGCCGGTGGCGAACCAGCCAGCATCAGGATGCCGAACGCCGCGAGGGTAAAACGCATGCACCATGCCCCCAGTGACTTGCTGAACGCGCGGGAGCGCCAATCATTAAAGAGGCGGTCTCAAATTTGAAGCGCAACACCCGGCGGGATAGCGGGTGTTTCCATGAGACAAGCATTCAAACATATTGACGCGGGCGAGCGGGATTTCATTCACCGTCATCTGAACGAGGGCCGCAGCCGTCGCTGGATAGCGG
>CAISJZ010000532.1 GCA_903885755.1 uncultured Hyphomicrobiales bacterium | reverse complement strand
TTGGCGATGTAGCGCACGGGATCGATGGGCTCGTGCGTCGGCCCGGAGGTGATGACGACCCGCTTGCCCGCGAGCGGACCGGTACGCGGGCGTTCGCCGACGTCAGCGGGCAGGGCGATCACGGTCGGCCCCGCTAGCGCCCTCTCGGCCGCGGCGACAATCGCCAGCGGCTCGGCCATGCGGCCTGGACCATATTCGCCGCAGGCCATTTCGCCGTCGTTGGGCCCGACGAAGAGCATGCCATCGGCCTTCAGGGTCTCGACGTTGCGCCGGGTCGCGGGGTGCAACCACATGCGCAAATTCATCGCCGGGGCGGCCAGCGCGCGCTTGTCGGTCGCCAGCAGCAAGGTGGAGGCGAGGTCGTCGGCCAGACCGTTGGCCGCCTTGGCGAGCAGGTCGGCGGTCGCGGGCGCGACGATGATCAGATCGGCGTCGCGGGACAGTTCAATGTGGCCCATGCGGGCATCGTCGGTGAGGGAAAATAGATCCTCGCGCGCGGGCTCGCCAGACAGGGCGGCGAGCGACAGGGGCGTGACGAATTTCGCGCCCGCGTTTGTCAGCACCGCGTGGACGCTCGCGCCGCGTTCCTTCAATCGCCGCACAAGGTCAAGCGACTTGTAGGCGGCGATGCCGCCGCCGACGATCAGCAGGATGCGTTTGCCGGCGAGGGTTTGGGGGATGGTCACGGGGCAGCGCGCCTCGCGACGTGAATAACCGCGCACGCCCTGTCCCTGAAACGCATACCGGTCACGAAACGCTCCCCAATTCCACAGAATGTAATCGGGGAACTGGGCAAAGACAACGCTCCATCGGAAATTGCCGATCCAAATAATTTCTTGCCAAACGTATTCTGTAGGATACTGTTCACGTGTTCGATGTCGTCCAGTCCGAGGCTTTTGATGGCTGGCTCTCGCGATTTGGAGATCGTAACGCCAAGGCGGGCGTTCTCGCGCGGATCGATCGACATCGCCTTGGCAATCCCGGCGATGCGAAGTCCGTTGGAAGCGGCGTTTTCGAGATGCAGACCGATTATGGCCCCGGCTATCGAATTTACTATTCCAGACGAGGAAACCGGATCGTGCTTCTGCTGACCGGCGGCGACAAATCCACCCAGTCCCGCGATATCGCGGACGCCATTGCAATGGCGAAGGAGTTTCGGGATGGCCGTTAAGTTCAAACCGTTCGATTCCGCCGATCATCTGAAATCGGATGAGGACATTGTCGCCTATCTCGACGCCGTGCTCGGGGAAGGCGATCCGGCTCTGATCGCCTACGCCATCGGCGTTGTCGCGCGCGCGCGCGGCATGACCAATATATCGCGCGAGACAAATCTGGGGCGGGAAAGCCTTTACAAGGCCCTGTCGCTTGAGGGCAATCCGGAATTCGCGACGGTGATGAAGGTTCTCCACTCGCTCGGGATTCGCCTGCGCGTGGAGGCGCTGGCCGCCGACGCCTGAACTCGCGCGGCAAGTGGCCGGCGCCTAGACTATTCATTGCCGCTCCAAGCCATAAGGGGTAAGGGTCCCCCATGAAATTCCTCGATCAGGCCAAGGTCTATGTGCGTTCCGGCGATGGCGGCGCGGGCGCCGTCTCGTTCCGGCGCGAAAAGTTCATCGAATTCGGCGGGCCCGATGGCGGCGACGGCGGTCGCGGCGGCGATGTCGTGGCGCATTGCGTCGATGGCCTCAACACCCTGATCGACTACCGCTATCAGCAGCATTTCAAGGCGGGCACGGGGATGCACGGCATGGGGCGCAACCGCGCCGGCGGCCGGGCGCCCGACATCGTCATGAAAGTTCCGGTCGGGACGCAGATTTTCGACGAGGACAACGAGACCCTGCTCGCCGATCTGACCGAAGTCGGCCAGCGCTATGTCATCGCCAAGGGCGGTAATGGCGGGTTCGGCAACGCCCATTTCACCACCTCGACCAATCGCGCGCCACGGCGCGCCAACCCCGGTCAGGTCGGCATCGAGCGCACGATCTGGCTGCGCCTGAAACTGATCGCCGACGCGGGCCTCGTCGGCCTGCCGAACGCGGGCAAATCGACGTTTCTGGCCTCGGTCAGCGCGGCGCGTCCCAAGATCGCCGATTATCCATTTACAACACTGCATCCGGGCCTTGGCGTGGTGAAGATTGATGACCGCGAATTCGTGCTCGCAGATATCCCCGGCCTGATCGAGGGCGCGCATGAGGGCCACGGCCTGGGCGACCGCTTTCTCGGCCACGTCGAGCGCTGCCGGGTGCTGCTGCATCTAGTAGACGCGACGGGCGACCACGCCGGGACATCCTATCGGATCGTGCGGCAGGAGCTGGACGCCTACGGCCATGGCATCACGGAAAAGCCGGAGATTGTCGCGCTGTCGAAGGCCGACGCGGTCGACGAAGAGACGCTGAAGGCGCAGACCGAGCGCCTGAAAAGGGCCGTGCGGTCCTACGGACCCACGCTCGCGCCCGGCGAAAAGCGCCGCCCGCTGCTGATGCTATCGGCGGCGACGCGGCTTGGCGTGACCGAGGGCCTGCGCGCCATGGCGGCGGAAATCGCCGGCGAAAAGGCCATCGAAGCCGCCGAGACTGAGGTAGCGGCCTGGGAACCCTGAACCCCTGATCCAAATCCACTCCCTTGCGTAGACGAGCAGAGTGCGGCGCAAGGGGAGGGTTCGCCAATGGCTCGACTGGTTGTGATGTACCGGGCGCCCCGAGATACGGCGGCCTTCGACGCCTATTATTTCGTCACACATGTCCCGCTCGCCAAGAAGATTCCGGGACTGCGCAAATATTAGGTCAGCCAGGGGCCGGTCGCGACGCCCGCCGGACCATCCAGCTTTCATCTCGTCGCCACCCTGTTTTTTGACGACATGGCGGCGGTTCAGTCGGCGTTTGGCAGCGCGGAGGGGCAGGCGGCGGCCTCCGACATCCAGAAATTCGCCACCGGCGGCGTGGACGTGGTCATGTTCGACCATCGCGAGGTTTAGGGCGTCGGTCGCGGGTGCGCTGGACACGTTTTGGGAGGAATGCTAGCATTTTGACTTTATTTGCTAGCATCCTACCCGCGCCGCGAGATCGCGACCATGACGCGCCAGCTCAATATCCGCAGCGACGAGGCCGTCGAGACGGCGCGCCGGCTGGCCGAGCATTTCGGCAAGACGACGACGGAAGTCGTCGTCGAGGCGCTCAGGGATTACAGCGCGCGCAAACTTGCGCCGAGCCGGAAGACGACCCCCGAACAGGCGAAAACCGATTGGCTCGTTTTGCAGGCGATGATCGAGGAGGCAAATCGGGGCCGGACAGATGATTTCACATCCGACCATCGCGATCTCTACGACGAATACGGCCTTCCGATTTGATCGCCGTCGATACTTCCGCGTTGCTCGCGATTGTTCTGGGCGAGCCCGAAGGGCGGATTTTCGGCCCACTCCTGCTTTTGCATGATTGCGTCGTCGGAGCGCCGACCGCGCTCGAGGCCCATGTCGCCCTGCGACGTATCCGGCGCGAAGAACTTCACCAGACGCTGGATTTGCTGCTCGCGAGTCGGACGTTTTCCATCGTCCCGTTTAGCGCCGACCATCTGCGCGTCGCAAGATCGGCGTATGCGACATATGGTCGGGGTACGAAGCATCCCGCTAGCCTGAATTTTGGCGATTGCATGTCCTATGCGGTTGCTTGCTTGGCGGAAGCCCCCTTGCTGTATAAGGGCGAGCACTTCATCCTAACCGACATCACACCGGCCATTCCCGCTTGACCCACTCCCCTGCCCTCTCTTCCTTCCGCCGCGTCGTCGTCAAGGTCGGCTCGACGCTGCTTGTCGATCAGGGCAAGGGCGAACTTAAACAGGCCTGGCTCGAAGGGCTCGCCGTCGATCTCGCCGCCCTGCACCAGCGCGGCGCCGACGTGCTCGTCGTCTCCTCTGGCTCGATTGCTCTCGGGCGCACGGTGCTCGGTTTGCCCAGAGGGGCGCTGAAGCTGGAGGACAGTCAGGCCGCGGCCGCCGTCGGGCAGATCGCGCTCGCCGGCGCCTGGGCGCAGGCGCTTGGCGCGCGCGGCATGACAGCGGGTCAGATTCTCGTCACGCTCAACGACACCGAGGAACGCCGCCGCTACCTCAACGCGCGCGAGACCATCGGACGCCTGCTCGACATGCGCGCGGTGCCGGTCATCAACGAGAACGACACGGTCGCGACGACCGAAATCCGCTATGGCGACAATGATCGCCTCGCCGCGCGCGTCGCCACCATGGCGAGCGCTGATTTGCTCGTTCTGCTGTCGGACATCGATGGGCTCTACGACGCGCCGCCCAACGACAATCCGGACGCGAAACTGATCCCCGTGGTTCCCCGCATCACCTTCGAGATCGAGTCGATGGCGGGCGGCGCGGCGTCCGAACTGTCGCGCGGCGGCATGCGCACCAAGATCGAGGCAGCCAAGATCTGCGTAACCGGCGGCGCGCATATGGTCATCGCCGACGGACGCATCGAACACCCGATCCAGCGGGTCGCCGACAGCGCGAATTGCACGTGGTTTCTGACGCCCTCGACGCCACTGAGCGCGAGGAAAAAATGGATCGCCGGCTCCCTGGAGTCGCGCGGCGTCATTCACGTGGATGCCGGCGCGGCGAAGGCGCTCTTTTCCGGCAAGAGTCTCTTGCCGGCGGGCGTCATGCGCGTCGAGGGCTCGTTCGAGCGCGGCGATTGCGTGGTGCTGCGCGACCCCTCGGGCGCCGAGATAGGCCGCGGCCTCGTGGCCTATGATTCCGGCGAGGCGGGCCAGATCATTGGCCGGAACTCGCGCGACATCGAAAGCATTCTGGGCATTCCCGGCGGCGCCGTGATCATGCACCGGGACGACATGGCGCTGAGCGGGGAGTAGACGTTTCTTCCAGAGCGCCTTTCCCGTCCAAGGTTGACGGAAGTTCTTAATTTTAATTGTGAATTTCGCGAGCATTGTCGCGAATATTTCCTAATGCTCCGCCTCTAGAAGCGCCCCGGACGGGGGGCGCGATGTCGAAACGATCGGATATTTCAGGAGAAAGGCGTCGCGGGAGGCGGCGGCCCGGCGGCAACGCCAGCGTGATCGTCGACACTGGCGGATACGCCGTTCCGATTGTCTGCGAGATTCGCGACGAGTCCGAGGCGGGATTGCGGTTGAACGTGCCCGACGGTTTTTTCGTCCCGGACTGGTTTCAACTGGTCATCAAGGCGGGCGATCGCCCCCGCGCGGCCATGGTGGTCTGGCGGCGCGGTTCGCTAATTGGCGTCGCCTGGGTCTGAATCGGGCGGTTATCGTGGACAGCGAGACGCCCCACGGGCGGTCGCCCGCGGCAAATTACCAACGGCGACGGCGTGACCGTTTGTCGACGGTTCGCCGACATGGCGATGGCCGCGAGGATTTCGCGGAGATGGCTGACCCGGAACGGACTTCGTGACGCCCTTGCGCGAGGCGAGAGGGTGAAAATATCTGGCTTTGGGTATTTCTTGATCCACCGACAGGCCGAACGTGTAGGGCGAATTCCAAACACCGGTTTCGTGTTCACGATCACACCGCGCCGTGTCTTCAGTTTCAAGGCATCCAATATTTTCAGGGCGGTCGTCAATAGCGAGATCGAACGGAGCGGTAGTAATTTTAGCTCAACCCCATTGAACTTTTTAGCGCAGAAATGATCGCGCGCCTTTGCGCCGACGTGCACATATCAATGAACCGCAAGCCTAGGCGGTCTCCCTTGGCCCATCGAACTTCACAATCATAAATGCTGTCGTCGAACGATCGGACTAGCTGACAGTGTTTGGGAACTGACGAGGCATCGACTACTTCAAGCTGGGCCCCATCAATGGAGATGTCGATGATGGTTGCAGACAATTCAAACCGTTCTGGAATCAGGCTAATTATCGTGACCGGAATGCAAACCGTATGGCGAAAACTCGTGCGTCTGTTGCGGAGAAACTCCAGGTTCTTCTCGGTTTGAGAAACAAGTTGTGGGCTTGTCGCCAAGGTCATCGCGATTCATATCCCATCAATAAGGGCGCGATTGATGCGCGACCCCCTCATGAAATTCGCGCCATTAGGCCCATCCAATCCTTGCATGGGCCTGACTGGTCCAGGAAAACTCATACGGAACCGATTGTGCGATTGTATCAGGCCAGATCGTCGGTTTCACGGCATCTAAAAATTTGAACGCTCGTCAATAGTGAGATCGTGTCCTGACTACACGGTCGCGCCGAATTTCCTTACAGAGTTACCACCAGGTCAGTCAGAGGAATTCACAGCCCCGATGACAAATGCGATCACACAAGCAACCCAAAATGGTCTTGCAGGATGGTGACGATCACATAAGCCAGCAATGCGGCGATTGCGCTGCATTCGAACTTCCTGCTGTCGGTTACCGCCGAATCCATGGGCCTGGGTTGCTTTCAAAAACTGCCTTACCCAAAGGTAAGGTCTCCGGGATAAAACCTTGTGCGGTTATTTGGGGGGGAAAGGCATTAAATACAATTAATTACGTTAGGTCGGCGATGGGTGATCAATCGGGAGTTAAAGTGGTCGGCGCCCGCCGCTTAGCCATTTACTAGTCGGTCTTTTGGCGGGCCGCCTCACGTGCCGGCTCGGCGCTTGGTCCTAGTGGTCTGCCCCCTGAAAAGTGATCCTCCCTGAAGTA
>CAISJZ010000531.1 GCA_903885755.1 uncultured Hyphomicrobiales bacterium | reverse complement strand
TCGACGCAGCGGCACAGAAAGTCCATTTCCGTTCTCGTGCCGTCTTCCGCCGACCATTCGACATCCGCGACCTGATTGCGCGCGCGCGTCACCTGCGATGTGACCATGGCGAGCACCTCCGACGGCTCCTTCTGCAACTTGTATTTCATGTGCAGGGGCGAGGTCGAAATGAACGTATGGATGCGCGGATTGACCGCGTGGCGCACGGCCTCGGCGCAACGATCGATATCCTTGTTTCCGGCGCGGGCGAGACCCGCGACGGTGGCGCGCTTGACGCGTCGGGCAATCGCCGTCACCGCCTCGAAGTCGCCATCGGAGGCGATGGGAAAGCCCGCTTCGATGACATCCACCCCGAGCGCGTCGAGCAGATCGGCGACCTCGAGCTTTTCCTCGAGGGTCATCGTGGCGCCGGGCGACTGCTCGCCGTCGCGCAGGGTGGTGTCGAAAATGATGACGCGGCCCTTGTTGGAAGCGGCGTTCGTCGGTTGGGCGGACATGGGATGGTTCCTGAACTGCGGCCCGGATTTATAGCGCGGGCGGGTTGATCGGCTGGTCTTCCAATCCCCTGAGCGCCCAGGCATTGCCCGGCCGGCCCTCAGGGGCGGCTAAGAAGCAGCAGTCCGGCAAGCAGAAGTTTGGAGGCGCAACCGGTCGCGCGCGGGGCCAAGCGGCCCGCGTCTGCTGTTCCAGTCCATGTGGCGAATGCGGCCACGGCGTCCTCTTCAGGCCCGGGAACTCCGGGCGATGGCTGTTTCATACAGGAATGGGGCGGGGATTGGCAAGTGCGGGTTGGCGCGGATGCCTTCAACGGTGAATGTCAGGCCGCCTCACGATCGAGCACATGATGCAAACGGTCCATGCCCAGCGAATTTTCCATTTGGCGACGACGATGGTGGCCACGGCGTTCCAGACAGTTGAGCCATGCCCCGCCAGGCCATCAATGCGGACGGACTCGCGATATGCGCGCCCGCGATATTTGGTCTATAGGGTGCGGCAACCGAATGGAGATCCCATGCCCGCCCGTTACTCGGTTCCGAAGGACCGCATTCGCGTCCTGCTTCTGGAAAACATCAACGAGAGCGCCGTGACGCTGTTTCAGGCGGCCGGCTACACCAACCTGACGCGGTTGCCGAAGGCGCTGGAGGGCGTCGCGCTGCGCGAGGCGCTGGCGGGCGTTCACATTCTGGGCATTCGCTCGCGCACGCAATTGACGCCGGAGGTCTTCGAGGCCGCCGACCGCCTGATGGCTGTCGGGTGTTTCAGCGTCGGCATCAATCAGGTGGATATCGACGCCGCCCGCTCGCAGGGCATTCCGGTTTTCAACGCGCCATTCTCGAATACCCGCAGCGTCGCCGAACTCGTCATCGGCGAAATCGTGATGTTGCTGCGAAAGGTGATCGATCGCTCTGTCTCGGCGCACGATGGCGGCTGGGACAAGTCCGCCGATGGCAGCTACGAGGTGCGCGGCAAGACGCTCGGCATCGTCGGTTACGGCAATATTGGTTCGCAATTGTCGAATCTGGCTGAATCCATGGGCATGCGCGTGATCTTCCACGATCTCACGGACAAATTGCGCCATGGCAATACCGAGCCGGTCGAGACGCTGGATGACCTGCTCGCGCAGAGCGATGTTGTGTCGCTGCACGTGCCGGAGACGCCACAGACCGCCAACATGATCGGCGAGCCGCAACTGCGGGCGATGAAAAAGGGCGCCTATTTCATCAACAACAGCCGCGGCTCGGTGGTCGATCTCGACGCGCTGGGCCAGGCCTTGCGCGACGGGCATCTGGCGGGCGCGGCGGTCGACGTGTTTCCGGTCGAGCCGGCGTCGAACAAGGAGCGGTTCGTCACGCCGCTGCAGGGTCTGGCGAATGTCATTCTGACGCCGCACATTGGCGGCTCGACCGAGGAGGCGCAGGATCGCATCGGCGCCGAGGTGGCGCGCAAGTTGATCGAATTCAGCGATGTCGGATCGACGCTGGGCGCGGTGAATTTTCCGCAGGCGCAACTGCCGCCGAACCCCTCGGGTACACGTTTCATCCACGTGCATCGCAACGTGCCGGGCATGCTGAACCGTCTCAACGAGGTGTTTTCCCGTCGTGGCGCGAACATCGCCGCGCAATATCTCCAGACCTTCGCGGATACGGGCTATGTCGTCATCGACGTCGAGGGCGATCCCGCCGACGCGTCGGCGATTCTTGACGAATTGCGCGCGATCACGGGCACGGTGCGCGCGCGCTTGTTATACGAGCGGGATTGACGCGAATGGCGCGGGCGCTTCACTCTGGTGGCTGGATTCGTTTTCCGAAGGGCAGATCATGATGTTCCGCGCCGCGCTTCGCGCGTCTTTTCCACTGTCTCTGTTGTTGACATTGTCGGCCTGCAATTCCGGCGCGCCGCCGCCGCAGGCCGCCGCGCCGCGGCCGACCGAACGCGCGGCCTACACGCCGCCGGATTTCCAGATGCCGGCGGGGGCGGGATGCACGGGCGATATCGCGCGCTGGCAGGCGGTGCAGGACAATGACAAGAAAATGGGGCAGGTGAACGATGCGGTCGCCGCCGAGATCGCCAGCGAAATCTCCGCGGCGTCCTCCGCCTGTCAGGCCGGTCGCGATGGCGAGGCGCGCGCGATGGTGGCGACGTCAAAGCGCCGGCATGGCTATCCCGGCTAGGGCCGCGCTTTTTCCAGCATATGATTCAGATACGCGACGGTGAAGTCGGGCATCCGCGCGTGGTCGATGTCGGCCGGGCCAGCGATGACATGCATGCGCGCGAGTTCCGGGTCTGCCTGCGCCGCGATGCGCGCGTTGAGGTCGCGCGCGATGTCGGTCGCGGGCGCATCGACGCGAACGGTCTTCATGCACGCGAATTTCGGGCCGGTATCGACGATGGTCCAGCCGGGATCGAGCGTGACCTCCCGAGGCGAGAGGCCGGTCTCTTCATCCAGTTCGCGCAGCACGCTGCCGTCGAGATCGAGACGATCGCCGACGACATCGTCGCGGTCCGGCGTTCCCGCCGGAAAATAGATTTGGCCCGCGCTCGACGTGTGCGCGCCCATTTCGCCCAGAATGAATCCACCATCGGCGCCGCGTAGCGCCGCCATGGCGAAACAATTGCATGCCCCGGCTTCAGGGAAACCGAAATCGCGCCAGGCCATGAAGGCGGAATAGGCGGTCTCGAAATGCGCGCTGCGCACCACGCGGCGCTCGCCGTCGTTGATGATATCGGCGCGCGACATCAACATCACGCGGCCATCGAACATGGCGGGTTTTTCCGCGACCAATTTGCGCCAGTTTGTCGTAATGCGTTCGGCGTTGTCGCGCGCGAAGGGCCAGTCATGGACCTCGACGCGCGCCTCGATGGCGTCGACATCGAAGATGCGGATCGACGGCGCTTTCATGCTTCGATGGTTCCCTCGGAGACGCGCACGACCTGACCGCCGACGGAAGCGGCGATCAAAGCGCCGCCGGCGACATCGACGCCAAGGTTGATGATGCTGGGCCGCCCCATTTCGAAGCCCTGCTCGATGACGACCGTGTGCGCGCCGTCCTCGGGATTCTCGAACGCCACGGCGACGCCGGCGAAGGCCGCCGCCGCCGAGCCCGTCGCCGGGTCCTCGGGGATGCCGTGAGCGGGCGCGAACATGCGCGCGTGAATGTCGGAGCCCTCGCGTTCGACCTCGCTGGTGTAGAGAAAGGCGCTGGTGACGCCGGGGCCGAAGGCCTGTTCGAACAGGCCGCCGTTGGGCCGCGCGCGGGCGATGGCGTCCCGCGTGGCGACGGGGATGAAGGCGAGGGGATTGCCCGCCGACCACAGGCCGGGCCGGTGCGCCTCAAAGCCGATGTCGCCGGGCGCGATGGACAGGGCCGCGGCGATGGCGGCGAGATCATGGAGGTCGCCGGCGCATTCTGGCAGCCGGAGGACGTCGAAGCTGGCGTAAAGCGGCCGGCCTTTTGGCCCCCGAACGTTGCAGACGATATCGCCGACGGCTTCTTCCAGCACCACCAGAATATCTTCGCGGCCAAGCAGTTCGGGCGCGCGAAGCCGGGCGATCAGGGCCGCCGCGCCGACCGTGGGATGCCCGGCGAAGGGCAGTTCCGCCAGCGGCGTGAAGATGCGCAGGCGTGCCGTGTTCACGGGGTTGCGCGGCTCCAGCACGAACACGGTTTCGGACAGGTTGAACTCGCGGGCGATGGCCTGCATGCGGGCGGCGTCGAGCCCCTCCGTATCGACCACCACGGCGAGCGGATTGCCGGCGAAAGGCGTGTCTGTGAAGACATCGAGGGTGTGGAACTTGCGGCGCAATTTTGGGGGTCCAGCGAGTCGCGGGGAGGATAGCACGGCGGGGATATTGTCGGGATCGTAGAGGAGGCGTATTATGACCATATATGGCTATAATGGAGAGCGCCGTGTCCAGTTATTCCGTGGCCGAGGCCAAGACCCATCTGTCGCGGCTGATTGACGAGGCCCTGACCGGAGCGCCGGTGACGATCACACGCCATGGCAAGCCGGTGGTTGAGTTGAAGGCGCCGTCGATGGCCCCCGCGCGTCCTGATCGCGCCGATATTGCAAGAATTCTCGATGAGATCGCCGTGCGCCGTAAGTTGCGGCCTTCGCTCGGCGAGCCCGCGGTCGATATCATCCGCCGGATGCGCGATGGCGAGCGGTGAGGTTCTATCTCGACGCTTCCTTTCTTATGGCGCTGCTTGTCGAGGAGATTGGCTCCCCGGCGGCGGATCATTGGTGGCAATCGTCGCGAGGCAATCGAATCATTGGCGTCTTCGCCGCCGCCGAAGTCGCCGCCGCGATTTCGCGCGGCGTTCGGACGCGGCGGTTCACGGAAGAACAGGCGCGCGTGGCGCTGGACGACTTCGATCTGGTTCGATCATTTTGCGATCCGTTATGGCCCGCGCCGATGGCGTTTGAGCTGGCTGACAGTCTCGTTCGCGATTTTGCGCTAAAGTTGGCCGCTCCTGACGCGCTGCATCTGGCCAGCGCGATGATCGCCGATGCGACGCTGGTTACCTTCGACGAGCGACTGGCGAAAGCGGCGCGGGCCTGCGGCGCTTGGGTTGTCGAGCCGGTTTGACGCATTCTCGCCATTCGAACACTCTGATCCGGGTCATTTTGGATCGCGATATGCCTCCCAAGGAATGGAGCATCCATGAGCAAGGCGACTAAGCTGGTTCCATCCGCCAGCGAAGCGGAGGAGCGCGCCTGGCGGGAGCGCGCCGATAGCGTTGGCCAGCTCGGCTGGAGCAATGCCGCGTGCGTGGTTGCCCAATCTCAAGCCAAGAACTAAGGCGATCTCGTTGAGTTTGCCGGTTGGCCTGCTCGACCAGATCAAGATCGCCGCGAACACACGCGACGTGCCTTATCAATCGCTGATCAAGATGTGGCTGAACGAGAAGGTTGGGTGAGATAATGAACCAAGGAAAAACGACATTGTTGGGCTGCTTAAGCGTTCCAGTTATTTTCACAATTGGATTTGCAATTATCGCTTCTCAGGCAGGACGACCAGAGGCGAATGTCCAACAAATTAAAATCGCGCGGGACGTCACGTTGTGCAAGACTGCTTGGGGGCCGCAATCGGAAGCGGAAGATAGCAGAGCGGTCTACCGTTCGCAGGCGGATGAACCAAAACACGTTCTTTGCGGGCAGTTCAGGGCAGGAGATGGAGGCGCTCTGTCTAAATTGTCGGATGGCACTTTTTGTCTCACAATATTCGGCGATGATCGCGGGGGGTGCTTTCAATACGTTCCGCAAGATATCTTTATTGACAAATAATCCCCGCCCCCTACCTCGAAAACTTCTTGTACTTCATGCGGTGCGGTACGAGTTCGCTGACGCCGAGGCGGCGCTTCTTGTCTTCCTCGTATTCCTGGAAATTGCCCTCGAACCATTCCACATGGCTGTCGCCCTCGAAGGCGAGCATGTGGGTCGCGATGCGATCGAGGAAGAAGCGATCATGCGAGATGATGACGGCGCAGCCGGCGAAATCGGTCAGCGCCTCTTCCAGCGCGCGCAGCGTCTCGATGTCGAGATCGTTGGTGGGCTCATCCAGCAGCAGCAGATTCGCGCCGCTCTTGAGCATCTTGGCAAGATGCACGCGGTTGCGCTCGCCGCCCGACAGCATGCCGACCTTCTTCTGCTGGTCGGCGCCGCGGAAGTTGAAGGTCGAGCAATAGCCGCGGGAATTGATCTCGCGCTTGCCGAGATAGATGATGTCGTTGCCGCCGGAAATTTCCTCCCAGACGTTCTTCTTGTCGTCGAGGCTGTCGCGCGACTGGTCGACGTAGCCAAGCTGCACGGACTCGCCAACCGTGATCGCGCCAGCGTCGGGCTTTTCCTGGCCGGTGATCATGCGGAACAGGGTCGTCTTGCCGGCGCCGTTGGGGCCGATGACGCCGACGATGCCGCCGGGCGGCAGCTTGAACGACAGATTGTCGATCAGCAGCTTGTCGCCAAAAGCCTTGGACAGGCCCTCGAAATTGACCACGTTGTTGCCGAGGCGCTCGGCGACGGGAATGATGATCTGCGCTGTGGCGGAGGTTTTTTCGTCCTGCTTCTGGACGAGATCCTCGTAGCGCTGGATACGGGCTTTCGACTTGGCCTGACGGGCCTTGGGCGAGGCGGCGATCCACTCGCTTTCCGCCTCTATGGCGCGCTGGCGGGCCTTGTCCTCGCTGGCTTCCTGGGACAGGCGCTTCTGCTTGGCCTTCAGCCAGGCGGTGTAGTTGCCTTCGTAGGGAATTCCGCGGCCGCGATCGAGCTCCAGAATCCAGCTCGTGACGTTGTCGAGGAAGTAGCGATCGTGGGTGACGATGAGGATCGCGCCGGGATAGTCGCGCAGATGGCCCTCGAGCCAGTTCACGGTCTCGGCGTCAAGATGGTTGGTCGGCTCGTCAAGCAAAAGCAGTTCGGGCTTTTCCAGCAGCAGTTTGCAGAGCGCGACGCGGCGGCGCTCGCCGCCCGACAGCTTGCCGACCTCCCAGTCGTCGGGTGGGCAGCCCAGCGCGTCCATGGCCTGTTCGACCTGTGAGTCGAGATCCCACAGACCCTGCGCCTCGATCTCGTCCTGCAGGCGGGTCATTTCATCCGCCGTCTCGTCGGAATAGTTCATGGCGAGTTCGTTGTAACGGTCGAGGATGTCCTGCTTGGGCTTGACGCCGAGCATGACATTGCCGCGCACATCGAGGCTTTCGTCGAGTTGGGGCTCCTGCGGGAGGTAACCGACGCGGGCGCCCTCGGCGACCCAGCCCTCGCCCGAGAATTCGGTGTCTATGCCGGCCATGATCTTGAGCAGGGTCGACTTGCCCGAGCCGTTGACGCCGAGCACGCCGATCTTGGCGTCGGGGTAGAAGGACAGGTGGATATTCTCCAGCACCTTCTTGCCGCCGGGCCAGGCCTTGGTCAGGCCTTCCATGTGATAGACAAATTGCCGCGCCATGGGGCTCGTGATCCTGTTTGGGTGGGAATTTGGACGGACTTCTAGCGCGCGCGGCCCCGCGTGGTCCAGCATTAAACGCGGGTTTGGCTCACGGCTGCGGCGCGGGCGGGGCGGGCTTGGTCAGATCGCGGCGGCGCACGAACATGTTGGCGATGACCGCGTGCGCCACGTGTTCGGCCATGCATTCATAGCCCTGATCGTTCAGATGCAGGCCATCGCCTGAGACGAGGTCGCCGTTGGCCTGATGGGCCGCGATGAACTGCATGGCGTTGTAGCGGTTCACGTAAAGGACGTTTTCCGAGGCGGAGACCTTCTTGAGGGACTCCCGAATGGCGAAATAGCTGGCGTCGCGCGCAAACTTCGGCGTGTATTGCAGGCCGACCAGCACGACGTCGATGTCGCTGGACTTGAGCCAGGAAATGGTCGAGCGCAACGTCTCCTCGAAGTCGGAAGGCTCGACGCGGGCGAGCGCGTCGTTGGTGCCGACCTGCCAGAGCACAACATCGGGCTTTTCGAGGGCGACGGCGGTCCGCAGGCGCTCCGCCGTGGTCGCCGCTACCTCGCCGGAGACGCCACGGTTGACGATTTCGGCCTTGGTCCCCTTGAGCGCGCCCTCGAGGATGCCGCGCAGGAGCGCCGGGTAGGTCTTGCCGCGCGAGGAGGCGCCAATGCCCCAGGTGGACGAGGATCCAATGGCGAGAATCCGGATCGAGCCGCCTTTTTCAAGGCGGCCCGCCAGATGCGGCAAGGGGGCCGGCGCGGCGATATCCGCGTTCGGAGCCTCGCACTGGGGGGAGAGCGGCGGCGGGGGCGCGTCTTGCGCCATGGCCGCCGGACAGGCCAGCGCCAGGACGACCGCCACGCGCAGCAGGCCTTTCATGGCTTGGATCGCTCCCTCCATTCGCTCAGCCACGCGGTCGCATACATGCATGTCACGGCCACGAATAACACGCCGGCGTCGATGCTCAAACCGCCGCCGAGGTCGAAACGCACGAACTGCGCCAACAGGCTTAACAGAGACCCCACGCAGAAAACATTGAGGCTGTTGCGTCCAAGCGTGGAGAAAAAGTCGGTTGCGGGGGAAATCCAGCGCCTGAGGAAGGTGAACGCGCCGCCGAACACGGCCACCAGCGCGAGCAACTGCAGGACGCGGGCTGGCGATGCATAGGTCTTGTCGAACATCAGAAACAGTTTGGGCTCGGGCAACGACAGTGGATCGGGGGCCCAGGCGAAAAAGGCGGCGGTCAGTCCGGCCAGAAGCGCCGGCGCGCCGAGCCACCGCATGGCGGAGCGATGCCTTCGGACGAAACCGCCAACGCCCCTGTGCGAGGCCAGCGCGAAGCCCAGCACGAAATTCAACTGCCACGCCAGCGGGTTGAAATACCAGCGGCCCTCGACCGGCCAGGTCGGCAGATTCACGCCGGAAATCAGAGTGGCAATGTATATCCCAAGCGACAACGGCAAGAGCAGGCGCGGGAAGTAGCGATCGCAGAGCACCGCGATCGGGGCGGTGGCCATCAGCACGACGTAAAGCGGCAAGATGTCGAAGTACCCGAGCTGGTGGCTGAGAAGAACGAGGCCGACATGCGCCTCCATCGGGTTCTCGAACACGGCCGCCGCGTTGTTCCATTCCAGAATAAGCGGGTTTTCCAGCAGCAGCGCGCCGGCCGCCGTCATCGCGAGGGCGATTTCGGTGATGACGATCTGCGCCGCGAAGATGGTGACCGCGCGCCCTTCCAGCCGCAAGAAGACGTGGAGCCCGTCCATCTCGCGGACCTGGCGGCTGCTGACGAGGAGACGCATCGACCAGCCGGCGAGGAAGACGAAGAGTTCGGCCGCGTCGGAGACGGCGATGCTCCGCAGCGTATAGCTCTCGAACATGATGCCGGGGACGTGATCGATGAAAATCGTCACCAACGCGAGGCCACGCCAGAAATCGATCTCGTTGGGTGGTCGCATCTGGCTCTTTGCAAGGAATCGCGGCGTTGCGTCGCGGCGATATATCGCCTTGGCGCGGGTTGCGGTAGCCTATTGCGTGAATTTCAATTTGAAAATCACTGGCGCGGCGCAATTCAGGCCCATTTGTCGCGCTCTGACCTTCCGCGTTGGCGTCGCGGTCCGTTTATGACGGCGGCATTTCCTGGGAAATGCACATTGTCAAAATCCCTCGAATGGGACAGTCTTCTAGCAATTAAATTTCGACAGGTTGATTTTCGCCGATACGGGAGGGAGCCGTGAATTTTTTCAAGCCATTGTGGATTGGCGGTCTATTGATAGTCCTTTCGGACGCGGCGATGGCGAAATGCGACTTTGCGCCGGTTCGATTTCATCCGCCGCAAAACGATTCCGTCGCAAGCACGGGTGTAGTGACTGGCAACGGAGTATGCTCCAGGTCCTTCACAAGCATATCCCTGCTCAAATTCACGGGTATTCAAATCGCCTCAAATCCTTCGAATGGGTCGCTGGGCACGCGGGGGAAAGATGTCTGGATCTATCGCGCAAAGTCCGGCTTCAAGGGGTCGGACCAGTTTGCCGTGAAAATCTGCGGAACCGGTCCCGTCGGTTCCGGTTGTTCGACAATCACCTACAGCGTGACCGTTCAATAGAGGCTGCGACCGCTACGCCAAATTATCGGGATTGGGGCCGCCCCGACGAAATTCCTCAATGTGTGGCGCGAATGCCCTCGATGATCGGTCGGGCGACCTGCTCGGGCAGGCAGCCCGCGCCGAAATCGTCGATCGTCCAACCGCCGTCCGATAGTTGTCCTTCGCGGCCCTCGGCGACGACGACGGTCTTGAGCGCCGCCGCGCGGTCAACGAACGGCACCCCCAGTTCATGGGCGACGCGACCGAGGGCGCTGGCGATCGCGCTGTAATTGGCGTCGGCGACCAGCGCCGCGTTGGTCGGTAGCCCAACGATTTCAAGCTCGACGTTCGCGGCGCGCAGACGCGCGACGCCGTCGCGAAGACTGGCCTCGAATTTTGGCGAGGGCGTCTTGCGCAGCGCGTCGTCCGCGCCGGTGCGCCAGATTGCGAAGGCAGGGGGGTCTCCCGCGAGTTCCGCGGCGATCCGCGCAACCGAGTTCGCGGCGGATTCGCCAGCGGCGCCTTGCGTCTCCACGCTGATCCTTGAGTGCAGAAGGGCGCGTCGCAGCAGGGCCTGCAACCGGCCGGGGTAGATCGTGTCGGGGTCGCCATCGCCAAGGCCCTTGAGGAAGGCCGGCCCGAAATCGACGATCCGAACCTCGGTGCCGCGCGCCAGGACGCGTTTCAGGCCGGGCAGCGCGATTGGCTTTTCCCGGGCGCCGCCGGTCGCGTCGCAGGCCGGATTGGCCACGCCCGTGGCCGCGCTGAGTGGAAACACCGCCGGAATCAGGCACGCAAAAAGGCATGCCGCGAGGCCGAGCCTCGCGCGCCAATGCGCGCCTCGCATGATCCAACGAACCATCAGGTTACCAGCTCACGATCCTCGTTTGGCCATTGCCCTTTCATTCCCGGCGGCGATGGGCGGCGCTATGCCTGCCCCATTCGCCATTTCCCGCCGATATGGTGGGTCCGAGCCGAGTGTGAGGCCGCGGTCTGAACCATTCGTTAACCCTAACGATGGCTAATAATCGGGCGGGAGCGTCCGTCCCGTTTCGACTCACATCGCGCGTTGACGCCCATAAAATCCCATGCTATCCCAAATCATCCCGTTCGTAGTCGCGTTCGACGATTTCACCGCCGCCAGCCGCATCGGCAGGGCGGACGGTAGTTATCGCGCGCGTCGGGAGCGTGCGTCGCGTGGGCCGGCGGGCCAGTTCTCTTGCCGGATGTGTGGGTTCCGTGGACCGTTTCGTCTCGCATTTCACCAATCGTCTGGACGCCAAGGGTCGCGTTTCGATTCCGGCGTCCTTCCGGGCGGTGCTGACGCGGGACGGGTTCGAGGGACTGTATGTGCATCCTTCGCTGGACGCGGAGGCGCTGGACTGCGGCGGGCACGCCCTGCTGCGGGAAATCGACGGACTGCTCGACATGCTCTCCCCCTATTCGGAAGAGCGGGACAGTTTTTCGACGGCGCTGCTGGGAACCAGCGAAATCCTGAAGGTCGATCCGGAGGGCCGGATCATCCTGACGGACACGCTCAGGACCTACGCCGGCATTTCGGCGGAAGTCACGTTCGTGGGCCAGGGTCACAAGTTTCAGATCTGGGAACCGAACCGTTTTCGCGCGCATCTGGAGGAGGCCAGACACCGGGTGCGCGAATTGAGGAAGGAACTCGGGGCCAGACACGCGGCGGCGCACCAGCCGCGGCCTCAAGGAGCGCGGGAATGAGCGCGGATCGCGGCGATGAGTCCACTCTCGCCGCTGGCGGACCGATCCGGCATGTTCCCGTGCTCCTCGTCGAGGTTCTGGAGGCGCTCGACCTCCGCGCGGGCGGCCTCTATCTCGATGGCACCTTTGGCGCTGGCGGCTATTCGCGCGCCATTCTCGATGAGCCCGACACCCGCGTGCTCGCGCTCGACCGGGACCCCACCGCGATTGACGCGGGGGCCCCGTTCGTGGCGGCGATGGGCGGGCGGCTGATCCTCGAACAGGCCTGCTTCGCCGACCTCGACGCGATTGCCGCGTATAAGGGCCTGTCCGGCTTTTCCGGCGTGACGTTCGACATTGGGGTCTCCTCCATGCAGATCGACAACGCGGACCGCGGCTTTTCCTTCCGCTTTGACGGGCCGCTCGACATGCGCATGGACGGCGCGGGTCGCTCGGCCGCCGACATTGTCAACGAGTCGGATGAGGAAACCCTCGCGGATATTTTCTATCACTATGGCGAGGAGCGCATGTCGCGGCGGCTGGCGCGAGCCATCGTCATGGACCGCGCGACAACGCCGTTCACCTCCACGCGCCAACTGGCGGAGCTCGCGGCGCGGGTCATTCCGCACAAGCCGATGGACATTCACCCTGCAACGCGCGCCTTCCAGGCCCTGCGGATCGCGGTCAACGACGAACTCGGCCAGCTCGTGCGCGGTCTTTGCGCCGCCGAGAAGGTTTTGGCGCCGGGGGGGCGGCTGGCGGTTGTCAGCTTCCATTCGCTGGAAGACCGCATCGTGAAACAGTTTCTGGCGCGGCGGAAGGGCAGCGGGCAGGCGGGTTCGCGGCTGCTGCCAGGTGAGCCAATCCAGCCAGACGCGACGTTTCAACCCGTTGGACGGCAACCCGTCGCCGCGGGCGACGCGGAGATCGCCGTCAATCCGCGTTCCCGTTCGGCCAAGCTACGGGTCGCCATGCGCACCGACGTGCCAGCGCGCGGCGTGGACGCGAAACTCATGGCGCTCGCGACCTTGCCCGATCACCGTCCGCGGAGGCGCACATGATCATTGTTCGCTATCTCAACGTTGCCGCGGTGGCCGCGCTGCTTGGCTCGGCGGTTTACGCCTATGGCGTCAAATACGAAACGATGCGGTCGTCGGCGGAGATCGTGAAGGCGCGGCACGAAATCCAGCGCGAGACCGATGCGATCGACATGCTGCACGCCGAATGGGCCCGGCTCGCGCGTCCGCAAAGGGTGCAGGCGCTCGCCGACCGGCATCTCGATTTACAGACGGTCACGGTCGATCAGATCGTCAAGGCCGGCGATCTGCCGGATCGGGCCGCCAAGGTTGACATGATTGGACGCAAGCTGGAGGCGCTGGGCATGGCCGAACCGACGACGACGCCGCGCGACGATCGCGGGCCGCCGACGCGCTCGGCGACCCCCGCGCCCAGTCGCTGATCGAGGGGTCTTGGAATGGATCAGCAAACCGAACTGCCGCTGGATACGACCGGACCGTCGATTGAAGCCATCGCCCCGCCGGCTCCGATCGCGCGCCCGACCTTCAAGGCGCGGGTGGCCAGAGCGGCGCGCGGGTTGTTCCAGACGCGCCTCGACAAGAGCGGCGCGCGGCTGCGCCTCCTCGCGCTGGGCTTCACCGCGATCTTCTGCGTGATCGGCGGCAAGCTCGTCTATCTCGGCTTCAAGCCTGACCCGCAGAGCCTGCGCCGGGCGGCGTCCGAGGCCGTGTCCCGCGCGCGCCCCCAAATTCTCGATCGCAACGGCGAGATTCTGGCCACGGACGTCAAGGTTGTCTCGGTCTTCGCCGAACCGCGCCGCATCACCGACAAGGACGAAGCGGTTGAACTGCTCACCGCGGTTCTGCCCGACGTCAACGCGCACGATCTGCGCGCGCGGCTGGGATCGCGAAAGGGCTTTGTCTGGGTCAAGCGCGGCATTTCCCAGAAGGAGCGCGACGAGGTTTTTCGGCTCGGAATTCCCGGCGTCGGATTTTTGCCGGAGAACAAGCGCTTTTATCCCAACGGCCCCGACGCCGCCCACGTGATCGGCTTTACCGATATCGACAATATCGGTATCGCGGGCATTGAAAAGTACATCGATGGTCAAGGCCTTTCGGATCTCAGTCAGGCGGGCTTCCGCCTCGACGAGGCCGAGCTCAAGCCGATCAAACTTTCGCTCGATTTGCGCGTCACACACGCGGTGCGCGACGAGGTCGCCAAGGGCATGGATACCTTCAAGGCGAAGGCCGGCGCCGCGGCGATCATGGACGTGAATACCGGAGAATTGATCGCTTATGCCTCGTTGCCGGACTATGATCCGAATTCACCGAATGACCCGCGAAACGACGCGCGGGACCTAAGCCGGGTCAACCGCCTGAACGTCGGGCGCTATGAAATGGGCTCCACGTTCAAGGCGATTTCCATCGCCATGGCGCTCGAATCGGGCAAGGTCACGCTCAATTCCCGCCTCGACGCCCGCGAGTCATTGCGATACGGCGGATTTACCATTCACGATTTTCACGCGACGCACAGGATGCTCACGGTGCCGGAGGTTTTCACGCATTCCTCCAACATTGGTACGGCGCGCATGGCGATGATGGTGGGCGTCGAGGGGCACAAGGCGTTCCTGAAGAAGATGGGTCAGACCGATCGTCTGCGCACGGAACTGCCGGAAAGCGCCGACCCGCTCGTGCCCAGGCGCTGGAGCGAACTCAACACCATCACCATCGCGTTCGGGCAAGGCATCAGCGTTGTTCCTCTGCAGGCGATGATGGCCGTCGCGGGTCTCGTCAACGGCGGCAATCTCATGACGCCGACATTCCTCCAGCGAAACGAGGAAGAGGCGAAGTCGCTGTCGGTCCGCGTCGTGCGACCGGAGACGAGCGAGGCGCTGCGCTATCTCATGCGGTTGAACGCCACCGATGGTTCGGCCAAGCTCGCCAATATTCGTGGCTATTTTGTCGGCGGCAAGACCGGAACCGCCGACAAACTCGTCCACGGTCACTATTCCAGCAACCGCGTGTTCACGACCTTCATGGCCGTCGCGCCGGCGGACAAGCCTAAATACCTCTTCATGGTGCTCTACGACGAACCGCAGGGACTCGCGAAGGACGGCGGCTACCACACGGCGGCCTACAACTCCGGCGTTGTCACCGGCGCGATCATCGAACGGGTCGCCAACATGCTCGATCTTCCTCCGCGACTGGAATTGCCGACGCAGCCGTTCCCGCTTCTCGCCAAGCTAGGATATTCCTACGTTAACCTGCCGTCGAAGGGGGGAAGCGAGCATTGATCGCGCTGCGCGATGTCCTGCCGCTCGCGGCGCTCGACGCCGCGGAAGGCGCGCGCGTCGTCGTGGGCGTGACCGCCGACAGGCGCGCGGTCAAGCCAGGATTTGTCTTTTTCGCGCTCGCGGGCGCGAAGGCCGATGGCCTTGCGTTTGTCCCAGCGGCGGTGGCGGCGGGCGCGACGGCCGTGGTGGCGGAGCGGGATCCGCCCTCGCCTTTGGCGGAGACGACCTTCGTTCGCGTGGCCGACGCGCGCGCCGCGCTGTCGCTGGCCGCGGCGCGTATCCATCCACGGCAACCCGAAACAATCGTCGCCATCACCGGCACGAGCGGCAAGACATCAACTGCCTCGTTCACGCGGCAGATATGGGCGCGCCTGGGTTACGCGGCCGCGGCCCTGGGCACGACAGGCGTGATCAAACCATCCGGCGCGACCTATGGCTCGTTGACGACGCCAGACCCGGTGACGTTGCACGCGACGCTGGATGATCTCTCCGCCGAGGGCGTCACGCATCTGGCCATGGAAGCCTCCTCGCATGGCCTTGATCAACGCCGGCTTGACGGCGTGCGCCTGAGCGCCGGAGCATTTACCAATCTGTCGCGGGATCATCTGGATTATCACGCGACGCTCGACGAATATTTCGCCGCCAAAATGCGCCTGTTTGATACGCTGCTGGCGCCCGGAAAGGTCGCGGTTGTCGACGCCGACAGCGATGTCGCCGATCGCGTCATCGCCCATTGTCGCGCACGTGGATTGCGCGTGCTGACAACGGGCGCCAAAGGCGCCGACCTGCGCCTCGCGGCGGCGCGCGCGCAAACCGACGCGACGCTGATCGAGATTGAATACGCGGGTGGTCGCGCCGCGCTACGTCTACCGCTCGCTGGCGATTTCATGGTGTCGAACGCGCTCGTCGCGGCGGGTCTCTGCATCGCCACCGGGTCCGACACGCCGGCGGTTCTCGCCGCGCTGGAACATCTGGAAGGCGCGCCTGGACGCCTTGAGCGCGTGGGCGCGCGCGACGGCGCGCCCATCTATGTCGATTACGCGCACAAGCCGGACGCGCTTGAAAAAGTATTGCGCGCGCTGCGGCCAGTGGCGGCAAACAGATTGATTGTTGTATTCGGCTGTGGCGGCGATCGCGACGCGGGCAAGCGTCCGATCATGGGCGAGATCGCCGCGCGCGAGGCCGACGTGGTCATCGTGACCGACGACAACCCTCGATCGGAAGACCCTGGCGCCATCCGCGCCGCGATTCTCGCCGCCGCGCCGGGGGCGCGCGAGATTGGCGACCGCGGGCGCGCCATCGCCGAGGCGACACGCATGTTGAAGCGTGGCGATGTGCTGGTGGTCGCGGGCAAGGGCCATGAAACCGGTCAGATCGTCGGCAAGACGGTGCTGCCCTTCTCCGATCACGAGGCGGTGCGCGCCGCGCTCAGGGACATCGATGCATGACCGCGCCTTTGTGGACCGGATTTGCTCTCGTGCCGCCACTCATGGCGCGCGTCGATGGACGCCTGCCGGCTGGCGTGACAGGCATATCCATCGATACGCGCACCCTGCAAACCGGCGATCTTTTCTTCGCGATCAAGGGCGAGAATAGCGACGGCCATGACTATGTCGCCGCCGCTTTCGAGAAGGGCGCGGCCGCCGCGGTGGCCGACGAGGCCAACGCGCGCCGGCTCAAGGGGCTTGGCCCGCTGTTCATCGTCGCCGACACGCTGTGTTCGCTGGAGAATCTGGGCCGCGCCGCGCGCGCGCGTAGCGAGGCTCGCATCATCGCGGTGACGGGATCTGTCGGGAAAACCGGAACGAAGGAAGCGCTGCG
>CAISJZ010000530.1 GCA_903885755.1 uncultured Hyphomicrobiales bacterium | reverse complement strand
TCTCTTGCAAAAACCAAAGCTCCTCATCATGGACGAGCCGACCTCGGTGCTCACGCCGCAGGAAGTCGAAAAGCTATTCACGGTTCTGCGCCGCTTGGCGTCGGAGGGGTGCTCGATCCTCTACATCAGCCACAAGCTGAAGGAGATCCGCGAGCTCTGCGAGAAGGCGACGATCATGCGTCTGGGCAAGGTTGTCGCCCATTGTTCGCCACGCGAAAAGACGTCCAAGGAACTCGCTGAGTTGATGATCAGCTCCGAACTCAAGTTGAAGGACGAGAAACGCGAGAGCGTCGGCGAGACGGCGCCGAGGCTCGTGCTCAACCGTCTGACCATCAAGTCCTCGCACCAGTTCGGCACGGACCTCAAGGATATTTCGCTGACCGTGCGCAGGGGTGAAATTCTCGGGATCGCCGGTGTCGCCGGCAATGGACAGACAGAACTGATGGACGCGCTGTCGGGCGAGACGCCCGCCGGCAAGCCAGAAACCATTTTGCTCGACGACACGCCCATCGGGCATCTGGGTCCGCGCGAGCGCCGCAAGCTCGGCGGCTGCTTTGTTCCCGAGGAGCGCAATGGCCATGGCGCGGTCACCACCATGACGCTGGCGGAAAATGGCTTCCTGTCGGCGCATGTCCGCGCGTCATTGTCGCGCATGGGTTTTGTCGATTCCGTGCGCACGACGGATTTCGCGCAGGGTATCATCACGCGATTTGACGTGCGCACGACGGGACCGAAGGCCGAGGCGAGGTCGCTGTCGGGCGGCAATCTGCAGAAATTTCTCGTTGGTCGCGAGGTGCAGCAGCGACCGAGCGTTCTGGTCATTAACCAGCCGACATGGGGGGTCGACGCGGGCGCGGCAATCGCGATCTATGACGCGATTACGCAACTCGCCGATGAGGGCACCGCGGTCGCGATCATCTCGCAGGATCTCGATGAGATCATGCAACTGTGCGACCGGATCGCCGTGCTGGCTGGTGGGCGCCTGTCGCCCTCCATGCCGGTCAAGGACGCAACCGTCGAGCAGATTGGTCTGTTGATGGGTGGAGCGGCGTCGATGCATGCCGACCGGGACCATGCCGCGGGAGAGCCTGCCGTTGTTTAAGATTGAACCGCGCGGATACAATTCGCAATTCTGGAGCGTCGGGTCGCCAATTCTGGCGATTGTTTTGACGGTGCTGGTGACGGGCGCGATTTTCACCGGGATGGGACGCCCGCCAGGTCTCGCCGTCTACACCTTCCTGATCGAACCGCTCGTTGGTCACAACGGACTGTCCAACCTCGCGGTGAAAGCGGCGCCGCTGATCATGATCGGCGTTGGACTGGCCCTGTGCTACCGCGCCAACGTCTGGAACATTGGCGCCGAGGGGCAATTCACGTTCGGCGCGATTTTCGGCGGCGGCGTCGCCCTGGCGCTGCCCGAAGCGCCCGGATTTATTGTTTACCCCGCCTGTCTCCTGTTCGGCGTCCTGGGCGGCATGTTCTGGGCGGCGATCGTGGCCTTGCTCAGGACGCGCTTCAACGCCAACGAAATCCTGACCAGTTTAATGCTGACCTACATCGCGCAACTGGTGCTGATCTATCTCGTGACGGGGCCATGGAAAGACCCCATGGGTTTCGGCTTTCCGCAAACCGCGATGTTCTCCGACGATGCGACAAGCCCCATTCTCATCGAGGGAAGTCATATTCATCTGGGCTGTCTCGTGGCGCCGCTTGTCGCAGTCGCCATCTGGCTCCTGCTGTCAAAGTCCGTGCTCGGCTTCCAGTTGCGCGTGGTCGGGCAGGCCGCGCGCGCCGCGCGTTTCGCTGGCTTCAGCGAAGAACGCCTCATCTGGACGGCGTTGCTGATCAGTGGCGGGCTCGCGGGCCTTGCTGGCATTTTCGAGGTGCTCGGTCCGGTTGGCCAACTCACCACCAGCATCTCGCCTGGATACGGGTTTACCGGTGTCATCGTGGCATTTCTTGGCCGACTTCATCCCATCGGCGCGATATTCGGCGGCTTGCTTCTCGCGCTCTCCTATCTCGGCGGCGACGCCGCGCAGATTGATCTCGGCATGCCCAACGCGGTCACTGGAATATTCCAGGGCATCCTGCTGTTTTTCCTGCTGGGTTGCGACATCCTTATTCGTTATCGCGTCCGGCGGGTCCGGCCGGCCCAATTGACCGTGAGCGCGGCGGAATGATCTATTTCCTCACAGCCTTCCTCGTCAGCGTGATCGCCGCCGCCACGCCGCTTCTGCTCGCCGCGACCGGAGAACTTGTCACCGAAAAGTCAGGCGTTCTCAATCTTGGCGTCGAGGGGATGATGCTGGTCGGCGCCGTCGCCGGCTTTGCCGTCGCCCAGTCGACGGGAAGCACGATCATCGCGCTTGGCGCGGCCTGTCTCGCGGGCGCGGCAATGGCGCTTGTCTTTGGCTTTCTCACCTTGACGATGCTGGCCAATCAGGTCGCCACGGGGTTGGCCCTGACCATATTCGGACGCGGCTTCAGCGCGCTTGCCGGCGCCGGTTTTGTTGGCACGGCCGCGCCAACATTGCCGAAGCTGAATATTCCGGCATTATCCGGCATCCCGTTTGTCGGTCCAGTCTTCTTCAGCCATGACGCGTTGATCTATGCGTCCTTTGTTTTGCTCGCGGCGACGGCGTATTTTCTGTACCGGACGCACGCAGGCCTGATCCTTCGCGCCGTCGGCGATTCCCACGACGCGGCGCACGCCATTGGCTACCCCGTTATTCGCATCCGCTACATGGCGACCCTGTTTGGCGGCGCGCTTGCGGGGCTCGCCGGCGCCTACATGTCCCTGTCCTACAGTCCGTTGTGGGCCGAGGACATGACGGCGGGTCGGGGCTGGATTGCGCTCGCCCTGGTGGTTTTCGCGGCGTGGCGCCCGCTCTGGCTGCTTGTGGGAGCCTATCTTTTCGGCGGAATCATGTATTTGTCTCTTTACGTGCAAGGTTTGGGCGTGCCCATTCCCTCGCCACTTGTCTCGGCTCTGCCCTATGTCGGAACCGTCGTGGTCCTCGTGCTGATTTCTCGCGATATCCGCCGCATCCGCCTCAATCAGCCCGCCAGTCTCAGCAAGCCATTCCACGCGACCGCGTGAGGGCTTGCGCGGCTATTGGCGAAACAGGGGACTTTGACGTAGCCTCCGATGGAGCGGCGCTGGTCGGCGGCTTCGGGCCTTGAGATGGTCTGGGTTTTGCTTCGTGGGACCGATGGTTTTGTATCAATGGCAATGACAACAACAAGGAGCGTCAGCATGGATCGTCGCGGTTTTAACAAGTTGGTGGGGGCGGGGCTCGCCAGCGCAACCCTGCCCGGGCTCGTCCAGTCGGCGAGCGCCGCGGATCCCCTGAAGGTCGGTTTTATTTATTTGGGTCCGGTCGGCGATTTCGGCTGGACCTATCAGCACGACGCGGGCCGCAAGGAAGCCGTGGCGAAATTCGGCGACAAGATCGTCACGACGTTTGTCGAAAACGTCCCCGAAGGCCCGGACTCCGAGCGCGTGATCGCGGACCTCGCCGCCAAGGGCTCGAAGCTGATCTTCACGACCTCCTTCGGCTACATGAACTACACGCTCAAGGTCGCCAAGGATTTCCCGAATGTGAAGTTCGAGCATTGCACCGGCTACAAGCGCGCCAAGAACGTATCGACCTACAACATCCGTTTCTATCAGGGCCGCTATGTCCAGGGCGTCATCGCCGGCAAGCTGACCAAGAAGGGCGTGGTCGGCTACATCGGCTCCGTGCCGGTTCCCGAGGTGGTGCAGGGCCTCAATGCATTCCTTCTGGGAATGCGCAGCGTCAATCCGACCGCGACCTTGAAGTTCATCATGATCAACTCCTGGTATGACCCCGGCAAGGAAGGCGACGCCGCCAAGGCACTCATCGATCAGGGTTGCGATGTCATCACCCAGCACACGGACTCGCCGAGCCCGCTGCAGGTCGCCGAGAGCCGCGGCGTCAAGGCCTTTGGCGAGGCCACGGACATGGGCAAATTCGCGCCGACCATGCAAATGAGCGCCAATATCAACGAATGGGGCGGTTATTACATCAAGCGCATTCAGGCGGTGATGGATGGCAAATGGGCGAGCGAGGATGTCTGGGGCGGTTTTGATACCGGTATGCTCCGCATGGCGCCCTTCGCCAACATGCCAGATGACGTCAAGGCGCTCGCGACGCAAACGGTCGCGGACATCACATCGGGCAAGAACAAGATCTTTGTTGGCCCGCTGACGGATCAATCCGGAAAGCTGCAGGTGCCGGCTGGCAAGGTCATGGACGATGGCGCCCTGTCGGGGCTTCAGTGGCTCGTTCAGGGCGTCGAGGGCAAGCTGTCCTGAACCGGCGATCTTGGCGTGTGACGTTTGAGCGGAGCGGCGATCTCGCCGCTCCGTTTTCGTTTGGTCACGCGCGCTGCGCGACCGTTCTCGCGTTTCGATATATGACAAGAGTCGCGAGGAGGCCTGACGCCGCCGCCGCCATCAGCCAATAGCCGGGCGAGGCGCGATCGCCGGTGACGCTGATCAACCATGTCGAGACCAATGGCGTAAATGTGCCGAACAGCGCCGCGGCCAGACTGAAGGCCAATGAGAAGCAGGTTGTTCGGACGTTCGCGGGGACAACTTCCGACAGCGCCGCGACCATGGCGCCGTTGTACAGTCCAAAAAAGAACGAGAACCACAGTTCGACCGCGAGCATCTTTCCGAATGTTGGCCCGGCCACCAGCCATGACAGACTGGGGTAGGCCGTAAGGAACGCCAATGCGGCAATCGCCAGAAGCACCGGCTTGCGGCCGATGCGATCGGAGAGAGCGCCGCCAATCGGCAGCCAGATGAAATTCGTGGCGGCGACAAAGAGCGTCACCAGAAGACTTTCGGCTTCCGTGAGCTTCAGCACGGTCTTGCCGAATGTCG
>CAISJZ010000529.1 GCA_903885755.1 uncultured Hyphomicrobiales bacterium | reverse complement strand
CCGCCTCGCGTCCATTCTCGACGGTCTTTGGCGTCACGCCGAGGCGCGCCAGCGCGGCCTGCGCCACTTCCAGATTGACCGCGCTGTCATCTGCGACTAACACCCGCGCGCCGGAGAAGTTCGCGACGGCTTCAATCTTCGCCGCGTTGATCTCCGCGCGGATCGGGCGGCCCGCGGCCATAGACGCGCCGATATCGTAAAGCTCGCCGCGTGAAAGCGGGTATTGCAATACCACGTCGGCGAGCCCCCCGGCGACAAGATCATCGCACGGCTTGCTTGCCTCCGCGAGGACAAGCACAACTCCACCGCGCGTCACGTTGGGCCGGCCGCGCGTACGCAGGTATTCGGGCGTCGTCAGGAGTAGTTGCGTTGGAGTCATGGCGCCCGACACGGCGTCGGCATCAAGTGAGCTGGCCTCAAAGACCATGTCTCGCAGATACAGCAGCGCGCTTTCGGTCGTCGCCGCGCCAGGCAGATTGACGATGGCGCGCATGGCCTCGACGCGCGGCGCCCGCGCGACTTCGGTCTTCGCCGACAACGGCAGTGAGAAATAAAATGTTGAACCCATCCCGGGTTCGCTGGCGACCAAGAGATCGCCGCCCATGGCCGTGACGAGTTTCTTGCCAATGGCGAGGCCCAGACCGGTGCCGCCAAAACGGCGTGTCGTTGTCTGATCGGCCTGGGAGAAGGCGTCAAAAATCGAACCAAGTTTTGAAGCGTCTATGCCGATGCCGGTGTCGACGACAGAAAAGCGGACCCGATTGGCGTCGTCGGGTTCAGGCGCGATATCGAGGGTCACCGATCCACGTTCGGTGAATTTCAGGGCATTGTTGACGAGGTTGCTCAAGACTTGCCCGAGGCGCACCGGGTCGGCCTCGACAAGCGCGCCGGGCGCGAGACGAACGCGAGCGGCGAGGTCGAGACCCTTCGAGCGCGCGCGGGCGGCGAATAACCGCAAAACCGTTTCTCCCGCGTCAACGGGCTCGACATCAAGGGTTTCGACTTCCATTCGCCCCGCCTCGATTTTCGAGAGGTCGAGGATGTCGTTGATGATCGCCAGCAGGCTCTGCCCCGATTTGGCGATGACATCGGCGTGGCGGCGGGCCCGGCCCGGCAGGTCACAGCCCGCGAGCAGTTCCGCCATGACGAGAATGCCATTCATGGGCGTACGGATTTCATGACTCATGGTGGCCAGAAAGTCGGACTTCGCCTGATTGGCGGAGCGAGCCTCGGACTCGGCGATCTGGTAATCCCGCGTACGTTCGGCGACATCGATTTCGAGGCGCTCGAGATGTCGTGTCAGTTTCCGATCCCGGTCGTGGATGTCGCCAATCATCGTATTGAATCCATCGACGAGCACGCCGACCTCGTCGCCGCCGCCAGCGGCCATCACGACGCTGTAGTCGTGGTTATCCTTGACCTGCCGCATCGTTGACGCAAGGCGTCGAAGCGGCCCGGTAATGCCTCGCTGCAGGCGCAGCGCCAGCGCCAGGGCAAGCAGTAGACCAACCAGGCCGCCTGATGCGGTAACGCCAATGGTTGACCACAGGCGCGACGGAAAATCCGCCGTATCCGCGACCAGGCGCAATTCGCCGACAGTCCGCCCACCCTGCACCACGGGCACCGACGCCTCGATTGAACGACTCGACAGCAGCGCGCCGAACGGGATGGCTGGCGACTCCTCGCTGATCGTCAGGTCGCTCGCGAGCCGTTCGGTCGCGCCAAGATCGGCCAATGGCCGGCCATCGCGCGTCGTAATTCCAACATAGGTCATGCCTTCGATCCGACCGGTCGCCCGGATCGCGCCATAGGCGCCGGCGGCGTCGCCTTCGGCCGTCGCCCGCGAGGCGGACGCGGCGAGCACGTGGGCGGTGGCAAGGAGGGTATCGCTCTTCTGGACGGCATACCGACGGGCTTCGTGCCAGACGGACAAGCCGGCGACGACAAGCTGGGCAAGCAGCAAGGTCCCGCAGATCAAGGCGAGTAGCTTGCCGCGAATTGTCGTGATCCCCAGCCAAGCCATTCGCGAAAATCCAGATGCCCGTCGTTAACGAAGCGTCGCCCTGATTCATGATCCTACCCGGGATCGGTCAACGGAACGTTAGAAGTGTGGGTGTACGTGGTAATCCGACAGGAATGGATTTCTTTGATGTCTCCGTCCGACGCAACGTCAACGCCCTTCGCATTCGTCATGAACGACAAGGCGCGGATTCTCGCCGTCGATGACGATCCGATCCAGCGCGAATTCGCGACGGTCTACCTCGGCACGCCCTCCGTCATGATTGACGTGGCCGAAAACGCCGAGGCGGGATTACGCCTCCTGGCCGGCAATTCCTATGATATCGCGCTAGTGGATATTGATATGCCAGGCATGGGCGGCATCGAGATGGTGCGCCTTGTTCGCGCCTCGCCCCGCCTCAAATCCCTGCCCATCGTCATGGTGACGGGGTCCGACGATATCCTCAGTATTGACCGCGCATACGAGGCGGGCGCCACTTCCTTCGTAACCAAGCCGGTGAACTGGCGGCTCCTGAATTACCATCTGCGCTTCGTATTGCGGGCGCAACGCGCAAGCGGTTCCAAATGATTCATCTTTCGCTAACCGCGTTTGCCATGAAATGGGCGTTGGCGGCGCGGCGCTTCGCGAGGGACGCCAGCGGCGCGACGGCCTTGACCTTCGCGGTCGCGGCGCCGGCGCTCATCGGCGCGGCGGGCGCTGATCTCGACTATTCAAACCTTCAGGCCCAAAAAGTCAAAATGCAGTCGGTCGCCGACGGCGCCGCCCTGGCCGCCGCGCGCGAGCTGCGACTCGGTAATTCGAATAATACGACCGCGACGAACGTCGCCCAAAATTACGTCAATGCGGGCGCCCTTGGCGCGAGCGCCCGGTTCTCGAGTTCAATCGCCAGCGACAACAGCTCGATTACCGTCAATCTCAGCGAAGTCGTGCAGACCTACGTGATGAAATACGTCAACACGCCGTCGGCGACGTTGCATGTGAGCGCGACGGCGAAGGTTGTTGGCGGCCAACCCATCTGCGTCATCGGCCTTGACGCCAGTGCGAACTTCACCGTGGGTCTCACGCAAAGCGCCAAGCTCAACGCGCCGGGTTGCTCGGTTTATTCCAATTCGACGAAACCGAATGGTCTGTTCGCCAAGAACGCCGCCGTGATGACGGCCGCGTTCATCTGCTCGGGCGGCGGCAAGGCCGGCGCGGGACCGGGCAGCTTCGCGCCAGCGCCTCTGACCGATTGCCCGCTGATGCCCGACCCGCTTGGCGCGCGTCCGGCGCCCCCCTACAGCGGTTGCTCCTTCAACAATCTGGTCGTGACGGGCGGCATGACCACGCTCTATCCCGGAGTCTATTGCGGCGGGTTGACGTTGACGTCCGCTGCTAAAGTCACCCTCGCGTCGGGCGTCTATATCTTCCAGAACGGCCCGCTTTATGTGACCGGCGGTTCGACGCTCCAGGGCTCGAACGTCGGGCTGTTTTTCACTGGCTCCGGCGCGGTGGTCAATTTCGACACCCTGTCGACGATCAATCTGACCGCGCCCGCCAGCGGACCTCTCGCGGGTCTGCTGATCTATGAGGATCGGGCCTCGCCCGCCGGCCAGACGCATCAGATCATGAGCGACAATGCGCGCAATCTGCTGGGCACGATTTATCTGCCGCGGGGAATGCTGCACGTTGGCGCCAATAGCCCGGTGGCCGACCAGTCCGCCTATACAATCGTGGTGGCGAACCAGTTTTCGCTCTCGGCGGGGCCAACGATGGTGCTGAACACCAACTACAGCTCGACCAATATACCGGTGCCCGACAATCTCGGACCGAACGCCGCCAAGGCCTTTTTGACAAAGTGAAGATCTGCTTTACGCAACGCGGCGCGGGGTCGACAATTTTTCGGTGATCGCACGCGCGCAAACGGGCTTCGAAAAGAGATAGCCCTGCAGGTAATGGCAGCCACAAGCCCGCAGAAACCGCTGCTGCTCCTCGGTTTCGACTCCCTCGGCCGTGACCTTCATGCCGAGCGCGCGCGCCAGCGCCACGACCGCCTGGATGATGGCCGCTGATTGAATCATCCCCGCGCCATCCACGAAGGATTTGTCGATCTTCAGCTTGTCCAGCGGCAGTTTGCGCAAGTAGGTCAAGCTTGAAAAGCCGGTGCCGAAATCATCCAGCGCGATCTTCACGCCGAGCGCGCGCAGATGATCGATCGAAGCGATCGCGACATTGAAATTCTCGATCAGCGCGCTTTCGACGATCTCCAGCTCAATGCGATTGAAGGGAAGGCCGGTGTCGCGGATCGTGGCTTCAACGACCTCGGCGAAATGCGGATCGTGGAGTTGAATGGCTGAAATATTGACCGCGACGCCGATGCCCGGCCAATTCAGGGCGTCGAGGCAGGCCTGTTTCAGCACGAACGCGCCGAGTTCCACGATGGCTCCGCTTCGCTCCGCCACATCGGTGAAATCGGCTGGCCCGAGCGGACCGCGCGTTGGATGGTTCCAGCGCACGAGCGCTTCAACCGCGGCCATGCGGGAGCCATCCGCGAACATTTGCGGCTGATAGACGAGGTGAAACTCGCCCGCCTCGATGCCGTTGATGATTTGCTGATGCAATGCCGGGAGACCTCGAAAAAATCTAAGACCATTATGAAGGATAATAATGACCATGGCGTTACGCCCGAAATCATCGCGCCGGTCGCGCCAGCGGATGACCCGGCGCGATGGCGCCGCCGTCAGAATTCCGACACCTGACATACTTTGCGCTCGCCCCTTGCATCCCCGATCCAGACAGTTTACATATGAACTAATATTCGCGGTCGAGCCCCGGATGGATCGTCGTCGCTTTTTGGCGGCGCGCTGTTACGCTGACTCGATCGGCCAATGCGTTCTTCCGGAGCCGCCCATGCCCACCTATCAGGCGCCTGTCGCCGATGTCCTCTTTCTCCTCAACGATGTGCTGCACTGGTCGCGGTATAGCAATCTGCCGGGCTTCGCGGACACGACGCCCGACATCGTCGAGGCGATCCTCGAGGAGGGTGGCAAGCTGTGCCAGGAGGTCCTGCAACCGCTGAACATGTCTGGCGACCGCGAGGGCTGTACGCGCCATCCCGATGGCTCGGTGACGACGCCCAAGGGCTTCAGGGAGGCCTACAAGGCCTATATTGACGGCGGCTGGATCGGGCTTGCCGCATCGCCTGAATACGGCGGTCAGGGCCTGCCCTACACGCTCGCCGCCGTCATCAATGAGTTTTCGGCGTCGGCCAACATGTCCTTCACCATGTATCCCGGCCTGACCCAGAGCGCGATCGCGGCCATCAGCGAACACGCCTCAAGCGAGTTGAAGCAGACCTATCTGCCCAAGATGATTTCTGGCCACTGGACCGGCACCATGAACCTGACCGAGCCCCATTGCGGCACCGACCTCGGTCTTTTGAAAACGAAAGCCGCGCCGAACGCCGATGGCTCTTACGCCATCACCGGCCAGAAGATTTTCATTTCGGCGGGCGAGCAGGATCTCACCGAGAATATCGTCCATCTGGTGCTGGCCAAGATCGTTGGCGGGCCCGAGGGGATCAAGGGCGTATCCCTGTTCATCGCGCCCAAGTTCCTGGTCAATGCCGACGGAACCCTGGGTGCCCGCAATGGGGTGCGCTGTGGG
>CAISJZ010000528.1 GCA_903885755.1 uncultured Hyphomicrobiales bacterium | reverse complement strand
GCGACCAGACCAAAGGGGGCAAGGGCCGGACGGTCTACGCCAACCAGAAATTACGGCGAGAGGTCTCAGCATACATCAAGAACCACCCTACCCCATCTGCCGACTGGCCTGTACTGGTCAGCCAAAAGGGAAATCGGCAGCGCCGGGGGTTCTCAGCCAACACCCTGTGCCAGCTGATCAACAACATCTACCGGGCTGCAGGAATTCAAGGAGCGTCAAGCCACAGTGGCCGCAGGGGATTCATCACGACGTTGGCCGACCATTCGGTAGGCATCAAGACGATCATGGAATTGGCCGGGCACCGCCAACTGGGAACGACCCAGAGATACATAGAGGTGACGCCCGACCAGAAGCGTAAGGCAGTGGAGCTGGTTGGGCGCGACTGTTTTATTGTCGGCTCGCCTGGCCAGGTCGCGGATACGCTCGTTTCATGGATGGAGGAAGCCGAGATCGACGGCTTCAACATTCAACGCTCGGGGGAGCCGCAGCACCTGATCGATTTCGTTGATCTCGTCGTGCCGGAACTGCAGAATCGGGGCGTCTACAAGACCGCCTATCGCGAGGGCAGCTTCAGGCACAAGCTGTTCGGCGCAGGCGATCGAATACATGCCGGCCATCCGGCGACGCGTTACATGATCTAGGCGGCTATCGCCCCTGGTCGTCAAGCACGATTCCAAGGCCTGGCGGGACGCTCATTTGCGCCGCGATTGACGGTTGGAAGGGGCTCTGTTAGCGTTTGTCAATATGGACATGTGTCCGCAATACGGACTTTTGGCGTTGACGCCGGGTATCCGCCGTCGCCCAGGGATCTACGGTCCTATCGGGGGAGGACATGCAAGGTCGGTCTGATGCGCGCGTCGGTCTGGGAGACCTCCATCAAACCGGAGCGGAAACGCTCATGGGCAGGCTGCTGCGGCGCTTCTGGCATCCCGTCGCGTTGAGTCGCGATCTTGCCGCTGGCGAGGCCCGCCCGCTGCGCGTGCTCAGCGAGGACCTTACGCTCTACAGGGGAAAAAGCGGCGCGCCGTATTTGATTGGCGGCCACTGCGCGCATCGATGCACCGTGATGCACACGGGCGTGATCGAGGACGAGCAGATTCGCTGCATGTATCACGGCTGGCGTTATGACGGCGAAGGTCTCTGCACCGACATTCCCGCCGAGAAGCGCGAGCGTTTGAATAAGCCCCGGATTGCCGGCTACCCCGTGCATGAATACGCCGGCCTCGTGTTCACCTATCTCGGCGAGGCGCCCGCGCCCGCGTTCGATCTTCCCCGCAAGGACGTGCTGGAGAGCCCCGCTCGACACATTTTCGCCAAGCGCGAGGTCTGGGATTGCAACTGGTTCCAGCAGGTCGAAAACTCCATGGACGCGGTGCATCTCAGCTTCGCGCACCTATGGGGCGTCGCCGGACAGTTCGGTTTGCGCATCTCGGGCGGCGGCGAAATACCGGATCTTGCCTATGCCGAGACAAGCAGTGGCGTTCGACAGGTGGCGACGCGCTCGAACGGCAATGTTCGAACCAGCGACTGGACCTTTCCCAACAACAATCATGTGGTGGCGGCGGGCCCCAACAAGGATGATCCCTGGGCGCACATCAGCGCCTGGCCAGTGCCTGTCGATGACACTCACACGATGCGATTCACGCTCTATTCGGTCGAGGAAAGCGATCCCGCGAAACTGGCGGCGCTCGAGGCCGGCTACGATCTAGACTATGATCCGGCCAACCACGCTGAAACCCTTTTCCGCGGAGAACTCGCCGGCATCAGCGAGCCGGGCCTCGTCAGCGCGCAGGATTATGTGGCCGTCGCCGGTCAAGGAGCGATCACGGATCGCTCGCGGGAAAATCTTTCGTCGTCCGACGCGGGCGTGGTCTTTCTGCGTCGTGTTTTCCTGCGTGAACTTGAGTCGATCAGGCTGAACCAGCCGACCAAAAGTTGGGCCCGGTTGACCGAAGCGCTCCATCTGCCGGCGCCGCCCGCGCGCGCCGCCCAATAGCCTCCAACAACAACAATTCGCTCAAGAGGGAAACGCCCGTGAAAGTAGCCGAAGCAATTGCGCGCGTTCTGAAGGAAGAAGGCGTCGAATATCTCATCTGCTATCCCCGGCAGACCCTGATCGACGCCTGCGCGGCGATCGGCATCAGGCCGATTGTCTGTCGTCAGGAGCGTGTCGGAGCGGGTATCGCCGACGGCATCAGCCGTTCGACCTACGGCAAGAAAATCGGCGTGTTCTCCATGCAGGGGGGTCCCGGCGTCGAGAACACCTTTGCCGGCGCGGCCCAGGTTTTTGGCGACAATGTCCCGGTCCTGCTGATACCCGGAGATCGCGTTGGACGCAGTTTCACGCCGCCATCCTTCGACCCGGTGCAAACGTTCAAGCCCGTGACAAAGTGGGCCGCCGAAATCAACGATCCCTCGCGCGTGATGGAGCTGATGCGGCGCGCCTTCCACACGATGCGATCGGGCAAGCCCGGGCCGGTGCTACTCGAACTGCCGTCGAAAATTGGCGCGATGGAAATGCCGGGCGAGTTCGACTATGCGCCGGTGCCGCATCTACGCGCGGCGCCCGATCCCGCGGACATCAAGCGGATCGCCGGCCTTCTTCTCAAGGCGGAGAACCCGGTGATCCATGCGGGACAGGGCATTCTTTACGCGGGCGCCACGCCGGAACTCGTCCGTTTCGCCGAACTGATTCAGGCGCCCGTGCTCACCACGAATACCGGCAAGGGAGCATTTCCCGAGGATCATCCGCTGTCGCTCGGCGCCTTCGTGGTGTCGGGGACAAAGCACGGATTCCATTTCCTGAAACATGCCGACGTCATTCTCGGAATGGGTTCAAGCCTGACGCGCAATAACTGGGCGCCGCAAATTCCTCCGGGAAAGCGCATCATCCATTGCACGAATGACCCCGCCGACATCGGCAAGGAATTTCCGACCGAAGCCGCCGCGCTCGGCGACGCCAAACTGGTTCTGGAGGCCCTGATCGCCGAGATTGGATCGCGCAAGCGCACCACGCGTGATGTCTCCGCCGACGTGGCCGCGATCAAGCGAGCCTGGCTCGAGGAATGGAAGCCCGAACTCACATCGTCGGAGACCCCGATCAACCAGTATCGAATTCTCCAGGACATCATGAACAATGTCGATTGTTCCAACACCATCGTGACGCATGAATCGGGAAGTCCGCGAGAGCAACTGGTCTCCTTCTGGCAATGTCTGAAGCCCGGCGGCTATCTCGGCTGGGGCAAGTCGACCCAGTTGGGTCATGGGCTTGGCCTCATCATGGGCGCCAAGCTCGCCAATCCCGACAAGACCTGCATCAACGTCATGGGCGACGCCTCGATCGGCATGGTCGGCATGGACATCGAAACCGCCGTTCGCAACAGGATCGGCATTCTGACCATTGTCTTCAACAATGGCGTCATGGCGGGAGAGCAGAATGGCTTGCTCGAAGCGGTCCAGCGTTACAAAGCGGCCGATCTTGGCGGAAACTACGCGCAGGTCGCCGCGGGACTCGGCGCCTGGTCGACGCGTATCGAAAAGCCCGCTGATTTCACGCCGCGCCTGAAGGAGGCGCTGGAGGCGACGCAAGCGGGCCGTCCCGCCGTCATTGAATGCGTGGCGAAGCAGAACTTCAAATATTCCCGTTACTGAGCGGCGGAGCACCGCGATTGGCCGGGCGCCATGGGGAGGGTCAAATGAACCGCTTCTTGTCCAAGTGGACGTCCGTTTGCGCGCTCGTTCTTTTAGGGCTCGTCGCGCAACCACGGGGCGTCGCCAGCGCCGATGTCTTTCCTGATCACAACGTGCGCATTGTCGTGCCGGCGGCGGCCGGCGGCGCGCTTGATCTCATTTCCCGAATTCTCGCGCAGAAGGCGTCGGAAATTCTCAAGCAACAGGTCTTTGTCGACAACCGGCCAGGCGCCAACTGGATCATTGGAATGGATATGGTGGCGCGCTCCGCGCCTGATGGCTACACGCTACTCTTCGTCGCGAGTTCCGGAATTACCATCAATCCATACGTCTTCGCGAACATGCCGCTTGATCCGTTACATGACCTGCGGCCCGTCGTCGCCGCGACCAACACGCCCTACGTCCTGCTGGCCAACACAAGCCTGCCTGTCCGCTCGGTCGGCGAGTTCATCGCCTACGCGCGCGATCACGCGGGCAAAATGAACCACGCGTCAAACAGTTCGAGCACCATGCTTGTGTCCGAGCTTTTCAAGACGCGGGCCAATCTTTCCTACACCGACATCAACTACAAGGGCGCCTCGCAAGCCATGAACGACACCATGGCCGGCGCGACCCAGTTCTGCTTTGTCGATCTTGGCAGCGGATCGACCGCGATCCAGGGCGGATTGCTCAAGCCGCTCGGGCTGACGTCCGCCTCGGCCTACCAGCTCGCGCCGAACATTCCGTCAATCGCGGAGACCGGTCTTCCCGGCTTCGCGGTGGAATCCCGCACCCTTCTTTTCGCGCCGGCCAAGACCCCGGATGACATTGTGGGCAAACTCAATCAGGCGTTCCAGGCGGCGCTCGACTCCCCGGACGTTCGCGACAGATTGCGCTCGATGGGGCAGGTCGCCCTCGCGGAACCGCGCGACGCAACGATGGCGGCGCTCGAGGCGGAAGCCGCGCAGTGGAAGCGACTCATCAGGGAACGCGACATTCATTTCGATCAGTAGAATTGGGCCTGCGATAAACACGACGAGGGCGGCATGCAAGGCGACGCGCAAGAAATCGACCGTGAAATCGGCAAGGACGAGCTTCATCGCACCGGGCCCGATACCCTGATGGGCAAGCTGCTGCGCCGGTTCTGGCATCCCGTCGCTCTGGCGGCGGATGTTGTGCCGGGGCGGGCGCGACCCTTGCGGGTCCTGAGCGAGGATTTGACGCTTTATCGCGGCGAGAGTGGCGCCCCCTATCTCATCGGCGGTCGTTGCGGGCATCGCTGCACGGTCCTGCACACCGGCGTCGTGGCCGGAGAACAGATCAGTTGCATGTACCATGGCTGGCGCTACGACGGCACGGGAGTCTGCACCGATATTCCTGCCGAGAAGCGGCCGCGCGGCAACCCGATCCGGATCGCGGGCTATCCCACGCGCGAATACGCCGGCTTGATCTTCGCTTACCTCGGCGAGGCGCCCGCGCCGGCGTTCGACCTGCCGCGAAAATCCGTCCTGGAGGATTCCTCGCGCTCCATCTTCAACAAGCGGGAAACCTGGGATTGCAACTGGTTCCAGCAGATCGAAAATTCCATGGACGCGGTGCATCTGAATTTCGCTCACCGTTGGGGCGTTGTGGGCGAGTTTGGCGGCTCCATCGCCGCGGGCGGCGCGATCCCCGATCTTTCCTACGCCGAGACCGAAAGCGGCGTGCGGCAGACGGCGACCCGATCGAAGGACAACGTCCGCGTCAGCGACTGGACCTTTCCCAACAACAATCACGTCGTGGCGCCGGGTCCGGTGGCCGGCGGCCCTTGGCTTCACCTGAGCTCGTGGCACGTGCCGGTCGACGACACGCATACGCTGCGGTTTCGAGCCTGCGCCGTCGAGGAAAAAGATCCCGAGGAGATGGAGCGGATCAAGGCGCGATATGATCTGGAATTCGAGCCCGTTGATCATGCCGAACAGTTGTTTCGCGGAGATCTCAATGGCATTAGCGAGCCGAGCCTGATCAGCGCGCAGGACTATGTCGCCGTGAAGGGGCAAGGAGCGATCTTCGATCGATCGCGGGAAAACCTTTCCTCGTCCGACGCCGGAGTCGCGTTCGTGCGGCGCGTGTTCTTGCGTGAGCTTGGCGCGATCTCGCAAGGCCAGTCAACCAAGAGATGGGCTCGCCTGAGCGAAGCCATCCACCTGGCCGAACCACCGGTGAAGGTCGCAGAATAGCGCGGCGACACGTCGCGCGGGAGAGGCAGCATGAGCGAAGCGACGTGGCTGGCATATGTCAGGAAGCCATTCATGGCGGCGTTGCTGGTAGCGCTTGGCGGCTTCGCCTCGTTGGCGGTCGCGCGCGCGCAGGTCTTCCCCGATCGCAACATCCGCATCGTCGCGCCCGCGGCGGCTGGCGGCGCGCTCGATCTGATCTCGCGCATTCTCGCGCAAAAGGCCTCGGAGTTGCTCGGTCGGACGGTCCTTGTCGACAACAAGCCCGGCGCGAACATGATCATCGGCATGGACTCGATCGCGAAGGCCAATCCGGACGGCTACAATCTCCTGCTGGTGTCGAGTTCGGCCATCACGGTCAATCCTTATGTTTTCCAGAGGATGCCGCTGGATCCCGCGCATGATCTCGCGCCGATCCTGACAACCACCATCACGCCCTACGCGCTGCTTCTCAATCCCGGGGTGCCCGCGCGAACCGTCGCCGATTTCATTGCCTATCTCAAGGCGAACCCCGGAAAGCTCAATCACGCCTCGAACAGCGCCGCGACGATGCTCGTGTCCGAACTGTTCAAGGCGCTGGCTGGCGTCGATTATGTCGACATCAATTATCGCGGCGCGTCTCATGCGATCAACGATACGATCGGCGGGCAAGCTCAGTTTTGTTTTGTCGACCTTGGAAGCGCGTCGACGGCGATCAAGGGCGGGACACTGATCCCCCTTGCGCTCACGACGCCGGATCAATTTGAATATTATCCGGGCATACCTGTTTTCGTGAAGCAGGGCTTGCCGACGTATTCCGTCATGGGGCGCACCATTCTGGCCGCGCCCGGCAACACGCCGCCGGACATTGTCGAGGCGCTGAACCGGCTGTTCAGGAACGTTCTCGCGTCGCCCGATGTCGGCGAGCGGTTGCGCGGCATGGGCCAGATCATTGGCGGCGGCGCGCCAGCGGAGACGGTTGACATCCTGCGCGCCGAGGCGGCGCAATGGGAAACACTCGTCCGCGAGCGGCATATACACTTCGATCCCTGACGCGCGCGACGAGCCGATGCGGCGCATTCACTCCGTGAAATGAATGTTGCGCTCCTTGATCAGGGCCTTCCACATGTCGGTGTCGCGGGCCAGGTTATCCGCGATGAGTTCCGGCGGACTGCTCGACGCGATCACGCCAATGTCGGAAAAGCGGGCGCCGACGTCCCTCGATTCCAATGATTTTACCGTGGCGACATTCAAAATCTTCACGACGTCCGGCGTTAATCCAGGTGGCGCGAGCAGCACCGTGCCACCGTCAAACGCGTAGTTTGGCAGGCCTTCCTCCGCGAGCGATGGAATATCCGGCGCGAGCGGATAGCGTTCGCGCGTCGTGACCGCGAGCGCGCGGACCTGGCCGGCCTTGATCGCTGGAACCGCGCTGCCATAGTCGACGAAGCAGAACTGGATCGCGCCGCTCATCATGTCATTCAGCGCCTGGGCGGAGCCTCGATAATTGATGTCGACGAAGCTCGTGCCAGTCTGTGACTTGAAGAGCTCCGAGAGCAGGATTGTCGACGCGCTGTTGGAGCCATGGTTCGTCTTGCCGGGATTCGCCTTGAGATAGGCGATAAACTCGCGCACGGACTGCGCGGGAAGCTGAAGATTGGTCACCAGTACGAACGCGCCGCGGGACAGCGTGCTGATCGGCGAGAAGTCACGGAAGGGATCGAATGGAAGGTTGGCCAGGGCGAGTGGATTAACGCTCAGCCCCGCGGCGGACACCACCAGCAGCGTGTAACCATCGGCTGGCGCCTTGGCGACCGCGTCCATGCCGATGATCCAGTTGGCGCCTGGCTTGTTGTCAACGAAAACCTGTTGCTTCCATATCTCCGACAGCTTCTGGGCCAAAATCCGCGCGATGAGATCAAGCGCGCCGGCCGGGGTCGCCGGGACGACAATCCTGACGGGGTGGTCCGGAAAATTCGCCGCGCGCGCCGACATTATTTGGCCGCCAGGCAAACCGCCTAACGCGAGCAGGGCGTCTCGCCTCGTGAACAGGCTCATCATCTCCTCCCTTCTCGCAGCCCCGCTCGCGCGAGGTCTTCGGCGACCTCTCTATTCGACGGCGCGTTGAGGCGGCGCGGGCAAATGCACGGCCTCGCGCAGGCGGCTCCACGCCTTGCCTGGGCGCCCGCGGCGGATTGCCTCCAGTTCGCGCAGGAAAACGCGCCGCAGGAATGCCACGCCGGCGTCTGACGCCGACAGGTTCTCCCGCGAGCGGTCGCAGATTTCGCCCTGCCCGCGGACTGCGACATAATCCTGGGCGCTGATGATCGCCTGTTCGCTCAAGCCGCCAAGAGCGCCACGAAACAATCTCGCGACGTGGTCGAGAGGCTGGAATTCCTGATCGCGACGCGCCCGCTCGAGCACCGCCGGGTCCTTTTCCTCGGTTGAGTAGAGGCGAAAGCGCATCGTGCTCGTGTCGTCGATCGGGGTTGCCCAGACACTGACGTGAGCCCAGGCCCCGCCCTTTTTCGCGCCGGGCACGACGATGTGATTGTTGTTGGGAAAGGTCCAGTCGCTGATACGCACATTCCCGTTTGGCCGCGTGGCGATCTGGCGGATGCCACTGCTTGTCTCCTCATATGCAAGATCGGGTAGCAGCCCGCCACCGGATACCGAGTCGCCAAACTGTCCGGCGACGCCCCACATATGGGCGAATCCCAGATGGACCGCGTCCATGGAGTTCTCGATTTGCTGGAACCAGTTGCAGTCCCAGATTTCGCGCTTGACGAGCGTTGATCGCTGTTCGTCCTCGAACACGTCCTTGCGCGGCAGATCGAATTCCGGCGCGGGCGCCGCGCCGAGATAGGCGAAAATCAAGCCACTATATTCGCGTACGGGATAACCTTCTATTCCCGGAGGATTCGGCCGGACGCGCTTTTCGGCGGGAATATCCGTGCAAGCCCCTTCGGCGTTGAATCGCCACCCGTGGTACATGCAGCGAATCTGCTCATCCTCGACAATGCCGGTGTGAAGCACCGTGCATCGATGCGCGCAACGTCCGCCAATGAGATGCGGAGCGCCGCTTTTTCCCCGATACAGCGTCAAGTCCTCGCTCAGGACGCGCAAGGGATGCGCCTCGCCGGCTCGCAAATCCATCGACAGCGCGACAGGGTGCCAGAACTGACGCAAGAGCGAACCCATGAGCGTTTTCGGCGCCGTGCGCGGCAGGTCGCTTTCGCTGGCTGGCGATGACGAAATATCGTCCAATCGTTCGCTCCCGTAATATCGCCTCGGCGCCGCGGCGCGACGTCGGCGCTTCACCCGCATCGAGGGTATGTGAGCCATCCCGTTCGGGCGCGTCAAGGCTTCCCTCGCGCGTGGCCCGCCCATGCCGCAACGATCGACAATCTAGGCTGACGCCTCGCCGGCCTTGACGCATGGCCCCGGCTCACGCGAAGCGGATCCCGGCAAGCTCATGCCAATCGCCTTCCCGCGGTCGGCGCCCGACGTCATGTCGCCCTGTTGCCGAGGCGCGCATTTCCCGCATGAAAGGTTATCTTTCTCGCTCGCTCGCGGCGCATTTGGACAGATTGCCCAACCGCTGAATTGCACCTAACATCGTTGGACAGCCGGCATCAAAGTCGGCGGGAAAATTTATTCGCAAGGGAGACCATTCATGTCGCGCTCGCCCGCAGCCAGCAAGCGCCAGATGAAACTGGCGATGTTCATGACCGGCGACGGCAACTATCACATGGCTGGTTGGCGAATGCCCGGAGCGACTTGCGATGGCGGACAGAACATTCGCCGATGGGTCGACGCGGCGCGCACCATCGAGCGTGGCAAGCTTGACATGTTGTTCATCGCCGACGGGCCGGGAGTCTCCGGCCTCGACGATTTGCGGACCCTCAGCCATGTCTCGCGAATTGATCGCATGGATCCGGTGACGGTTCTTTGCGCGCTCGCCATGGCGACCGAGCGCCTTGGCCTCGTCGCAACCATTTCGACGTCCTACACGGAACCCTACAATGTCGCGCGGCAGGTCGCCTCGCTGGACCATATTTCGGACGGGCGCGCGGGCTGGAACATTGTTACGTCCGGCAACAAGGACGACGCGCAAAACTTCAACCTGGAAACGCATACGCCGCACGCCGACCGCTACGCCCGCGCCGAGGAGTTCGTCGACGTGGTGCGCGGCCTCTGGGACAGCTACGACGACGATGCCTTTCCACGCGATGTCGCCGCCGGCCGATACATGAACCCGGACAAGGTGAAGCTCATCAACCATAAGGGAAAGCATTTTCGCGTGCGCGGTCCGGCGACGACGCCGCGCTCGCCCCAGGGCCATCCCGTGCTCGTGCAGGCCGGTTCTTCCGAGGCGGGCATGAACCTGTCCGCGCGGGTCGCCGATATCGTGTTCACCTCGCAATCGCAGGTGAAGAACGCGCGCGATTTTTACAATGACGTCAAGGGCCGCTGCGACAATTTCGGGCGCTCCCCCGACGATATGAAAGTGATGCCTGGCGTACTGATTTTTTCCGGCGACAGCGAAGCGGAGGCGCGCGAGAAATTCGAGCTGCTGCAATCGCTGATCCCGCTGCCCGTCGCCATGCAGCGCCTGTCGAACAATCTCGGCGGCGTCGACCTCTCGGGTTTCGATCTCGAAAAGCCCCTGCCGGATATTCCGGTGAACTCGGCGCGCGTCAGCGCCATTGAAAGCTATTTGACGATCTCGCGTCGCGATGGATTGACGCTGCGGCAAATGGCGATGCGCGCGGCCGCCGCCAAGCACCATTGGACGCTCATCGGCTCGGTCGGCCAGGTCGCCGACGCGCTTGAGGAATGGTTTGTCGATGGCGCGGCGGACGGGTTCAGCATCCTCGCCCATTCAAACCCCAACGGCATCGACGAATTCGTCGACAAGATCGTACCCGAGTTGCGACGGCGTGGGTTGTTTCGAACCGAATACGAGGGCCATACGTTGCGTGATAATCTGGGCCTGTCACGGCCCGCCAATCGATTTTTTCATTCAACCGCCAGACAACACGCGAGCGTCTGACGCCAGCGACGGGAGATCACATGTCAAAGCCAAGCGTCGAACAACTGAAGGCGATGCGGAACGCGCCCGCCACGCTCATTGATCTGAAAATACCGATGCTCGCCGAGGGCATGAGTCGCGATCTATCGTGCAAGGGCGAGAACTCGACCTTTCGCATACACTGCTATTCCACTGGCATGGGCGAGGCGCACGGCCTGCACGCGCACGTGGAGGAAGAGCACGTCTTCATTGTCCTGCATGGCCAGGCCATCTTCTCCGACATCAATGGCAAGCTGCCGGCGATCGGCCCGAACAAGGGCATCTGGTTGCCGAAGGGGTGTTTTTATGAATTCATCAATCCCGGCCCTGAACCTCTGGTGGTTCTGCGCTTCGGCGCCTGCCACGCCGGCGCGAATGAATCCGCGCGAGTGACGCCGGAAGGCGAACCCATCGCGGGCCGTTCGACGATGTTCGCCCATCTCGCGGCGCCCAAGCCCATCGAAGGCTGGTTCTTCGAATAGCTATTTGTAGATTTCCCGCGCCAGCGCGAGATATTGCTCGATGCGCGTCGAATCCTCGGCGATCAACGGCGTCACAATTGCGAAAGGCTTCATGTCTGGCGTGATATCCGCCTTGAGGTCGCGGATAACCACGCCGTGGCCGGTGTTGGCGTATATGCCCTGCGCCTC
>CAISJZ010000527.1 GCA_903885755.1 uncultured Hyphomicrobiales bacterium | reverse complement strand
CATGCCGCCCAGCGCCCCGCCGCCGATGTAGATGCCCACCGCGCGCGGCACCGCGGCCTTGTCCATCTCCTCGCCGAGATAGGCGATGGTGACCGCCGGCGCGCCGGACAGGGTGACGCCGGCGAGACCGCGCAGCCACAACAGCGAGGTCCAGTCAGGCGCTGCGGCCAGCGCGAGGGTAAGGATCGCCGAGCCGACGAGCGCGATGACCATCAGCAGCTTGCGGCCATAAACCTCGGACAGTGAACTGGCGAAGAGCATCGCGATGGCCATGGTGATGGTCGTCAGCGACAGGGCCAGCGAGGATTGCGCGGGGGTGACGGAAAACTCGCGCGCGAGCTGCGGCAACACCGGCTGCGTGCAATAGAGAATCGCGAAAATCGAGAAGCCGCAGGAAAATACGGCGATGTTCACGCGGCGGAATTCGCTCGTGCCGGCGGCGATCCTGTCGCGAATGGGAGCTTCGCTCAAAGCAGGCCCATTTCGCGCAATTCGCGGCGCAGTTGCTCCGGCATTTCGGCGACGATGGCGTTGCCCTTGTCGAGATCGGCCGGCGCGTCGGCGTCGGCGAGATAGCGCCAGCCCTGGAACGGACGGTGCGGGCGCGGCATGACCGGGATCATCTCGGGCTCCAGCACGATGTGACAGCGCGAAATTCCATCGTCGTCGGTGAAGGGGCGAACATCCAGAATGGTCTGGCGCGCCGCCACCTGCCCCTTGATGATCCAGTACATGGAGCCGCCGTCGAGCAGTTCGGCGACGCGCTTGGGGACCATGCGGGTGCGGTGGGGCTGCTCGACCTTTTCGCCGCGCGCCTTCTTGACCGCGAGCTTTTCGGCGATCCACTCTTCCATGTCGGCGATCGACTCCGCGCCGACGCAGAGTTTCAGGAGATGCAGGGTCATGGCACGGTTCTAGCTCCCCATGACCCGCGCGCAAATCGCCATCGCGCGAAATGCACGGGAAAACACCGGCGGAAGCGTCGAAATGGAGAACGAAGGTGGACCAGAGCGACCAGCACTTCCTCAACCGGGCCATCGTTCAGGCGATCAAGAGCGCTGGCGAGGGCGGCGTGCCCGTGGGCGCGGCGCTGGCGTGGCGGGGAACGCTGGTTTCCGAGGGGCATAACCAGCGCCAGCAGAAGCACGTCGTCACCCTGCACGGGGAGACCGACTGCATCATGAAGGCGGGTCTCTTTGGCCGCTGGCATGAGACAACGCTCTACACGACACTGAGCCCCTGCATGATGTGTTCGGGCACGATCATCCAGTTCGGCATTCCGCGCGTGGTCATCGCCGACGCCGTGAATTTCGGCGGCAACGAGGAGTTTTTGCGCGCGCGCGGCGTGACCGTCGACATCGTCAACGACGCCACGATGATCGCCTTCTTCAAGGACTGGCAGGGCCGCAACGCCGAGATATGGAACGGGGATATTGGAATCCCCTCCTGACTTCACACCAACGCGCTCCAGCCGAGCCACGCTGTGTAGAGGCCCAGCACGACCATCAGCGCGACGGAGGCGAACGGCGCGCGATCGGCGAAGGCGCCGAAATTCGACCAGCGCTTCGAGACATGATGCACGCTGAGCGCCGCCGCCGCGCCGACGCCGACCATCGTGACGGCGAGGCCGATGCT
>CAISJZ010000526.1 GCA_903885755.1 uncultured Hyphomicrobiales bacterium | reverse complement strand
TCGCCGGCGCGACCATTGGCGCGCTGTTCGGCTTTATTCTCGGTGTCTCGCGCTTTGGTCTTGTCATCCCTTGGGACCATATCGCGCGCATATCGGCGGCGACCGCGGTCATGTGTTCGGTGCTGATGACCCCCGCGATCGCCAATCTTTCGGCGCCGCCACTGGCCCGCGTCCTGGTCGATCTCGCCATGGGCGGAGCCGCCTACGCGCTGGCCCTGGCGGCGCTCTATCCACGTGCCGTTCGCCTGGCCGCCCTTCGACTTCGCGCGCTTCGTCCCGCCGCGGACTGAACCACCCCCCGTTCCGAAAACGTCATTTCGTATCATTTTGATACGGAAAATGCTGGCCGTCGCCTTGCAGCCTTCCCTCCGAGTTCAACTCTCGTGGAATGGGATGGTTCGAAATGGCTCTGTCAGCGGTGGCGCCGAGCGCATTGGCCTCAATCGACGGCCAGGATATCAATATCGCTTCAACTAGCGAAGTGGTGAAGGCGTCCATCAATCGCCTGACCGCCGGCGTCGGATTTACCCTGTTCACATTGAACCTCGATCACCTCGTCAAGCGGCGGTCGGACCCGGCGTTCCGTTCCGCCTATGGCCGCGCGACCTTCGTAACCGCGGATGGCGCGCCGGTCGTCTGGCTGGCGCGCAAGCAGGGCGTCAGGATCGATCGCGTCACCGGCGCCGATCTTGTCATTCCCATGTGCGAGGCCGCGGCACGCGAGGGCATCCCGGTCGCCTTCTACGGGTCGAGCACCCAGTCTCTCGCACGCGCGGCGGCCAATCTCCGGCGCATGTTCCCGCGCATCAAGATCAACTTCATGGAAGCCCCGCCGCAAGGCTTCAACCCGACATCGCCAGCGGCCGATGACGCCGCGCGGCGGATGGCGGCCGCGGGCGCGCGCATCTGCTTCATCGCGCTGGGCGCTCCCAAGCAGGAAGCTTTCGCCGACCGCATGGGCGCGCGACACCCCAACCTCGGTTTCCTGGGCATCGGGGCCGCGCTTGATTTCATCGCGGGCGACCAGGTCCGCGCGCCGAAATTCTTCCAGAATCACGGGCTCGAATGGGCCTGGCGCCTCGCCAGCAATCCGCAGCGCATGGCCATCCGCTACGCGCGCTGCGCGGCGGTGCTCGCCATGATCGCCCTGATCCCGACCCAGGCTCGCGCGCCACACTTCGGTCGCGCGCCAAGCCTTGGTCCGACGACGCGCTGAGGCCAAATTGATGACCTCGCGACACCGCATTCTGCTCATGCATCCGATGGACCCGCGAGGCGGCAAGCTCGGCGGCATCGAAACACACGTTCGCCTGATTCTGAGCCGCCATCCCCAGGACTTTTCGGTGCTGTTCGTCGGCGTCGATGAACTGGGCGACTGCGAGCTCGGGAAAATTCGAGAGGTCGAGGTCGATGGCCGCGTCATCGACTTCATGCCCGTCGTGCGCATCGATACAGCGCGCATCAATCTGGCGAGCCGCAAGCTATTGGGATCGACGACATTCCGCTTCGCGCTTGGCGCCTTGCGCTTCCTGCCGAGGCTTCGCGCCGCGGCGAAGGGGACGCCAATCTCGGCCGACCTGCAGCGATTTGAATTCGCCGTCCTGCCGAAGCTTCTTGGCCTCAAAACCATTCAGATGGTTCATGGCGAGGGCTCGAAAGAGCAGAAGATGGACAGCCTCATCAAGAAGCTCTGGTTCGTGCATCGGCTGAACGAGACTGTCGCGTTGACGCTGGCCAACAAGGTGCTCTGCGTCAATCCGAACATCATTACGCGGCTTGACTCCATCCTGCCGCGCGCCGCGCGCAAGGCCGAGGTGATGACCGTATCCGTTGACACGCAACGCTTCGCGCCAACCCCCTTCGACACGACGGATGGAGTGTTCCGCGTGGTCTTCGCCGGCCGCCTCGACGAATTCAAGGACCCGCCGCTGATGTTCCGCGCGCTCGCCGGGCTCCGCGCGCGTCTCGATGGCAAGTTTGAATTCCACTACGTCGGTTCGACCGATCCCGCGCGCTACCCGGAATTCGCCGGGATCGAGGATTGCACGGTCCGGCACGGCGTTCGGTCCGCCGATGGCGTCGCGCGGATTGTCGCGCATTGCCATGCCGGCGCGCTGACGTCCTATTTCGAGGGCATGCCGTGCTATCTCCTTGAAACCCTGTCGGCGGGCCGACCTTTCTGCGCCATCCGTCTGCCGCAATACGATCCACTGATCGTCGCCGGCGTCAGCGGCGAACTCATCGAGCGCACCGATCCCGTTGAGTCTTGCCTCGAAAGCCTGATCGACGCGTTTGTTCGCCTTCGCGACGACATTTTCGCTGGTCGCGTTGATCCGGCGCGCGTGCACGAGCGCGTCGCGCCTTATTCAATCGAGACGCAGATGTCGCGCCTCTTTGCCCATCATCGCGCGCTGCAAGGCGGCGCCGCGCGACGGGACAGCGCCACGGCCAACATGAGCAAGGCGCAAGCGGCGGCCTGATCCCGCCACCCCGGTTCACGACAAAAAGGGCGCGTCCACGGACGCGCCTTTTTATCGTGGCAACGATCGATTTTTCAGAAGACGACGCAAAGCGCGCAGAACGCCATCGCGATCACGCGCATGGCGGCGCTCGCATGCCGGCCAACCTCGTCGAACAGGGACTCGTAGGAGGCGACCGACGCGTCCTGTGAAAAGCTTCTGGCGCGACCCACGCGCGGCCGGGGATCGCCAGGATTGGCCAGCGCCGCGTTGATGCCAGCGGCCATCGCCGCCTCGTCGCCAACCGGCACCAGAATGCCAACGTTCGATTCATCGAGAATTTCCCGCGGTCCGCCGCAATCGGTGGCGACCACTGGAAGCCCGTGCGCCAGCGCTTCCACGATGACCATGCCAAAGGATTCCACGCGCGAACTCACCGCGAGGCAGGCCGCGCGCGAATAATAGGTCCAAGGCTCGGCGACATAACCGGGTAGTTCCACGCGCCCGGTGAGTCCGAGACGGGCAATCTCGGCCTCGATCGCGCCGCGCTCCTCGCCCTCGCCGACTATCACGAGGCGCGCGTCGCGACGTTCGACCTTCGCGAAGGCACGCACGAGGCCCAGAAAATTCTTGTCCGCGGTCAGACGCCCGCAAGCCAGCACGATCGGCTCGCGGCGACGCAGGCTTTCCTCGGTCGGCGTCGGGCCCGCCACGCCCCAGACGACCGGATTCTGAATGTGGCGCGTCTGGTTTGGGTTCGCTCGCCATGTCCTGACGAGGTCCTCTCGCAACGCGCCTGAAACAGCGACCGTGCGCGCCGTCACGCGCGTCAGAAACGGCGTCAACAGAAACGACAACCGGCTCAACGGCCTCGGCTCGCTGCGGAAGAACCCGTGGTAACTGAGAATGGCGTGACGCCGCCGGCCCGCGAGCACGGCCGCCACGGCGTGCTTCAGATTGCTCGCGCCGAGAGCCGAAATGGAGATGTCAGGCTTCTCCAGCCGCAGAACGCGCGCGAGCGAGACCACGGCTTGCGCATGGTTGGCGCCCAGTTCGACCCGCCGAACCGCCGCGTCTAGAAAGCCCTCGTTTTCATCGGCGCGATAATCCGCCGCGAAAATCACGTCGTGACCGCGCCGCGCCAGACCGCTCGCCAGAAGCGCGAGCGCGCGCTCCGCGCCGCCGCCGGCAAGCGCGTGCGTGTAAAGGAGAACCTTGCGCGGAGCCGGGCGACGAGCGGTTTCCCGCCCGTTCGTCCCGTCTTCGCCTGGCGCCCCGAATGACATGATCGTCCTCAGTTCGCGCCCATGGGCGCGGTGAAATGGCGGGTTGCTCTGGACGAAGCTCGCGTAGTCCCCCTGGGCTTGATCACATCCGCGATCAGCGCCTCGTATTCATCAAGGCCGCGTTCAAGCGAGAAATACCGCGCCCGTTCAACACGCGGCAGCGGATCGCCGGGCGCGGCCAGCGCGCGGGAGAGCGCGGCGGCGAGCGCGTCTTCGTTGCCTCTCGGCACGACGGAGCCATGGGCGCCATTCGCGAGAATTTCCCGCGGCCCATCGCAATCGGTTGAAACCACGGGGAGGCCATTGCCCAACGCCTCGACAACGACAAGTCCGAATGGCTCGCTGTCGGACGGCAGCACGAAACAGGAGGCCCGGCGATAATAATCCCAGGGCTCGCGCACATAACCCGCGAGGGTGACGCGATCGCCAAGACCCAGTCGCGCGATTTCCGCCTCGATCCGCGGGCGATCCTCGCCTTCGCCCAGAATCACCAGCCGCGCTGTCGCGGGCTGGACTTTCGCGAAGGCGCGGATGAGCGCGGGAAAGCCCTTGTAATCAACCATTCTGCCAGCGGCGAGCGCCACCGGTCCACGCGCCAGCAATTCAGCTTCGCTGGAGGCCGGCTTGTTGGGGCCGGGATCGACTGGATTGTAGATGCGGCGCGCCTTGCGGGCGTCGCCGTGCCAGCGCCCGACGACGTAATTGCGCAATCCCTCCGAAACGCAAACAGACGCGGCTGTCGCCCGGCTGAGGACCGCCGTCGCGATGTAGCCAAGCCGCGACAGCAATTGTGGCTCGGTCTCCGAATAGCCGTGAAAGGACAGGACCGCGCGTGACAACCGACCGGCGAAACAGGCCGCAGCGGCATGCTTGATATTGGAGACGCTCAGGGCCGAGATCGAGATGTCCGGCCGCTCGCTCGCCAGCAGTCTAGCCAGTCGGAGAACGCTGACGGCATGGCCACCGCCAAGAACGATCCGGCGAACGGAATGATCGACAAAGCCGTCGTTCTGGTCCGCGACGAAATCGGTGATCAGCGTCACGTCGTGGCCACGGCGCGCGAAGCCACTGGCCAGCAGCGCCCAGACACGCTCGGCGCCGCCGCCGGTCAGACCGTGGGTGTAAAGAAAGATCTTCCGCCGGTCCATTCCGCCGCCTGCTCAATCAAAATTTACGGTTCACCCTACATCATGCCCGTCGCGCTCGCACGAGGACTCGCGTGTTAGGGTGAATCGCCTCGTCCGCGGAGCAGGACCCATGCGGATCGAAATCGCAGTCATTCAGGGACGAATGCGCGCGCGGCACGACCGTCTCGCGCGGCGGCTGCGCGCGGCGGGCCATGACACCCGCCTTGCCTTCATCGAAAGAAACGAGCCGGCGCCTCGCGGCGTCGATTTGTTAATGATGTTCGAGGATCTCGTATATGGCCCGTTGAGCCAGGATTTTCTCGCGCCGATCGGGTTTGACGGGCAAGGCTTCGAGGGAGCCGCGGACGTTGTCATCGATTTCACCGATGACGCCAGCGCGGCCCGCGAGTGTCCAACCCTGTTTCCATTGTTCGATACCCGCGTCGGCGACGGCGCGGCCATGTCGGCGCTGCTCGACGGCCGCTCTCCCGCCATCGCGATCGCGCTGCGGTCCGCGGACGCCGCCATCGTCGAACGCGCGCGCGGGCTCGCGGCGATCGAACATCCGCATCGGTTCAAGGATTCGTTCAATCGCGTCGTCGCCCGCGTCAACGATCTCATCGTTATCGCGGTTCGTCGGATCGACATGGAAATGACCATGAGCGCGCTCGAATCGCGTCCGGTCGAGTCGCATGTCGATTTTCTCAAGCCGCTGACCTTCGGCTTCTCCTCGCTCGCCGGCCGCGTCGAGCGGAGATTGCAACAGCTCTCCCAGGGCGGCGAGGCCTGGCGCGTCGCCTGGCGCCGCTTCAACGACGACGCCGTCCGCCAGACCTTCGCGTGGCCGAGGGCCGACTATGCAATCCTTCGCGATGATGGCGCGCGCTATTACGCGGACCCGTTCGCCTTCGCCAACGGCGGCCAGACGTGGGTTTTCGTCGAGGAGTTTCCCTACGCGACCAACAAGGGCGTCATCAGCGTCTTCACGATCTCGCCCGATGGAGTCGCGAGCGCGCCAAGGCCCGTGCTCGAGACACCGTATCATTTGTCCTATCCCTTTGTCTTCGAACGCGATGGCGTCGTCTACATGCTGCCGGAGAGTTGCGCGGCCAATCGTCTCGAACTCTATCGCGCCGAGCGGTTCCCCGATGTCTGGGTCAGGGAGACCGTCCTGATCGACAATATTGTCGCCGCCGACGCGACCTTGCTGGAGACCGACGGCAAGCTCTGGCTGTTCGCCACGGTGGGCGAGGATGGACAGTCGGATTGGGACAGTTTGCGCCTGTTCCACGCGGACACAATCACGGGCGCATGGACGCCACACGAAAAAAATCCGGTCCTGATCGACGCCTCGCAAGCTCGCGCCGCGGGCCGGGTCTTCGAGCGCGACGGCCGCCTCTATCGTCCGACCCAGGATTGCTCGATCGATCGCCTAGATGAACGCGATTATTCCCAGAACATCGCGGCGCGACTGATCGCGCGACCCGGACAGGGGTTTCACGGGGTTCATACGCTCAACGACGCGGGCGGCGTCGAAGTCATCGACCTCCTGGGATCACGAAATCCCCGGACCATTCCGCTGGGTGGGTTCGTTAACCATGCCAAATCCTGAACGCGACCGTTCAATGTTCGTTTAGGACCCTGACCCAGAGTGAGCAATTGACTAAGGGGCAACGCGCGCCGTCCGGCTGCGGGGGTCGATGCACAAGACGATTTTCCACGAGGACTGGTGGCTTGACGCCGCGGCGCCGGGCCGCTGGCGCGAGGCGACCGCCATTCGTGGTGGTCGCGTTGTCGGCTATCTTCGCTTCGTCGAACGCATGATGGGCAACATGCGCGTGTGCGAAATGCCGCCGATCACCCGCGTGCTGGGCCCTGTTGTTTCGCCCGAAGGCGAGAAGACCGAATCGCGCGTGCGATTTACTCATTCAGTCGTTCAGGAATTGCTGGAATCGGTCGCCGGCCACGATCACGTTGAAATGACCCTTGATCCGTCGTGCCAGGACCTCGCGATCTTCATGGCGTCGGGCTGCGACGTGCGCGTCATGCCAACCCTTCTGCTGGATTGCCGCGAGCCGATATCCACGCTCTGGGATGGACTGCGCGACAAGACGCGCAATGTCGTGCGCCGCGCCCGTGAGCGACTCGATGTGCGCGAAGTCACCGATGTCGACGCCTTCATCGCGTTCTATCTCGGCAATCTCGACGGCGAGCCGTCGTATTTCGATGTCAATATCGTACGCCCGCTTCACGCCGCCGCCATCGCCCGCGGGCAGGGGCGAATCCTCGCGGCGACTGACGTGCATGGCGTTGTTCACGCGGCGATCTTCTTCGTCTGGGACGAGGACAAACTCTATTATTTCCTGTCGACCCGCGACCGCGCCGTGGCGGACATTGGCGCCGTCAGCCTGTTGATCTGGGCCGGCATCGAGATCGCGCACGAATTGGGGCGCGTTCTCGACTTCGACGGTGTCACCACCGATAGCCGGTTCAAGTTCATGGCGGCCTTCGGCGGCGAACTCGCCTCACGTTATGTCGTCTCGCGAACGAGTTCGCTTTACGACGCCAAACGTCAGATCAGGGGCATCGCCAAGGCGATCCTGAAGCCGGAATGGCTGAGAAACAGGGCCGCTGTCCCGGCCCACTGAGGCGCCCGCGCAACGATTCGGTGGAACTGCGCCTGCCAGCCGCCGGGAAACCCTGGAGCCTCTTGACCCCGCCCAACCGCCGACGCATCGTCAGCACAACGGGAATCCAGGGGTCACCATGCGTCTCAACTCTCTTTGCGCCGCCGGCGCGCTGGCCGCGATCGTGGGGGTCGCCGTCATCTGCGCAGCGCAAGCGCGCCCATTGACGCCCGCCGAACAGCGCTACGCCCGCTGGCAGGCGATCGTTCCCCAATGTGCCGATTCGGGCGTGATCGGGACGATCCAGTCCCGCTTCCACGACCGGGAAGCCAGCTACTGGAATTCAGGCCTTGATATCAATGGGCTGGACAATATCCGCGAAACCGGGTTCCGGTCGACCGGCGTCGATTACATTCCCCGTCGCTACTGCTCGGCCAAAGCGGTCATGACCGACCAGAAGGTCCGCGAAATCTATTATACGGTTGGCGAAGACCTCGGCATGACCGGGACCGATATTTTCGGCAGCGTCGCCCAGAGCGTCACCCTGGGACTACTGACCAGTCGCACCTGGGTCAGCACCGCCACCAATTGGGGGGTCGACTGGTGCATCGTCGGCCTCGATCGTAATTACGCCTATGGATTGAATTGCAAGGCCGCGCGCCCCTGAAGCCGCGGCGGGAGGTCGAATTGTCCAAATCCTTTCAAGCCAGCGCGCTCGCGCTCGGTCTTTCCTTCGCCGCGTTTTTCGCGACGGGCGCCGTTGCCCAGCAAGGGATTCAACTGGCCCAGAGCGGCTGCATTCTGGACAAATGCCAGGATCGCGATCCCCCGCCAGCGGCCGATCGCGTGCGCCGCCCGGGCCCGACCGTCGCCCCGACGGACGATTCACAGGACGCTCCAGACAGCGGCGGCGGCCGCGTATTCCGCCGCGGTCCGACCGCCGCCGCCGGCAATTTCGATTTTTATGTGCTGTCGCTGTCCTGGTCGTCCGGCTTCTGCGCCACGGGCGGCGCGGAGAAGGCCCGCAACCAGTGCGATCTTGGGACTAATCTCGGCTTCGTCGTGCATGGTCTGTGGCCGCAATTCGAGCGTGGCTTTCCCTCCGATTGCGACCCGTCGTCGCGTCCTCCCACGCGAACGGCGCTGGATTCGACCCACGGCGTCTATCCCGACGAGGGGCTTGCCCGCTACGAATGGCGCAAGCATGGCACCTGCACCGGCAAGTCGGCGACGGACTATTTCGCCGACGCCAAATTCGCCCGCGACAAGGTGCAGATTCCCGCCGAATTCCAGAAACTCAAGGCGGACGAACAGGTCGCGCCCGCCGATATCATGCGATCCTTTCAGGAGGCGAATCCGCGCCTGCGTCCGGGCATGATGGCCGTCGGCTGCCAGCGCGGCGTGCTGCAGGAAGTGCGGTTCTGCCTGACCAAGGACCTGCGCGATTTCCGCGCCTGTCCGGAAGTGGCGCGCGGCTCCTGCCGCTCGCGCCAGATCAGCATTCCGGCGCCGCGGTGATCGTCCGGGACGCGACCAAGTGAATTATCGCCACGCGTTCCACGCCGGCAATTTCGCCGACGTGTTCAAGCACGCCCTGCTGACCCGCATCCTCGTCTATCTCATGCGCAAGGACACGCCCCTGCGCTACATCGACACCCACGCGGGCGTCGGCCAGTACAACCTGTCGAGCGACGAAGCCATTCGCACCGGCGAATGGCGCGATGGCGTCGGCAGGCTCGCTGACGCCGACATGCCCGCCGACGTGCGCGATCTTCTGAAACCCTACCTCGATGTTCTGCATCTGACGCCCGGCGCCGCGCCCCCGACCTATCCCGGCTCGCCGGTGATCGCGCAGCGCCTTCTGCGGCCGATCGACCGCCTCACGATGTGCGAGTTGCACGAGCATGACGCGCGGATGTTGAACCGCGCCCTCGGACGGGACCGGCGCGTCAAGGCGATCCGCATCGACGGCTACGTCGCGCTGAACGCCTATGTGCCGCCAGTCGAGCGTCGTGGCCTCGCGCTTGTCGATCCGCCCTTCGAGGAACGCGATGAGTTCGATCGTCTGGCGCGCGCCATCGAGACAGCCTGGGCCAAATGGCCGACCGGTTGCTACGCCCTGTGGTATCCACTGAAGCGTCCGGTCGAGGCGGCGGCGTTCGCGCGGCGCCTCGCGAGCGGCGACCTGCGGCGCGTGCTGCGCCTGGAACTCGACGTTGAAAACATCCTCGAGGATCGTCCTCTCGCCGGCAATGGAATGATCATCGTCAATCCGCCATTTCCCTTGGAGGCCGAGGCGCGCGTCATGTTGCCGTGGCTGGCGAAGACTCTCGCGCGCGGCGCCGGCGCGGGCTGGCGGGTCGACTGGCTGGCGGGAGAATAGGCGCGACGCGCCAGGCGCTTTCATACTATGCTCCCACGCGCGCGCGACGCGGCGGGGGAGGCGATGATGGCGAAGGGCTACTGGATCGGTCACGTTGATGTCAGCGACCCCGAGGGATACCGCGAATATCAGGCGGCCAACGCGGTGGCGTTTCGCAAGTACGGCGGCCGCTTTCTCGTGCGCGCCGGCGCCTCGGAGACGCCCGAGGGAGCGACACGCTCTCGTCACGTCATCATCGAATTCGAGAACTACGCGAATGCTCGCGCCTGCTACATGTCGCCCGAATACGTCGCCGCGATGGAAAAGCGCAAGGGCAGAAGCCTCATCGATCTCGTGATCGTCGAGGGCTACGACGGCCCTCAACCCGCGGATTGACCGATTCCCTTTCGACCAGGAATTTAAGATGATCAGCGTTCGCATGGTTCCGGCCTCGCCCTTCGCGCGCAAGTGCCGGATCGCCGTCGCTCATCTCGGCCTTTCCAATCGCGTTGAATTCATCGACGCGCCGGATGACGCCAACAACGCGCTGCGCCAGAGGAACCCGCTTAACAAGATTCCGGTCGCGCTGCTGGAAGATGGCACGACGCTCTTCGACAGCCGCGTGATTCTGGAGTTCCTCGATCACCTGGCCGGTGGCGACCGCATTATCCCCTGGGATTCGCGCCAGCGGTTTCGCGTGCTCGCGACCCAGGCGACCGCCGATGGCGTCATGGACGCGGCGGTCCTGCTTGGATATGAAAATCGTTTTCGCGAACCGCATGAACGGTCGCCAAAATGGATCGACATGCAACGAGGCAAGATCGATCGAGCGCTCGATGGCATGGAAGCCGCGCCGCCTGAAGGCGCCATCGACGTTGGCTCCATCGCGCTCGCCTGCGCGCTCGGATTTCTCGATCTGCGCCACGGTGGCGCATGGCGAGAAAGACATCCCCGCCTCGTCGCCTTCCTCGATGAGTTTTCCGCGCGCGTCCCCGCGTTCGAGGCGACCAGAGCCACGCGCTGAATCACGCCGTCACGTCGTGTTCGAAAATCCAGTCGCGCGACAACGGCGGCGGGGCGGGAACCATGCGGTTATTGGCGAACTGCTGGCGCGACTGCAGGGTGACGCGCGCCGTGCGCGGCTGCCGCTCGGCGACGAACGCCTTCAACCCCGCGACGGGGTCGTCAACGTGATCGGCGAGACAGCGCGCGATAACGTAGCCATCCTCGATCGCCATGTTGGCGCCCTGCGCCAACGTCGGCATGGTGGGGTGGGCGGCGTCGCCGAGCAGCACGACACGGCCGCTACGCCACTCTGGCCGCGGATCGCGATCGAAGATGCCCCATTTGAAGACGTCGCCGACATGCGAGTAAATCTCCAGCAGGGCCTCGTTCCAGCCCGCGTGCGCGGCGATCAGTTCTTCCTTGCTCGATGGCGCGGTCCAGGATTCCTCGACCCAGTCTTCCGACACATGGCCGGCGAAAATGTTGAGCATGTCGCCATCGCCGATGGGATAGCAGATCACGTGTCCGTTGGGCCCAAGCCAGCCGAAATAGTCGCCTCGATCAAGCCGCGTTGAATTGTTGGGCCCGAACGCGCGCGGCACGCGGTCAATCGGAACAATGGCGCGCCAGGCCATCTGTTCGGTGTAGCGCGGACTGTCGGCCCCAAACAATTGCTGGCGAATGGCCGAGCGAATGCCATCGGCGCCAATCAGCACGTCGGCCTCGATCTCGGTTCCGTCGGAAAACCTCGCCACCGCGATTTCGCCGCGCGACTCCGCGCCGATGCAATGCTTGGACACGCTGACACGCCGCTCCGGCAGGTTCTCGCGAAACAGGCGATGCAGGTCGCCGCGATGCGCCGTCATGTAGGGCGCGCCGAACCGCGGTTCGTAATTGCCCTTCATGGGCTCGATGTAGCGAAGGCTCCCGTCGTCCCAATTGATCGAGACGTTATTCAGCGGCTCGAAGGCCGCGCGGCGCAACGCGTCGCCAAGGCCGAGCGCGCGAAACACACGGAAGCAATTCGGCCCCAGTTGCAGGCCGGCGCCATATTCGCCGAGCGCCGGCGCTCGTTCATAAACGTGAACGTCAAGGCCTCGCTTGTGCAGGGCGACCGCCACGCACAAACCGCCCATGCCAGCGCCAATGATGGCGACTTTCGGCTTCCGCCCTGATGCAGACGTGGTCAAGTCTCGCCCCCGTTTCCCCCGGACATTTTTCCCGCGCATTCAATCAGAACGCGCGCCAACAAAAAAGGCGCGGGATCATGCCCGCGCCTTTCGCATGATGGAGGAACCGATCAGGGCAGTGGCGGAACGCGCAACACCTGGCCAGGATAAATCTTGTCCGGGTTCGACAGCATGGGCTTGTTCGCCTCGAAGATCACATTGTACTGGCCGCCCTTGCCGTGGCCGTACTGGTCTTCCGCGATCTTCCAGAGCGTGTCGCCGGATTTCACGGTGTAGAATTTCGACTCGGGCGCGACCTTGGCTGGCGCGATGTTGTTCTCGACGGTCTGCACGCCCATCGTATTGCCGACGGCGATGGCGATTTTCTCGGCCTGCTCGGTGGAAGCGGTCATGCCCGACACCTTCACCTTGTCGCCATCAACCTCGATGTTAACGCCGGAGACGTCGAGACCATGCTTGGCCGCCTCCTTCTTCAACTCGTCCGCCGAAGCCGCCTGCGCCTCGCTGCCGCCGAAAATCGCCGCGCCAACATGTTTCGCGAATGTCAATAAACCCATGGGAACCTCCTCGCGCGCAAAAAGCCGCGCGGGAAAGACTTACCCCATTCCCGGCCGTCCGGAAACGGCCGTGACCCCGCGCCACGCAAAAAAAACAGCCCGGCGACATGATCGCCGGGCTGCTGTCCCATCGTCTTGAGGCGGGCCTAGAAGTGGTAGTTCACGCCCGCGCGCACGGCGCTTTCGTTGATCCCCGCGGTAATTGCGTGCGGCGGGGAGAAGACGTTTGTCTGATTGAGCCCGGTAAACAGATACTCCGCCTTGCCGGATATATTGTTCGTGAAGGCGTATTCGATACCCGCGCCAACGGCGAAACCATTATGCCAGCCGGCGTTGCTGAAGTAGGGGGGGACAGTCGTGGCGTCGGCGATCGATCCGGAAATCCAGCCGCCGGCATAGCCGCCAGTGACGTAAACCAGCGCGCGATCCGCCGCGTAGCCAAGACGCCCGCGCACCGTCAGTTCGTTCGTGAGCTTGCCGACTCCCACGATCGGTCCGGGCAGCGATTTCGTGCCGCGCGCGCCGTCGATGTCCCAGTCGCCCTCGACGCCGAGCACGACCTGGCCAATCTGGTAATTGTAGCCGCCGATGAGGCCGAATACCGCGCCACTCGGCGAGCCCCAGAATTGCGAGGCCCCGCCGGTGGCGCTGCCCCAATTGCCGCCCGCGTTCACGCCGGCATAGAAGCCGGTCCAGGTGAACACGGGAACCGGCGCGATATAGGCGGGCTCCGCTGGCTGCGGAGAATATTTGCGGTTCGGCATGTCGGCCGCCCGCGCCGCGACGGCGGAGAGCAGTGCAATGGCGACAGCGCCGAGGGAAATCAGTTTCATGACCCAGAACTCCAGACATATACGCGGACGGACGAGACACCGTCGTTTTCGCCGTTCCATACTCACGACTTAACAAGGATAATGCTTTTAAAATCGGGCGATCGCGCGGCGAATTTGCGTTGTTTGATTAACCATTTCCTCATGGTTGACGCTTTGTTACGATTCATTTCAGTCCACCGCCGCAAGGACATTCGCGCGCGCCCCGCGCGCGGACGCGCGACCTGGAGAGCCCCCGGATTCATCGGTGAGGCGATTTCATGGCGCGAGGCGATGAAATCGCCGCGACGCGGATTTTTCGGTTAGGATGCCCACGAGATCGGGGAGCGGGAATGACGGACAGCAAGGGAGCCGCGCTTGTCACGGGCGCCGCGCGGCGTATCGGCCGCGCGATCGCCGAACGTCTGGCGAATGAGGGTTACGACGTCGCGCTACATGTCAGCGAGCGCTCGCGCGCCGACGCGGAGGCCCTCGCGAATGATTTGCGCTCGCGCGGTCGCGCCGCCTGCGTCGTGGTCGCCGATCTCTCGAACACCCATGAGGTCGCGGCGCTAATCGGTCGCGCGCAAGACGCGATCGGTCCAGTCACCCTGCTCGTCAACAACGCATCCATCTTCGCGGATGATCGCGCCGAAGCATTCGACGACGAGCTTTGGGAACGGCACTTCGCGGTCAACCTGCGCGCGCCAGCGCAATTGTCAGCGGCCTTCGCCGCCGCCCTGCCCGCGACCCTGCGCGGATCGATCGTCAACATCGTCGATCAACGCGTCTGGCGGCTCAACCCGGGCTTCTTCTCCTACACCCTGTCGAAAGCGGCCCTGTGGACAGCGACCCAAACCATGGCGCAGGCCTTCGCGCCACGCATTCGCGTTAACGCCGTCGGTCCCGGGCCGACGCTCGCCAACCACTTGCAAGATACATCCGCCTTCGCGCGCGAGGCAGGCGCGGTGCCGCTGGCGAGGGGCGCGGAGCCCGCCGAGATCGCCGACGCCGTCGCCTTTCTCGCTGGCGCGCTGGCTGTCACCGGGCAGATGATCGCCGTCGACGGCGGCCAGCATCTGGCGTGGAAAACCCCCGACGTCGATTTCGAGTAATCAGTCAGCGGTTGGCAGCCGGCGCATGGTGAATTCGATGCGATCGTCCTCAAGCTCTCGCCAGCGCTCGATTTCCGTCATGTAGGCGGCCTTGGGGAAACGGGCGAACCATTCGCGCGCCTTTTCGCGCGCCTCGAGGCGCGGCAGGGTGAAGGTCTCGCGCCGCCAAGCGTCGCCGCCCACATCTTTCGCCCGGGCGCGAATCCGGCCTCGCTCGGCGAGCGAGCGCGCCACATCCGCGGGCATCTTGCGGGTGATACTCACGCCCGACCTCCAGCCACCGATGGTCGAACGATAATCCAAAACCGGCGAACCCGCGAATCGCTATCGCGGACCCGGCGATCGGGCATGTCGATCGAGAAACCCGATCACCGTCCGATTGAACGCCTCGGGTTGTTCCCAGTGCAGGGAATGTCCGCACTCGGGAAAGATCGCCATCTCCGCGCCCGGAACATGGGCGGCCACCATGCGCATCTGCGCTGGAGGAGCGTAAAGGTCGGCCGCGCCCGCCATGAACAGGGTGGGCGTCGCGATCCGGGCGATGCTGCTCCAGTTGATCACGTTTGCGTTTCCAGCGCCCAGCCTGTTGCCGCTGACCGCCCTGTGTTCAAGTTCGATCCAGGCCCTGAGCCCATCGGGATTGGCGGCGCGATAGGAGGGGCCAAGCTCGCGGAATTCCGGCGGGGTATCATCGAATCCCCTCGGAATGACGCGCCTTGCAACCTCCGTATAGTCGGCCTCCGCGAGGCCGCTGAACGAACCGCCGGAAAAGATCGCGGCGTGCAATCGATCCGAATGCGAGATGGCAAAGTCGAGCGTCACGCTGCATCCGGCCGCCGCCGCGACCAGGGCGAATTTCCCGACGCCGAGAAAATTCATGAGATTGGCCAGATCCTCGGACGCCACGCCGCCATCGGCCTTGTCGGCGGGATCGGAGCCGAAATGTCCGCGGCGCGAATAGGCGATGACGCGATAGCCGGCAGCGACAAGCGCCGGCTGTTGGTAGCCCCACATCAGCGCGCTGCCGGAAACCGGATGCATGAGAACGACCACGGGACCAACGCCGCCCGTGTCCCAATAGAACAGGCGGGTTCCCGGCAGGTTCGCCAAACCCTCTTTCGCCGGCGCTTGCGGAGGCATTGGAACCGGCGTGAACAGATTTTCGGGAAGTGCCGCGCGGGCGGAGGTTGCGTTCATGAATCCTGCCCCCACGACAAACCCGCCGCCGAGGACGCCAGCACGAAACAATTGCCGCCGGCTGAAGTCCATGAGCGCCTCCCATTTTACCGCAAGGTAATACGAAAATGGCGGTTGGGAAATCGCCGGGCCTACCCGCCCATGGGCGAACAGATTTCGACGAGAAATCCATTGAGATCGCGGACATAGGCGACGGTCTGGCCCCAGGGCTTCACCGTCGGCGCGACGCAGGCGCTGGCGCCAGCGGCGATCGCCTTGCGATACGCCGCGCCAACATCGTCGCTCACCAGACCGATCTCCGCGCCGGCCGGAATATCGCCGCTTCGGTTTGGCCGCGCGACGATATCGTTCATTTTGATCAGGGATTCCGCGGCGAAGGCCAACGCCGTCGCGCCCGTGTCCATTTCGCCGTAGCTATTGCTGTCGTGAAGGAAACGGGTCCGCAATCCGAAGGCGCGCTGATAGAATTCCAGCGTCGCCTGAACGTCGGCGACATAAATGATCACATAGCCCAGACGCATGACCCACCTCGAAATGAATTCGCAATAAAATTGTTCTTTGTTTGTTCTATTATGAAGATCCTCGGATTGCAAGCCGGGACGCGATCCAAAATCAGGTTTTCAACAGGCTGCCGCTAACGGCGTTCCACGGTCGCCTCGTCCAGCAACCGCGCCAGACTCTGGGGGTCGCCGGGAAAGCCGGCGCGAATCCACGCGGCCTGCAGGCGCTTGAGCATCTCGCCCATCGCCCGCCCGGCGGGCACGCCGCGCGACATGAGATCCGCGCCGCTGAACGGCAGCCGCGGCTCAGGCGTGTCGGACAGAAACCGCCACGCGGACAACCACGCCGGATCGTCCGCCGCCACGCTGGCCTCCGCCTGCGCCAGCAGGATCGCGTCGAGCGCGCCCTGCCGCCCATGGCGAAACAGAAATTCGCGCAGAAATCCGGGGCCGGGCGGCGTCGCCCGCCCGTGCAGGCCCGCCAGCGCCGTGGCGGCGACGGCCAACCGGTCGGCCTCGGCGTTCAACAGGCGCAGTCTCTCGCGCAGCCGCGCGGCGTCCTCGGCGACCAGAACGCCGAGCGCGCCGAGGTTGAGGATCGCGTCGGGCGCGAGCGCGCGGGCGGCGGCTATGTCGATCATCCGTTTCAACCGGGCGGGGAGCGTGACGCCGCCGAACAGCGGACCAAGCAGACCGGCGCCGGACATCTCCCCGGCCACCTCGGCGGCGCGGCGCGCCACGAGCAGCTTGAGCAGTTCGGCGCGGATGCGCTCGCGCGACAGGGTCTCGAGCCCGGCGCGCTCGGCGATGGCGGCGGCGAAGGCTGGCCCGTCCATCGCGCCCGCGCCGTATGCCGCATGAAATCGGAACAGCCGCGCGATCCGCAGATAATCCTCGCGAATGCGCTGACGCGCGTCGCCGATGAAACGCACGCGCCGCGCCGCGAGATCGGCGAGGCCGCCAACGAAATCATAAATCCGGCCATCCGCGCCGACGAACAAGGCATTCATGGTGAAATCGCGCCGCATGGCGTCGCGCGAAAAATCCCGGCCAAACCTCACCGTCGCGTGGCGGCCATCGGTCTCGACGTCCTCGCGAAGGGTCGTGACCTCGAAGGGCGTCCCCTCGATAACGAGCGTCACGGTGCCGTGCTCGACCCCGGTCGGCACAACCTTCAACCCGGCGGCGTGCGCGCGCTTCATGACCTCGTCCGGCGTCGCGGTCGTGGCGAGGTCAATGTCGCCGACAGGCTCGCCAAGCAAGGCATTGCGAACGGCGCCGCCGACGACGCGCGTCTCCTCGCCTTCGCCGTTCAGCGTGGCCAGAACGCGCGCGAGTTTTGGATCGCGCGGGAACGCCGCGCCCTCCAGCCGCCCGTCGATGATCGTCGCGGGGGTCATTCGCCATACAGCCGCAGATAGAGGTTGCGCAGCATCCCCGCCGTCGCGCCCCAGATAAAGCGTTCGTTCCAGGGCATGGCGTGAAAGCTCCGATCGACGCCCTCGATCACGCGCGCGTGCAGTTGATGGTTCGCCGGGTTCATCAGGAATTCAAGCGGCGTCTCGAATACATCGTCGACTTCATCGTGATTGATCGCCAGCGTGAACGGCGGCTCGATGATCGCCACGACCGGGAAAATCCGGAAGCCCGTACCGGTCTGGTAGGGATCGAGGTACCCGATCGGCGTGACGTGGCGCGGGTCGAGCCCGATCTCCTCTTGCGCCTCGCGCAGCGCGGCGGCGAGCGGCGTCTCGTCCGCGTCGATCTTGCCGCCTGGGAAAGCGATCTGGCCGGAATGGTTGCGCAGGTGCGTCGCGCGCTGTGTCAGCAAGACCGTCGCACCGCCCTCCCGCGCGACGATCGGCGCGAGCACGGCGGCCGGGCGCCGGCGCGGGCCATCGCCAACCACGAAGCCCGGATTGAGCGAATGATCGCCCCAGGCGTCGGACGAGGGGTCCATGTCCGCGCGCGGATTGAGCCGCGTCGCGGCTCGCCGGCGAACGTCCTCGGCCGAAAATGGCGCGGCTTCGCCCGTCATGTCAGTCCCTCGATCTCTCCGGCTGGCCGGATCACGAAGAAGTGTCCCGCCGACGCCACGCCGAACAGGGCGCGCCCGTCGATGTCGCGCGTCTCGCCCAATTCCACAAGATCATAGAAAACCGGTCGCGCGACGAGGGCCCACAGATCGCCGCGCACAAGAACGTAAGGCTTCACGCCATCGGAGGGCCCGGGCTCGAACCGCAGGGGATGATCGGCGTCGACCGTGACCCAATCGTCAACGTTGGTGCGAAACCGAATCGTTCGCGCCCCGGCCTCGCCC
>CAISJZ010000525.1 GCA_903885755.1 uncultured Hyphomicrobiales bacterium | reverse complement strand
TCGTCAGCCCCCCAGCCCCTGAGCCGCGTTAGGCCCCGGTCATGGCTTGCCATGGCCGGGGTCGTTTTGCCTCCCGCCCTCCGGTTCGCAAAGCTCCCCGCTTCGATTAGGATCGGCGGCGGAGGAACCGCCCATGAACATCGCCATGCCCGTCCAGGACCTGACGCTCGAACGTTCGACCGGCTACGCCCGCGCCCGGGTCGGACTCATCATCCCCTCCAGCAACCGTCTGAGCGAACCGCAGTTCCGGCGGTTCCTGCCGCCCGACGTCGCGGTTCACGTCACGCGGCTGCGCATGACCGGCAAGCATTCCAAGCCACTCGGTCCCCTGCTCGAGGATGTCGCGCTCGCCGCCGGCGCCCTTGGCGACGCCAAATGCGATGTCATCGTTTTTCACTGCACCGCCAATTCGATGGAACATGGCCCCGAGGGCGAGCAAGCCATTCTCAAGACCATCAGCGACGCCTCCGGCGCCACCGCCATGTCGACGGCGCAGGCGGTCGTCGAGGCGCTTCGCGCATCGAACATGAAAAAGCTGGTGATCATTTCGCCCTATCAGCAATCGCACAACGATCACGAGAAGGCTTATCTCTCCGCGCTCGGCTTCGAGACCTTGCATGACGTGGCGCTCAATCTGCCGCCAAGCGATGGCTATCTCTCTTTTCCTCCCGCCAAATGGATCGAGGTCGTGCGGGCCAATCTGCGCGCGCGTGCCGACGGCTATTTCCTCAGTTGCACCAACACCACGCAGATCGACACGATCGCGACGCTGGAGCCGGAACTGGGCAAACCGGTTCTCAATTCAAATCAGGCGACGATATGGGCGGCGCTGAAGCGCATCGCCGGCAAGATTGGCGGAATGCCGCGGGTTCCCGAACTCGGCGGATTGATGACCCGCTAGAGCGAGCAGGAATCGGGGAGACATCATGAACGTCCAGTCGAAACTCGCCGTCGATATTTCGGGCAAGGTCCCAACCCGCGAGGACCTGATCGCCCGCGCCGAGGCGTTGGCGCCGAAACTCGCCGCGCGATCGGAGGCTTGCGAACGGGATCGCACCGCGCCCGTCGAGACCGTGCGCGATTTTGTCGATCTTGGCCTGCTGCGCATCTGCCAGCCACGGCGGTATGGCGGTTTCGACCTTGGCTACGACGTACTGTGCGAAGTCAGTCAGGCGCTGGCGCGCGGCTGCGGATCGCAGGCGTGGGTGCACATGGTGCTGGCCGACAATCCGCTCAAGCTCGCCGCCTTCAGCCTCGACGCGCAGGATGAAATCTGGGGCGAGAACTCCGCCGCAAGGCTCTGCGTCGCCGTCGCCGCGGTCGGCAAGGCCAAACGCGCGTCGGGCGGCGTTGTCTGGAACGCGGTGCATGGTTTTTCCAGCGGCATCGATCACGCGGACTGGGTGATCTGCGGCGGCAATATCATCGAGGAAGCAAAGGACCCCGTCGGCTGCTTCGTCGTGATCCCGACGAAGGAGATCGAGATCATCGACGACTGGCATTCCATGGGGCTGGCCGGCAGCGGCAGCAAGAGTTTCCGCGTTCGCGATGTCTTCGTGCCCGAGCATCGCGTGCTGATGAAGAAGGATTACGATGCCGGCACGTCGCCAGGCACGTTGTTCTACACCTCCCCCATCTCGAAACTGCCGCGCGGCGGCGTGTCGGCGGTCAGCTATACCGCCGTGTGCGTCGGCGTCGCCGAAGGGTTTCTCGAGAATTATATTTCATTCACCGGTCCACGCAAATCGCGCGGCAATCCGGTCGCCGATAGCGTCGGCGTGCAGATGGGCGTCGGCCTTGCCTCGGCGGAAATCGAGGCCGCTTCGCGCATGTATCTGGGCGCGGTGCGCGAAACCATGCAAACGCTGGACCGCGGCCAGGAGGTCACGAAGCTGATGAGCGTGCAGGGCAAGCGCAACGCCGCCTATGCCTGCCAGCTCGCCACCAATGCGGTGCAAAAACTGTTTAACGCCGCCGGAGGCCGCGCGCTCTACACCGATGGCGTGTTGCAGCGGCAGTTCCGCGACTGTTTCGCGGCGGCCGCGCACCATTCCGTGGTGTGGGACGGCGCCGCGGCGGAATATGGGAAATATGTGCTGGGGATGGCCCGAAGGGGCTAACCGGCCTTCGCCGGCAACCCCAGCAGCGCGCGCGCTTCGCCTGGCGTCGCGATGACGCCGCCAAGATCCTCGACGATGCGGCGCGCTTTTGCGACCATGGCCGCGTTCGACGGCGTCAGCACACCCTTCTCGATGAACACCGCGTCCTCCATGCCAACCCTCACGTGACCGCCCGCGAGGAAGGATTGCGCGACCATCGGGAACGCCCAGCGCCCGATGCCAAAGCCGGTGAAGCGAGCGCCTTTCGGCAAGAGATTGCGCGCGTAGAGCAGTGTCTCGGGCGAGCACTGGAAACCATATTTCACGCCCATGACAATGGAGCAGAGCGGATCGGGCGCCAACGTGCCGTCGGCGATGAGATCGTTGAACAGTGCGATGTCGCCGGAATCGAACAGTTCGATTTCCGGCCAGACGCCGGCCTCGCGGATGACCTTCGCCATGCGCCGCACATTGGCGGGCGTGTTGATGACGACCTCGCGCCCGAAGGTCATGGTGTTGAGATCGAGCGTCGAAATATCCGGCTTGATGAGCGCGATATGCTCTACGCGCTTTTCCGGGATCGTGAGATTGGTGCGTGGTCCCGCGACGCGCGGATTGTCATCGGACGGCTGAAAGCGCCCGCCTGGCCCCGTCGTCAGGTTCAGGATTAACTCGGAATTTTCCGCGCGAATGAGCTTCACGACCTCGACATAAAGCTCCACCTCCATCGATGGGACGCCGGTGGCGGGATCGCGCACGTGGATGTGACAGACCGCGGCGCCCGCCTTCGCGGCGCCAAGGCAGGCGTCGGCGATCTCGCGCGGCGTGACTGGCAATTGGGGATGCTGCTCGCGGGTCGTGAGATTACCCGTGACAGCGCAGGTGATGACAACTTTTTCGAGCATGACGTTTCCCCGACATGGCTGAGGCGCGATGAAGGAGCTGAATAGCACGACGAACGCGGGAAATGCCAACGGCTCCCGCCTCTAGGGCATTCGATCGCCATTGGAGGGCGCGAACAGCGCGCGAATGCCGCCGATGAGACCCGGCTTGCGCTGGGTTTCGGCCAGGGCCGCGAGAAAATCCCGCGCCCATTGGTTGATATTGCGCGCCTCGATTGCCTTGTACATGCTGGTCTGTCGCGCGACCCGTTCGTCCAGCGGCATGTCGAGCGCCTCCGCGATTGCCGCCGGGAAGGCCTCGACCTCATGCGGATTGATCAGGACCGCACCGTCGAGTTCGTCGGAGGCGCCAGCGAAGCGCGATAGCACAAGGACGCCAGGATTTTCGGGATCCTGGGCCGCGATGAACTCCTTGGCGACAAGATTCATGCCGTCGCGCAACGGCGTCACGAGAGCGACCGAGGCGGCGCGATAGATGCCCGCGAGAGCCGTGCGGGAATAGGATCGATTGACGTAACGGATCGGCGTCCAGGTCGCCTCGCCATAGCGGCCGTTGATGTGACCAACCTGCTCGCTCACGGCGCGATCGATGTCCGCGTATTCCTTGATGTCCCCGCGACTGGTCGGCGTGATCTGAAGAAAGGTGACCCTGGATATCCACTCGGGACGCGTTCCAAAGAACCTGTCGACGCCAAGCAGCCGTTGCTCCAGACCCTTGGAATAGTCGAGCCTGTCGACGCCAACCATGAGGCGTCGGCCGCCCAGGCTATCGGCGAATTCGCCGGCGAAGGCGGTTCGCCCCGCGTTGCGCGCGAGACGCGCGAAGACGGCAGTCTCGATGCCAACGGGAAACGCGCCGATACGCGTCGTCCGTCCATCGAGCGTGTACGTCAGTCCGTCGCGCGCGACGCTTGCTCCACGCGAAACCAGATATCGGCCAAAATTGTCGCGATCGTTCTCCGTCTGGAAACCGACGAGGTCGTAATGCGTCAGCATTCCGAGGGTCTCCTCGTGACGCGGCATGGTCACGAGAATGTCGGGCGGCGGACAGGGAATATGGAGGAAAAACCCGATGGGGTTTTCATGACCGCGTTCGCGCAACTCGCGCGCCAGCGGCATGAGATGGTAGTCATGCACCCAGATT
>CAISJZ010000524.1 GCA_903885755.1 uncultured Hyphomicrobiales bacterium | reverse complement strand
GAACCGGCCTCCGTCGAGCAGCAGCGCCATCTCGGCAAGACCGCGCCCTCGCTCTACGACATGCGCAATCTGTTTCAGGTGAACGTGGAAGAGGGTCGCCATCTCTGGGCGATGGTCTATCTGCTGCACAAATATTTCGGCCGCGATGGCCGCGAGGAAGCCGACGAGTTGCTGCGCCGCCGCTCCGGCGACGCCGACAAGCCGCGCATGCTCGGCGCCTTCAACGAGGCGACGCCCGACTGGCTGTCATTCTTCATGTTCACGTTCTTCACCGACCGCGACGGAAAGATGCAGCTTGAGAGTCTCGCGCAATCAGGCTTCGATCCGCTGTCGCGCTCGTGCCGGTTCATGCTGACGGAAGAAGCGCATCACATGTTCGTTGGCGAGACAGGCGTTGGCCGCGTTCTCGAACGCACCTGTCAGGCGATGAAACAGGCCGGTATCGAGGACCCCAACGCAATCGAGAAAATCCGCGCGCTCGGCGTTATCGACCTGCCGACGATCCAGAAGAAGCTCAACGTCCATTATCCCCTGACGCTCGATCTCTTCGGATCGGAAATCTCCACCAATTCGGCGAATTTCTACAATGCCGGCCTGAAGGGACGCTTTCAGGAAACCAAGATCGATGACGATCACCGCCTGACGAACTCGGTCTATCCCGTGCTCAAGCTCATTGATGGCAAGATCACCCGCGTCGACGAGCCCGCGCTCACCGCCCTGAACATGCGCCTGCGCGATGATTATTCCGAGGATTGCGCCAAGGGCGTCGAGCGTTGGAACAAGATTATCGAGAAGGCCGGCGTCAACTTCCGTCTGTCGCTACCGCACGTCGCCTTCAACCGGCGCGTCGGCCAATTCCGCGATGTCCACGCGACGCCCGCGGGTCTGCTGATCGGCGATGGCGACTGGGCGAAGGTGCGCGACGACTATCTGCCGTCAAGCGCCGATGGGGATTTCATCGCCTCGCTGATGAAGCCGGAATCGGAAGCCGGGAAATACGCCGGCTGGATCGCGCCGCCGCGCGCGGGCATCGACGCCAAGCCCGGTGATTTCGAATATGTGCGTATCGCGGCATAATAGGAACCCCGTCATGCCCGCGACCGAAATCCTCAAGCAGCATCTGATCGATCCGGAGATCTGCATTCGCTGCAACACCTGCGAGGAGACCTGCCCGGTCGACGCGATCACCCATGACGACAACAACTACGTCGTTGACGCGGCCAAGTGCAATTTTTGTCTCGATTGCATTTCGCCTTGTCCCACGGGCTCCATCGACAACTGGCGCATGACGCCCGCGGCCTTTTCGCTCGAGGACCAGTACTCGTGGAGCGAGTTGCCCGCGCAGGTCGATCTCGGCGATGTCGCCAGCGCGGTCGAGGCCATCGAGGACGAAGTCGACGCCCTGCTGACCCAAGCGCACGCGGGCGCGGGCGGCAAATCCGTCGCGCCGTCAAGCGCGCTCAAGCCGGCGATCAATCAGTTCAACCGCGCGCGACCCGCGATCGCGACGGTCATCGGCAATTATCGCCTCACCGCGCCCGATGTCGACAACGACGTGCGTCACATCATTCTCAGCTTCGCGGAAACGCCCTTCCCCGTGCTTGAGGGCCAGAGCGTCGGCGTCGTCCCGCCCGGCGTCGACGACAAGGGCGAGAAACATCGCATCCGCCTCTATTCCATCGCCAGCCCGCGCCATGGCGAAAAACCCAACACCTATTCACTCGCGTTGACCGTCAAGCGCGAGCCCCATGGCGTCTGCTCGAACTATCTTTGCGACCTCAAGAAGGGCGACAGGGTCAAGATGACCGGGCCCTTCGGCGCGACCTTCCTGATGCCGAACGATCCGGCCGCCAACATCGTCATGATCTGCACCGGCACGGGTTCGGCACCCTTCCGCGGATTCACGGAATGGCGGCGGCGGACAATGCCCAACGCGCCCGGTCGCATGATGCTGTTCTTTGGCGCGCGCAGGCCCGAGGAACTGCCCTATTTCGGACCATTGCAGAAAGTTCCGGAAACTTTGCTCGCCAAGCACTTCGCCTATTCGCGCGTTCCTGGCGAGCCCAAGACCTATGTTCAGGATATGATGCGCAAACAGGCCGCGCCGCTCGCCGAACTGATGACATCGCCGCAAACCTATATCTACGTCTGCGGCCTCAAGGGCATGGAACAGGGCGTCGACGCCGCGCTCGATGATATCTGCCGCGGAGTTGGCTTGTCATGGGCGGCGCTTCGGCCAGACATGCGCGCTGGCGGACGCTATCACGTCGAGACATACTGAATTCGGAACGACCGCAACGCGGCGCGCGGGGGGAACATGACGAACACGCAAACGCTCTTCGCGACGCCTGATATCGCCATGGAGACGCGCGCCGACGGCGCGCGCGTTCTGCGGTCTCGCGTGGCGCTGCGCCCCTATGCGCGCTGCCTCGGCGACTGGCTGGTCCACTGGGCGAGGGAGACTCCGGACCGTCTGTTTCTCGCCGAGCGGCCCGGCGGCGATCCCGCGAAGGACTGGATCAAGGTCACTTATTCGCGAGCGCTGGCGCGCGTCGGTTCCATGGCGACCTGGATGCTCGCGCAACGGCTCGACGCCGACAGGCCGCTCGTCATCCTCGGCGATAACGGGATCGAGCACGCCCTGCTTTCACTCGCGGCCATGCACATGGGCGCGCCGTCGGCGGCGATCTCGCCCGCCTATTCCCTGCTGTCGAAAGACCATCTGAAATTGCGTTCCATCATCGCGCAATTGACGCCAGGCGCGATCTTTATTCCCTCCGTCAAACCTTTCAACGCGGCGCTCAACGCCATCGCCGATTTGCACACGGGGATGATCATCGTCGGCGATGGCGACACGGCGGGTCTTGATCGGGCCATCGACCTGTCACGCGTCGAGGCCGTGTGCGATCCAGACGGCGTGGCGCGCGCCTTCGCGGCGCTGACGCCCGACACCATCTGCAAGTTTCTCTTCACATCTGGTTCGACCGGCGAGCCCAAGGGCGTCATCAACACCCAGCGCATGCTCTGCGCCAGTCAGGAGGCCAAGGCGCAAGCCTGGCCCTTCCTCGAAACGTCGCCGCCGGTCATTCTCGACTGGCTACCCTGGAGCCACACGTTCGGTGGCAATCACAACTTCAACATGGTGCTGCGCAACGGCGGAACCCTGCACATCGATGGCGGCAAGCCGGCGCCGGGCGCCTTCAACCGCACGCTCGCCAATCTACGGCATACATCGAGCAATATTCATTTCAACGTGCCCCGCGGTCTTGATTTGCTGGTCGATGAGTTGCGCAAGGACGCGGCGCTGGCGCGTCACGTTTTCGCCGATCTCAAAGTGATCTTCTACGCGGGCGCGGCGTTGCCGCAAAACATCTGGAACGATCTGGCGTCGATATCGCTCGCCGTCAGCGGACATCCCGTGGCGATGGTCTCGTCATGGGGCTCGACGGAAACCTCGCCACTGGCGACCGACTGCCATTTTCAGGCTGATCGCGCCGGCAACATTGGCGTGCCGACGCCCGGCGTCGACATCAAGCTCGTCCCCAACGGCGGCAAACTCGAAATCCGCGTGAAGAGTCCCTACGTCACGCCCGGCTACTGGAAGCGCGAAGATCTGACGACCGCGGCTTTCGACGACGAGGGTTTCTACATGATCGGCGACGCCGTGCTTCTCGCCGACGATCGCGATCCAAACAAGGGGCTGTTCTTCGACGGCCGCGTCGCCGAGGATTTCAAGCTCATGTCGGGCACATGGGTCAGCGTCGGGTCGCTGCGCGTGCGTGGCGTCGAATGTCTCGCGCCCGTCGCGCAGGACATCGTAATCGCGGGCCATGATCGCGAGGAGATCGGCTTTCTCGTGTTCGCCAACTTGGCGACTTGCCGCCAAATGGCCAGGCTTGGCGAGGACGCGCCCGCCGAGGCGGTTCTGACGCATCGCGCCGTGAGCGAGCGCGCGCGCGACGGCTTGCGCGCGTTGAAGGCCGCTGGCGGCGGCTCCTCGACCTACGCGACTCGCGCGTTGCTGATGGCCGAGCCGCCATCGGTCGACGCGGGCGAGATCACCGACAAGGGCTACGTCAACCAGCGCGCAGTGCTCGGCCGCCGCGCCGCGCTTGTGAACGAACTGTACGCCGCAAATCCGTCAGGGCGTGTGATCCTGTTGTGAACTCGCGCGGCGCCATCATGCCCTGCCCCATCCGCCGCCCGTCGGCGTGATGATGGTGATGACCTCGCCCGCGGCAAGCCGCGTCTGGTCGCAACCCTCGAGTTCCTCGATGCGCCCGTCGTTGCGGCGCACGACATTGCGTCCGAGTTGCCCTGGCTCGCCGCCATCGACGCCAAAAGCCGCCTGCACGCGACGCCCCGACAGAATCGCCAGATCCATCGGCCGCAGAAAGCGGATCGTGCGGCTGACGCCATCGCCGGCGTTCCACTTGCCGCGCCCGCCAGAGCCGCGACGAACGTGGAAATCCTCCAGCAGGACGGGAAAGCGCAACTCAAGAACCTCGGGGTCCGTGAGGCGCGAATTCGTCATGTGCGTATGCACCGCGCTCGCGCCATCAAAGCCGGGGCCGGCGGGCGCGCCCGAACAG
>CAISJZ010000523.1 GCA_903885755.1 uncultured Hyphomicrobiales bacterium | reverse complement strand
TCCTCAAATCACAACCTCAATTTTGTGCCATAGGTGCTGACGGGGAACAGTCATGACTCCAGTATCCTTTGGCGGATGCCTCGGCTACCTGCACGACGCCGCTGGCGACACGGCCATCATCATGTGTGGGGCGCCGGGTTTTGAACAATTGTGCGCGCAGAAGGGCTGGCGGGAGCTCGCCGACCTCCTCGCCGCGCGCGGCTATCCGACCCTGCGGTTTGACTGGAACGGTTGCGGCGATTCCCTGGGCGGCGACGAAGATCCCGCGCGCATCGCCGCGTGGGAAGAAAGCCTGCGGCAGGCGCTCCGGTTCGCCCGCGCCCAATTGAAGCCCCGTCGCGTTGTGCTTGTCGGGTTGCGCCTTGGCGCGACACTCGCCGCCGACCTCGCGGCGCGGATCAAGGAAATCGATGGACTGGCGCTTCTGGCGCCCGCCGTCAGCGGACGCATGTACGCCCGCGAGCTCGCGGGCCTTGCCAGCGTCATGGCGCCCCTGTCGCCCGATACGCCTGGCGACGGCCTTTCCGTCGCCGGTTTTCGCGTGACAGCCGAAACGCTCGACGCGATGAAGACGATCGATCTGCGTAAACTGCCGACGGCGCCCGCTCCCCGCGCGCTGATCCTGTCGCCCGATGGGCAAATGGGGATCAATGAAACGATCGAGCGCTGGCGCGCGCTGGGTTGCGACGCGGAGATTGAAACCTTCGCGGGTCATGCGGAGTGGCTGGCGGAACCAACCTTCTCGAAATCGCCAGGCGCCGCGTTCAACCTGATCGCCGACTGGATCGCGGCCCATTTCGAGTTCGCGCCCTCGCCCGCGCGCGGCGCGTCCGCGCCGGACGCCCGACTGGATGGCGAGCATTTCACGGAAACGCCGATGGCCTTCGGCGGGGCCGCCTCGCTGCATGGCGTTCTCTGCGAACCACGCGGGCGCGCGCGCGCCGGCGTCGCCGCGATTTTCGTCAATGCCGGCGCCAATCCGCGCGTTGGCTGGGCCCGGATGAATGTCGATGGCGCGCGTGAACTTGCCGCGGACGGATTTGCCTCCTTGCGCATGGATGTCGCCGGCCTTGGCGACAGCCCGCCAGCGCCGGGCCGCGACGCGCAGGTCATGTATGACCTTGCCCTGCGCGCCGATGTCGGCTCGGCGATCGACGCGCTGGAACAGGCTGGCTATTCGCGCTTCGTCGTCATCGGTCTTTGCAGTGGCGCGCATACCGCCTTTCACGCCGCCGTGGCCGACCCCCGCATTGGCGGCGTGGTCATGGCGAATCTTCAGAAGTTCATCTGGCGGGACGATTATTCCCTCGCCATGGCGGTCAGGCAGGCCTACCGCTCGACAGGCTCATATCAGCGCGGAGCCCTGCGTCTGGCGACCTACAAACGGCTCTGGCGCGGCGAAATCGACGCCCGCGGCATTGCTGGCGAAATAGGCCGCCGGATTGGGCGCATCGCGGTGGCGCGCTGGAACGCGATCGCAAGCGTCGCTCGGGGCGGCGACGACGAGACGACGCGCGTGCGTCGCTGGTTCCGGCAATTGAGCGCGCGTGGCGCGCGGGTTCTGTTGGTCTACAGCGCCGATGACGGCGGCCTTGATGAACTGGCGCTCCACTTCGGATCGGGCGGCCACCGTCTGCGTTCGATGTCCGGGGTCGAAATCGACATGATCGAGAACGCCGATCACAATCTGACGCAGCGCGCTGCGAGATCGAAACTGTTTGCCCGGCTGGCGCCATTCCTCCGGTCAATTGAACCCGCCGGGGTGCGATATATTGTCCAGAGCCAGCCGGCCGGCGCGCCTGTATCGGGCCTCTCCCGTTCGATGCGCTGAACCGCCCCGCCACGCGTCGCGCCGACATGCGCCTTTCGTATAGGCGTTTGTGTCGTTCGTAACCCTTGCTTTCCCACCCCCCGCCCGTAGTAATGTTCGGGGGACAAGGTGGGGGAACCGGTTCGCGTGACCGATGATTATGTGCTGGAAACCAAGGGGCTGACCAAGGAGTTCGCCGGCTTTGTCGCGGTGCGGGAGGTTGATCTGCGCGTGCGCCGCGGAGCCATCCACGCGCTCATCGGGCCGAACGGCGCGGGCAAGACCACCTGCTTCAATTTGTTGACGAAATTTCTTGAGCCCAGCCGTGGGACAATCCTGTTCAACGGCAAGGATATCACGTCGGCCAAGCCCGCTGACGTCGCGCGCATGGGGCTCGTGCGCTCCTTCCAGATATCGGCGGTCTTCCCGCATCTGACAGCACGCGAGAACGTCCGTATCGCGCTGCAACGAAAACGCGGCGACAATTTCGACTTCTGGCGCTCGAAGACTATCCTCGATACCTACAATCATCGGGCCATGGCCTTGCTGGAAGATGTCGGTCTGACTGAATTCGCGGAAACCGCGGCGGTGGAAATGCCCTATGGCCGCAAGCGGGCGCTCGAAATCGCCACCACGCTGGCGCTGGAGCCCGAAGTCATGCTGCTGGACGAACCCATGGCGGGCATGGGGCACGAGGATATCGCCAAGGTCGTCGATCTCATCCGCCGCGTATCGAAGGGGCGAACCGTGCTGATGGTCGAGCACAATCTGAGCGTCGTCGCCGACCTGTCCGACACCATAACCGTATTGACCCGCGGCCACGTTCTCGCCGAGGGCGACTACGCCACCGTGTCCAAAAATCCCGACGTGCGCACCGCTTACATGGGGTCGTCCCATGACTGACGACGCCATCCTGCTGGACATCAAGGGCCTCGAGGCCTGGTACGGCGAATCCCACATTTTGCACGGCGTTGATTTTCCCGTTCGCCGCGGCGAGGTCGTGACACTGCTCGGGCGCAATGGCGCGGGCAAGACGACAACGCTCAAATCGATCATGGGCATGGTTGGCAAGCGCAAGGGCTCGGTGACCTACGACGGTCGTGAAACCATCGGCATGTCCTCGGACAAAATCGCCCGCCTCGGCATCGCCATCTGTCCGGAAGAGCGCGGCATCTTCGCCAGTCTGGACGTGCGCGAAAATCTCATGCTACCGCCCAAGGTGCTGCCAGGCGGGCTCGACCTCGAGGCCATTCTCGATCTTTTCCCCAATCTGCGCGAACGCATGACAAGCCAGGGCACGAAACTGTCGGGCGGCGAACAGCAGATGCTGGCGATCGGGCGCATTCTGCGCACGGGCGCCAAGCTGCTAATGCTGGACGAGCCAACCGAGGGCCTCGCGCCGGTCATCATCGAACAGATCGGCCTGACCATTAAACGGCTGAAGGAGCGTGGCTTCACGATCCTTCTCGTCGAACAGAATTTTCGCTTCGCCTCGACCGTCGCCGACCGTTATTTCGTGATGGAGCATGGCAAGATCATCGACACGTTCGCCAATTCCGAACTCGCGGCGAACATGGAGAAACTTCACGAATACCTCGGGGTCTGAAGCCGGGGCCGGGAAACTGAGCAAGGAGAATGTCAATGAAAATTTCAGTATCGATGCTGGCGCTGGCGACAGCGCTCACTTTTACAGTGGGCGCGGCCCACGCACAGGACAAGAACGTCAAGATCGGCGTTCTCACCGACATGGCCGGGCTATACGCCGATGTTGGCGGCAAGGGCTCGGTCGTGGCGGCGCAAATGGCGATCGACGATTCCGGCCTCGCCGCGCAGGGCTGGAAGATCGATGTTGTTTCCGCCGACCACCAGAACAAGCCTGACGTCGGCGTCAACATCACGCGCCAGTGGGCGGATCAGGACAAGGTCGACGGCGTTTTCGACGTGCTCACATCAAGCGTCGCGCTCGCGGTCGGCGGCGTCGCGAAGGACAAGAACCTCGTTTACATGAATTCCGGAGCGGCTGCGTCCGATCTCACGAACGCCGCCTGTTCTCCGAACCTCGTTCACTGGACATACGATACCTATCTGCTGGCGAATGGCACCGGCAAGGCCGTGACGAAGTCGGGCGGCGACACCTGGTTTTTCGTGACGGCCGATTACGCTTTCGGCGCGGCTCTTGAACGCGATACGACAGCGGTGGTCCTCGCCAACGGCGGCAAGGTGGTCGGCGGCGTGAAGCATCCGCTCAGCAATTCCGACTTCTCGTCTTTCCTGCTGCAAGCGCAGGCCTCGAAGGCCAAGATCATTGGTCTGGCCAACGCGGGCGGCGACACGACGAACTCGATCAAGCAGGCGGCGGAATTCGGCATCGTCGCGGGCGGACAGAAGCTCGCGGCCTTGTTGCTGTTCTTGACCGACGTTCATTCGCTCGGCCTCAAGGTCGCCCAGGGCCTGCAATTCACGACCACGTTCTACTGGGACCAGAACGACGGCACGCGTGGCTTCGCCAAGAAGTTCGCCGAAAAGATGGCCAACCATCAGATGCCGACGATGGTGCAGGCCGGCGTTTACGCCTCGGTCGCCCACTATCTCAAGGCCCTTGTCGCCATGGGCGGCAACCCGCATGACGGCGCCAAGGTCGTCGCCAAGATGAAGGAAATGCCAACCGAGGACGCGCTGTTCGGCAAGGGAATGATTCAGCCGAATGGCCGCGTCATTCACCCCGGCTACCTCTGGGAAGTCAAGAAGCCCGAGGAATCAAAGGGCGAATGGGATCTCTTCAAGCTGATCGCCACGATCCCGGCCGACGAAGCCTTCACGCCACTCGATAAGAGCACGTGTTCGCTGCTGAAGAAGTAGGAAACAGCGACTCCTTCTCCCGCTCGCGGGAGAAGGGACGCGCGCAAAACGAGAAGGCGAGATGTTCAACATCAGCACGCAAGCCCTGTTCGCGCAGTTGCTGGTCGGCCTCATCAACGGGTCGTTCTACGCATTGCTGAGTCTTGGCCTCGCCGTTATTTTCGGCATGTTGAACATCATCAACTTCGCTCATGGCGCGCTGTTCATGATGGGCGCATTCGTCGCCTATTTTCTGCTCAATCTGTTTGGCATTGGCTACTGGTGGGCGCTCATTCTGGCGCCCATCATCGTCGGCGCGTTCGGAATTTTCCTCGAGCGCACGATGCTGCATCGCCTCGCGCATCTCGATCATCTCTACGGCCTGCTGCTGACCTTTGGTCTCGCTCTGATAATTCAGGGCGTCTTCCAGAATTATTTCGGCTCGTCCGGTCTTCCCTACGCCATTCCGCAGCAACTCACTGGAGCCCAGAATCTCGGCTTCATGTTCCTGCCGAATTATCGCGCCTGGGTGGTGGTGTTTTCCTTTATCATCTGCTTCGCGACCTGGTTCGCGATCGAGAAGACCCGGCTTGGCGCCAATCTGCGCGCCGCCACCGAGAACCCGGCGCTGGTGCGGGCCTTCGGCGTCAACGTTCCCCGCATGATCACGCTGACCTACGGTTTTGGCGTCGGCCTCGCCGCGCTGGCGGGCGTGCTCGCCGCGCCAATCAATCAGGTGCGTCCGCTCATGGGCGCCGACCTCATCATCGTCGTCTTCGCCGTCGTCGTCATTGGCGGCATGGGCTCCATCATGGGCTCCATCCTCACCGGCTTCGCCCTCGGCGTCGTCGAGGGTCTCACCAAATATTTCTATCCCGAGGCATCCAACACGGTGGTGTTCGTGGTCATGGCGCTTGTCCTGATGGTGAAGCCCAACGGCCTGTTCGGAAGGGCGACCTGACATGCCTGGCGCGGTCGATTCACAAGCCTTTCCCTCCGGCTCCAGAGGCTTCGACAACGAGTTGAAAATCTTCGCGGGCATGGCGATCGTTCTCGCGATCCTGCCGCCGACGGGGCTCGTTTATCCCTTCTTCATCATGCAGGCGCTGTGCTTCGCCCTCTTCGCCTGCGCGTTCAATCTGCTGATCGGTTATGTCGGCCTTTTGTCCTTCGGCCACGCGGTATTTCTGGGCACCGGCGGCTATATCACCGGCCATGCCGCGCGCGTCTGGGGCCTGTCGCCGGAATTGTCGATCATCGCGGGGATGATCGCGGCGTTGGCGCTCGGAATTATCGTCGGCCTTATCGCCATCCGCCGGCAGGGCATCTATTTCGCCATGACGACGCTGGCGCTGTCGCAGATGATGTACTTCATCTATCTGCAGTCGCCTTTCACCCACGGCGAGGATGGCATCCAGGGCGTGCCGCAGGGGAAATTTTTCGGCCTCGTCGATCTCTCCAAGCCGATGGGTCTCTACTACACCGTTCTCGTCATCTTCCTGCTGGCCTTCCTGCTGATCTACCGCACCATCAATTCGCCCTTCGGGGAAATCCTCAAGGCGATCCGCGAGAACGAGCCCCGCGCGATTTCTCTCGGCTACAAGACCGACCGCTACAAGCTCATGGCCTTCGTTCTTTCCGCCACGCTCGCCGGCCTCGCCGGCTCGGTCAAGGTCATCGTCGCGCAAAACGCCTCGCTCACCGACGTTCACTGGACGAGTTCCGGCGAGGTCGTTCTGATGACGCTCGTCGGAGGGCTCGGCACGATTTTTGGCCCGGTGGCCGGCGCCTTCGTCATCACGGCCATGCAACAATATCTGGCGGGCTGGGGGCAGTGGGTTCAGGTGATCCAGGGCGCGATCTTCGTCGCCTGCGTGCTGGCCTTCCGCCGCGGGATCATTGGCGAAATCGGGCGGTGGCTCAGGATTTCGATCTAGTCGCCGCGTCCTTCGCGCTCGCGCGCGCCCTCGGCTTCCCGCTCCAGCCTAGCGAAATAGCGCTCCTCGCCACGCCGCGCGATCCACATGAAGCCGACAATGCCGGCCACTGCCGCGACAAAGGCAACGACGCCCAGCGGGCCGCTCAGCCTGGTGATCCTGTCGCCGAACAGAAAGCCGCCGACCCCGAACGTCGTCGCCCAGAGAATGCCGCCCGCGGCGTTGAAAAAAAGGAACTGTCCCCAGCCGAACCGATGCACGCCCGCCAGCAGCGCGGCGAAAATGCGCAGGAAGGCGATAAATCGACCGAAGAACACGATCTTGGCGCCGTGCCGCTCGAACAGCAGATCGCCGAGCGCAAGACGCTTTTCGTTGAGACGAATGAAGTGCCCGTAGCGCTGGACCAGCGGTAAACCATAGCGGCGTCCCGCCCAGAAGCCGATATTGTCGCCGATGATCGCGCCGGTCGCGGCCACGGCGATCACTTCGAGGATCTGCAGATCGCCCGTGACGCCCGCGAAGATCGCCGCCGAAACCAGCGCGGTTTCGCCCGGCAGGGGCACGCCAGCGCTCTCCAGCATCACGACGAAGAAAACGGCCCAAAGGCCATAGGCGCCGACCAGCGGCTGGATATAGGCGGCGAACATGAGACCTTTTCACGCTAATTTTATGTGAATAAATATATTCTCTGGCGTTTATCTGTAGTTTGAGCTATGGAGGCCCTTGAGTTTAACCGCGCCGGGTTCCAAATGCCACAGGTTGTGTCCGCCAATCGCCTCGACGATGGCATCGTCGTGTTCCTCGCTCGCGGCGAGGCCTGGGTCGAGCAGATTGCCGGGGCCGAGGTATTTTCGGACAAGGCCGCCCTTGAAGCCGCGCTCGCGCGCGGTCAGGCCGCCGTGGATGAAAACCTCGTTGTTGACATCGCGCCCGTGGACGTTGAGATCACGCCGCGCGGGATCGAACCCAAACACATTCGCGACCGTATTCGCGCGGCGGGCCCGACCGTTCGCCTCGACCACGGCAAGCAGGCCGCGGCTGGTTGAGCCATATGATGCCGCGCGCCGCGCACGGAGCTTGAGATGTACCGCTACGACGAATTCGACGCGGCCTTTGTCGCCGACCGTGTGACCCAGTTCAGCGACCAGGTCAGCCGGCGCCTCGCCGGCGAACTGACCGAGGATCAGTTCCGCCCGCACCGTCTAATGAACGGCGTCTATCTGCAATTGCACGCCTACATGCTGCGCATCGCCGTGCCCTACGGCACGCTGTCATCGCGCCAGATGCGCAAACTGGCGTTCATCGCGCGCCAATATGACAAGGGCTACGGCCACTTCACCACGCGCCAGAACCTGCAGTTCAACTGGCCCGCGCTGAAGGATATTCCCGCCATTCTCGGCCATCTCGCCGAGGTCGAGATGCACGCGATCCAGACCTCCGGCAATTGCATCCGCAACGTCACCGCCGATCACTTCGCCGGCGCCGCGGCGGACGAAATCGAGGACCCCCGTCCCTACGCGGAAATCCTGCGCCAGTGGTCGTCGATCCATCCGGAGTTCACCTTTCTGCCCCGCAAGTTCAAGCTGGCGCTGACTGGCGCGGCGCATGATCGCGCCGCCATCCAGACCCACGACATCGGCTATCAGCTCGCGCGGAACGACAAGGGCGAAACGGGCTTCATCGTTTATGTCGGCGGCGGTCAGGGCCGCACGCCCATGGTCGCCCACAAAATTCGCGACTTCCTCGCGGTCGGCGATCTCGTCGCCTACACGCAGGCGATCGTGCGCGTCTACAATCTCGATGGTCGGCGCGACAACAAGTACAAGGCGCGCATCAAGATTCTCGTGCACGAAATGGGTGTCGAAAAATTCCGCGACGCCGTCGAAGCCGAATTCGCCGCGATGAAACCGGATGAAATGAAGCTACCACTGGCGGAAGTCGCGCGCATCCAGGCCTATTTCGCGCCGCCCGCGCTGGCGAAAAAGCCGGCGCGCTCCGAGGCGCTGGAAGCGCGCCGCGCGCGCGATCCAGGCTTCGCCGCCTTCGTCGAAAACAATGTCTCCGCGCACAAGGTCGCGGGATATGGAGTGTTGACGATATCGCTCAAGGGTATCGGCGCCATACCCGGCGATGCCACGGCCGAACAGATGGAAGCGGTCGCCGACCTCGCGGAACAATACGCGCATGACGAAATCCGCGTCTCGCACGAACAGAACCTCGTGCTGCCCCATGTGGCGCTCGACGATCTGCCGACGATTTACGACGCGCTCCTCGCGCACGACCTCGCCACCGCCAACGTCGGTCTCGTATCCGACATCATCTGCTGTCCCGGCCTCGACTATTGCTCGCTGGCGACCGCGCGCTCGATCCCCGTGGCGCAGCGAATTTCCCAGCATTTCGGCGATGGCGCGCGCGCCCGCGAAATCGGCGCGCTGAAGATCAAGATTTCCGGCTGCATCAATGCCTGCGGCCACCACCACGTCGGCCACATCGGCATTCTTGGTCTGGAACGCAAGGGTGTTGAGACGTACCAGATCACGCTCGGCGGTTCGGGCGATGAAGTCTGTACGCTGGGCGACCTCACCGGCCCCGGCTTTTCGGAGCAGGACGTGGTCGGCGCCGTCGAGACGGTGGTCGACACCTATATCGCGCTGCGTGATGGCGCTTCCGAGGATTTTCTGACGGCCTATCGCCGCGTTGGCATGGCGCCGTTCAAGAAGGCTCTCTACGAGCGCGACAAGGGCGCGGATATCTGACCATGGCTCTGTTCAAGAACGACGAATTCACCGAGGACCGCTGGCGCGCCCTGCCCGACGGCGAGGCCGCGCCCATTTCGGGCCATGTCATATTTCCCTTCGACTGGTGGCTTGAGGAGCGTCAGGCGTTCGACGGATCGAACGTCCCCCTCGGCCTGCGCATAGAGCCCGGCACGAAACTTGGGGACATCGCCGAGGATATCAAACGGTTCTCCGTGATCGCGCTGGTCTTCCCGAAATTCGGCGACGGCCGCGCCTTCTCGCTCGCGCGCCTGTTGCGCGATCGATACGGCTATACCGGCGAACTGCGCGCGGTGGGCGAAGTCCTCATCGATGAAATCCAGTTGATGCAACGCAGCGGCTTCGACGCCTTCGAGATCAACGATCCCACCACGGAGAAGGCGCTTCGCGCGGGCAAAATCCCGGGCGTGCGGCATTTCTATCAGCCGGGACTTGGCGCCGAGGCGCCCGAGGGGACGCGACCCTGGACGCGTCAACTCACACGGAATTGAGCACGACGCCGGTCAGAATGGATTCGTAGTGGCAGGCCGCCGCCACGAGCACGAAGACGTGCCAGATGGCGTTGTGGAAGGCCAGTCGCTCCCAGCGATGAAAGACAACGCCAATGCTGTAGAGAGCGCCTCCCGTGGCGATCATCGCCAGACTTGCGCCGGGAATCGCGGAGGCAATGGGCATAATGATGGGAATGCTCGCCCAACCCAGCGCGAGATAGATCGTGTCCGACAGTTTCTCGAACAGCAGCGGCGCGCGAAACTTCATCGCGATTCCCGCGCATGCGGCGAGCCAGACGCCGCCCGTCAACAGCGCCGCCGAAGCGCCCGCGTGAAGATGCAGCGTGAAGGGCGTATAGGTTCCAGCGATCAGCAGAAAGATCGCCGAATGATCGCAACGCCGGAAGAACGGGCGATAACGCGAATGGTATCCGACATTGTATGCGGCGGACGCCGCGAACATCGCGATGAGACAAAGCGCATAGACGCAAATCGACGATAGCTTGCCGGGATCGCGCGACGCGGAGAGAACCACGAGCGAGGCCGATCCCGCGACAGCGAACACGAGACCAAGGACGTGAACGCACGCGTCGAGCTTCATTTCGCCGCTGGAGTGCGGCCGTCTCGGGGGAGAAAGATCAACCAACGACACGGACATGAGACGCGCCCGACTCGATACCCTGCCCGAC
>CAISJZ010000522.1 GCA_903885755.1 uncultured Hyphomicrobiales bacterium | reverse complement strand
GTTGTTCCAGTCCTTCGCCGACATGATCAAGTTCGTGCTGAAGGAGCCGATCATCCCGGCGGGCGCCAACAAGGGCGTGTTTCTGCTCGCGCCTTTCGTCAGTGGACTTCTGGCGCTGGGCGCATGGGCGGTTATTCCCATCGCCGATGGCTGGGCAATCGCCGACATCAACGTCGGTATTCTCTACATTTTCGCCATTTCGTCGCTTGGCGTTTACGGCATCATCATGGGCGGTTGGGCCTCGAACTCGAAGTACCCCTTCCTGTCGGCGCTGCGTTCGGCCGCGCAGATGGTGAGCTACGAGGTCTCCATCGGTTTTGTCATCATCACTGTTCTGCTCTGCGTTGGCTCACTCAACCTCTCCGACATCGTGCGCGCGCAGGACACGCCCGCCGGCGTCGTCGGCTGGTACTGGCTGCGCCTCTTCCCGATGGCGGTGATCTTCTTTGTCTCGGCGCTGGCGGAAACCAACCGACCGCCTTTCGATCTCGTTGAAGCGGAGTCCGAACTCGTCGCCGGTTTCATGGTTGAATATTCCTCGACGCCCTACATGATGTTCATGCTCGGCGAATACGTGGCCATCGTGACCATGTGCTCGATGATGACCATCCTGTTTTTCGGCGGATGGCTGCCGCTGTTCCCCTTCGCGCCGTTCACATGGATTCCCGGCGTGTTCTGGTTCATCGGCAAGGCGACCATGGTGTTCTTCATGTTCGCCATGGTGAAGGCCTTCGTGCCGCGTTACCGCTACGACCAGTTGATGCGCCTGGGCTGGAAGGTGTTTCTGCCGATTTCGCTGTTCATGGTCGTGCTCGTCGCCGCCGTGCTTGAAATCGCGCAAGCAAAGGGATGGCGCTGATGGTTATCGCACATCCCGGCCTGATGGGCGCGCTCGGCGGCCTCGCCATTGGCGCGGCTGAATTCGCGATCGCAATGAGCGTCGTGCGCCGCGTCGTGGCGCGCGAGGTCGACGAGGGCGGCGACCTGCCGGGTCTGGGTTTCGTGGCGCGGCGGTTGCGCGTGGTGCGCAATGCGCTGGCCGGGTTTTCATTTCTGGCGCTGCCGGCGCTGGGTTTCGCGCTGGGCTCGACGCTCGGCGCACAAGGTGGAGGCGTGCGATGAAACTGGACCAGGCCGCCAGATCGCTTTTCCTGACCGAGTTCGTCGGGGCGTTCTTCATGTCGATGCGGTACTTCTTCAAGCCGAAATCGACGCTGAATTATCCGCACGAGAAGAACCCGACCTCGCCGCGCTTCCGCGGCGAACACGCCCTGCGCCGTTATCCCAACGGGGAAGAGCGTTGCATCGCCTGCAAGCTGTGCGAGGCGATCTGTCCGGCGCAGGCGATCACCATCGAGGCTGGCCCGCGGCGCAACGACGGCACGCGCCGGACGACGCGCTACGACATCGACATGGTGAAATGCATCTATTGCGGCATGTGCCAGGAGGCCTGCCCGGTCGACGCCATTGTCGAGGGGCCAAATCAGGCATTCGCCGTCGAGTCGCGCGAGGAGCTTTACTACGACAAGCAGCGCCTGCTTGACAACGGCGCGCGCTGGGAACGGGAACTGGCGCGCAACATCGCGCTTGACGCGCCCTATAGATGAATTCGACGCCGGTCTCCCATGGAGACTGGCGGTGACCGGGGACTTGAGATGACAGTAGCCGCCGCCTTCTTTTACCTGTTCTCGACCGTGATGATCGCCTCGGCCTTCATGGTGATCGCGGCGCGCAATCCCGTGCACTCCGTGCTGTTTTTGATTCTTGCCTTCGTCAACGCGGCGGGCCTCTTTCTGCTGCTGGGCGCGGAATTCCTCGCCATGATCCTCGTTGTCGTTTACGTCGGCGCGGTCGCGGTTCTGTTCCTCTTCGTCGTGATGATGCTCGACGTTGATTTCGCGGAACTGAAGAAGGGCATGATGAGCACCCAGCCGATGCTGTTGACGATCGGCCTAGTAATTGCGGTGCTCGTAGCCCTTGAGCTGATGCTAGTAATGTCTGGCTGGAAGCCGTCGACGGTCGCGGTTGGGTCCAAGTTGCCTGTCGAGGCGATGAGTAACACCGAGGCCCTCGGGCTCGTGCTTTACACCAAGTATTTCTATCTGTTTCAGGCGGCCGGGCTCGTGCTGCTGACGGCGATGATCGGCGCGATCGTGTTGACTCTGCGCCACAAGCCGGACGTCAAGCGGCAGGTGATCGCCGACCAGAACGCGCGCACGCGCGAGAACGCGATCGAGATCGTCAAGGCGCCCTCGCGGGCGGGGGTGTGAGGAAACGACGATGATCATAGGCCTTTCCCACTATCTCACCGTCGCGGCGATGCTCTTCACGCTCGGCGTCATGGGCATCATCCTCAACCGCAAGAACATCATCATCATTCTGATGT
>CAISJZ010000521.1 GCA_903885755.1 uncultured Hyphomicrobiales bacterium | reverse complement strand
GTGCGCGGCAAGGGCGACAATCGGGCCGAAGCCATGCGTCTGGCCGAGGCTTTTCGGGCGCGGATGATCGACGCGACCATCGAGAGCTTCATTTTCGAGCTCACGGGATCGCCGGGCAAAATCGACGACTTCGTTGAATTGATGCGCCCGATCGGCCTCGTCGAGGTGTCCCGGACCGGGGTCGCGGCGATTACACGCGGCGCGGCGGGGATGTAGGGCGACCAAAGTCTTGTGGGCGGCGATGGACAACGCCCGCCTTTGGCGCCCATACTCTCGATATGGCCGAGGATAAGTCCCCACCGGGCGAGCAGCCGCCCCAACAGTTTTCGCGCAGCCGGGTGGAACAAGACTTCCTGGCGGCGTTTGAATCCTTCGGTTCGAAGCGTTTTTTCGATTTCGTCGAGCAGCATATGCGGCCCGATGGCGTCCTGGTCTGCAATTGCCCGCCCGAATTGCTGCAGCTCGGCGGCGCCCATCACGGCGTCAGGGACACGATCGCGGCGTTGCGATCATTTTTCGTCGAGTTTCAGGTCACGGCGACCTCGGTCGATGACATCGTCATTGATGGATCGCATGTGGTCGTCAATTACCAGATGTCGATGCGCCACGTGGGCACGGGACGCACCGGGCGCGTCAGTGGAATCAATCATTATGTACTTGATATTGAAAGAAAAATAACAAAATGCAGCATTTTCCTCGATAATGCCTCCCTGGCGATTATTGGCGACCTGCTTGAAGCCTTCACGGCCACGACGCGCGGAATGGAGATCGCGCGCAATCGCCGCGACGGCGCGGGCGACGAGTAGGGCCGGGCCGGGCCGAGGCGCTGGGCTGGACTGAATAACGTGCAAGATATACTTTGGATATCCGAAACATGGGCAAGGCGCGGCCTCGCGTCTCGAAACCTATGATCCCCGGGGTATGAAATATGCGCGTTCACGTGGCGAAATGGGGCAATTCCACCGCCGTTCGGCTTCCAAAGACGGTGGTCGATGAACTGCGCCTGTCGCCAGGCCAGGAAATGGATATCTCGATTGAAAATGGCGAGGCCCGCCTTCGCAAGATCGTTCGCCGCGGGAAATCGCTGGAAGACATGCTCGCCGAGATGCGCCGGCTTGGTCCCGACCATGAACCTGATCTGGTTGATTGGGGTCCCAATGTAGGGGCCGAAATGATCGATGACGACAACGATGCCGGACAATCTGATCGATAGGGGCGACATCGTTCGGGTCGATTTCAGACCCGCGATCGGGAGCGAGCAGAACGGCGAGTGGCCAGCGCTCGTCCTGACCCCGCGCGCCTTTCACGAACTGAATCGCAAGGTGATCGTTTGTCCGATCACGCGAAACGCGAGCCCCTGGCCCACCAATGTCATGTTGCCGGAGGGACTTGCGGTCACCGGCGCGATCTTGGTCGATCAGATCCGGTCCGTGGACCGGCGGCATCGGGGCTTCCGGAAAATAGGGCGCGTTCCCGAACCGATCGTCGAAGAGGTGCTTCTGATTTTGCGGGAATTACTGGGCTGGACGCCGTAATCCGGGCCAAATCGACCATTTTCGCGCCAGATGGCTTTGACGGGTCGGGTCCAGACCCTTAGAAGGCTGCATCCAATTCAGTTCGGGCGCCGTCAGGGCCCGCGAGAAGGAAAGCTGATCCAATGCGCGTCTATTACGATCGGGATGCCGATATCAATCTCATCAAGGGCAAGAAGGTCGCCGTTGTCGGCTATGGCTCGCAGGGCCGCGCCCACGCGCTGAATCTGAAGGACTCCGGCTGCAAGGACGTTCGCATCGCGCTCAAGGCCGGCTCCACCACCGCCGCCAAGGTCAAGGCCGACGGCCTCGTGGTCATGACGGTCGCCGAGGCCGCCGCCTGGGCCGACATGCTGATGATGGCGACTCCCGACGAGTTGCAGGCCGACATCTACAAGGCCGAGATCGCCCCGCACATCCGCGACGGCGCGGCCATAGCCTTCGCCCATGGCCTGAACGTCCACTTCGGCCTCATCGAGCCGAAGAAGACCGTCGATGTCGTGATGATCGCGCCCAAGGGCCCCGGCCACACCGTGCGCGGCGAATACCAGAAGGGCGGCGGCGTGCCGTGTCTGATCGCCGTCCATCAGGACGCTTCGGGCAACGCCCATGATCTCGCCCTGTCCTACGCCTGCGGCGTTGGCGGCGGTCGTTCGGGCGTCATCGAGACGAATTTTCGCGAGGAATGCGAGACCGATCTTTTCGGCGAACAGGTCGTGCTCTGCGGCGGTCTCGTGGAACTGATCCGCGCCGGATTCGAGACGTTGACGGAAGCCGGCTACGCGCCGGAGATGGCCTATT
>CAISJZ010000520.1 GCA_903885755.1 uncultured Hyphomicrobiales bacterium | reverse complement strand
CGCCGGGCGCAAAGACTCCGGACGGACCAATGCGGCTTCGAGGGCTGAATGGCATTATGTTTTTCGTCATCGAGACGCACTTCTCCCGTCAGTTTCAGCCAGACTCGTCACGCCGACGCCCGCTACCCCGTTGATGCGACCGGCGGCGGTCGTAGGTTCGCGATCAACCGCAGGATGTCGGCGAACAGGTTGCGCGGTATGGCAACCTCGGCCATCTGGAAGACGACGTAGCGCGCGTGACCGACGACCTTCGCGCCAATCTTGATCAGCTTTTCGCGTAGCGTCGTCATCGACCAGTCCTTGATCGGTTCCGGCGTCGCCAGCGTTCGAAGGAAGTTGCCGAGATTGTAGGCCAGAGCGTGGAGTTGAAGGCGAACCGCGTTGGCGGCGAACGAACGACATGACAGCCGCGTCCATTTGATCGCGCCTTTGCCCTCTTTGATCCATTGTTCACACGTGCCGCGCTTGTTGTAGAAGCCGACGACATTCTCGGCCGGTCGCGCCATATTGGTGACTATGAAGCCGACGCGCGGATAAAGCTCGCCGGGATGCCATTCGACCTTGGCGACGACCCGGCGTGGCTTCGACCAGCTTCCGGCCTGATAGGTGAAGTTCGCATATGACCGGCGCACGTCATTGGACGGGCGACCCACGGGACGTTTAAGCAGGTAGCCGATGCGCTCCTGCAAGACCCGGTTCGCCGGCAGCCGGATCGCGAATTTGATCCCCTCGGCTTCGAGATACTCGTAGACATCGGGATTGGCGAAGCCGGCGTCGGCCCGGAAATAGATGCGCGAGAGCTTTCCGCGATAGCGCGCCACGACGGGCTGCAGCACATTCTCCCATCCGTCGGCGCTGTGGACGTTGCCGGGTCGCAGCGCGCAGCGTTCCAGATCACCGAACTGATTGAACACGAAAAGCGGATGATAGCATGTGCAGTCGTAGTGCCCGTTCCAGACGCTGTTCTCCTGCTCGCCATGCGTCGGGCTGACGCTAGAATCCATGTCGAGCAAAATACCTCGCGGCGGGCGGCGAGCATGAACATGGTCGATCCACTGGCCGGATAACTCTGCGAGCGCCGAAAGGTTCTTCCCCGCCGTCAGCCAGCGCGTCTCGAAGCGGCCCATCTGGCTGGGTGAGGCCGCGCTCCCATGAGCCGCCTTGCCTCCCACAACCCAGCGCATTGCGGGATCATGGCGCAGCCGTTCAGCGTCATTCACGTCCTCATATCCGGCAAGCCGCCCGAATACGGCCTGACGAAACATGCCGACGAGCGCGTGCCGTCCATTCTTGCCAGTGCGCGCATCAGCAAGCACGTCGCCGGCCAGCGCAGAAAGACCTAGCGCGTCATCGAGTTCCCGATACGCTAGCAATCCGGAGTCCGAGGTGACCACCGATCCGCGGAACTGAAGAAGCAAGCGGCGGTCGAAATCGACCCGGAGAGACCCATCGTTTGATTCACCCGCCGGGTGCGGCATCAGGGAACCCTCCATGCGTGAAGAAGTCCCTGCAAAATATAGCTGAATCGCGATTCAGACGCATCAAATAATTACGTCATCTGGCGAATGCGGGTTCATTGCGGCGGCCGCGACAGGTCACCGCTGGTCCAGCGTTGCCAGATGAAATACCTTGTCAAGACGATCGGGGAGAGTCTCGTGGACCTCCTTATTTCCTACCGTAGATAGGTCCTGATGCAAACTCGCTCGACAGCATCGGAACGCGAGGTCCTCGCCGGGTTGGTGGAACGGGTAACCTTCCATAACGCGGATAACGGGTTCTGTGTTCTGCGGGCAAAGGCGCGGGGCCATCGTGATCTCGTGACGGTCATCGGCCACGCCGCCATTATCTCCGCAGGCGAGTGGATCACGGCGTCCGGGGAATGGGTCACCGACAATACCCATGGCCAGCAGTTCAAGGCCCACTTCCTTCGGACCTCCACGCCGACGTCAATCGACGGCATCGAGAAATACCTCGGCTCTGGCATGATCCGGGGGATCGGCCCAGTCTACGCCAAGAAAATGGTGAAGGCATTCGGGGAGAAGGTCTTCGACATCATCGAGGCCGAACCCGAACGGCTGCGCGAGGTGACCGGCATCGGGGCGTTCCGCGCCAAGCGCATCACGGACGCATGGGCCGAGCAGAAGATCATCCGCGAGATCATGGTCTTCCTGCATACCCATGGGGTGGGCACTGCCCGGTCGGTGCGCATCTACAAGACCTACGGCGCGGACGCCATTCAGGTCATGTCGGAGAACCCTTACCGGCTCGCGCGGGACATCAGGGGCATCGGGTTCAAGACCGCTGACGCAATCGCCATGAGGCTCGGCATTGAGAAGACCGCCATGATCCGGGTGCGGGCGGGCATTTCCTACGCACTGACGGAAGCCATGGACGATGGCCATTGCGGCCTGCCGACCGATCAACTCACGCCACTGGCCGTCGATTTGCTGGAAGTCGACAAGGAATTGGTCCTGTCGGCGCTGAAATTGGAACTGGCGGAGGGCACAGTCACCGCCGACACGGTCGCCGAGACTCCCTGCATTTTCCTCGCAGGGCTGTATCGGGCCGAGCAGGTCATCGCCGAACGATTGCTGCGGTTGGTCAAGGGGAAGATCCCCTGGCCCGCTATCGACTCCGAGAAGGCGTTGCCGTGGATCGAGAAGAAGACTGGCTTGTCCCTGGCGGAAAGCCAGGTTGCGGCGATCCGCCTGGCGTTGACGTCGAAGGTTCTGGTCATCACGGGTGGACCGGGCGTCGGCAAGACGACCATCGTCAATTCCATCCTCCGCATTCTCGCCGCCAAGAGCGTCAACCTGCTGCTCTGCGCTCCCACGGGACGCGCCGCAAAGCGGATGACCGAGGCCACGGGGTTCGAGGCCAAGACCATACACCGCCTGCTGGAGGTCGACCCAAAGGGTGGCGGGTTCAAACGTGGCGGCGACAATCCACTGGAATGCGATCTACTCGTCGTGGACGAGACCTCCATGGTCGATGTCATGCTGATGCAGGCGTTGCTCAGGGCGATCCCGGATCATGCGGCGATGTTGATCGTCGGCGACATCGACCAACTCCCATCCGTCGGCCCAGGCCAGGTGTTAGCCGACATCATATCCTCCGGGGCCGTGCCCGTGGTCCGATTGACGGAGGTGTTTCGTCAGGCGGCGAAAAGCCAGATCATCACGACGGCGCACAAGATCAATCAGGGGATCATTCCCGATCTGGGCAAACCCAACGGCGACAGCGACTTCTATTTCGTTCAGGCGGATGATCCCGAAACCGCCGTTCCCAAGATCGTGGAGCTGGTGAAGACCCGCATTCCGCAGCGGTTCGGCCTAGACCCCATCCGCGACATCCAGGTGCTGTGCCCGATGAACCGGGGAGGCGTGGGGGCGAGATCACTCAACATCCAACTCCAGGCTGCTCTGAACCCCGCTGGCGACCGAAAGGTTGAACGCTTTGGATGGACCTTTGCGCCCGGTGACAAGGTCATGCAGATCGAGAACGACTACGACAAGGAGGTCTACAACGGCGACATCGGCTACGTGGACGACGTTGATGTTGATGATGCCGAACTGACCGCAACTTTCGACGGGCGAAAGGTCACCTACGGCTTCGGAGAACTCGATACCCTGGTCCCTGCCTACGCGGCGACGATCCACAAGAGCCAGGGGTCGGAATACCCGGCAATCGTCATCCCGGTCCTCACCCAGCATTATCCGATGCTCCAGCGCAATCTGATCTACACCGGCGTGACCAGGGGCAAGCGGCTTGTGGTTATCGTCGGTCAGAAGAAGGCGGTCGCCATCGCCGTGCGAAATGTATCGGGTCGACGACGGTGGTCGAAGTTGAACGAATGGCTCGCAGCGACCTAAACTGCCATGAACGCCAGAACGGCATGAGAAGGTGATATGGCAGCCCTGGACATCATGGAGACCCCCGAAGCCAGGAGATGGCTTGGTGGCATCGAGCCCGCGTGGACGCTCCTGGACAAAGCGAGTTTCGAGGCGCTTCGTCGATCATCAGCGCCGATGCGGGGACTCATTCGACTCAGCAACGACCTTACCCTGGGCGAAGTCCAGCTATCAGCCATGGCGCGGAACGCGCTGATACTTCTGCGCGCGGCGGCCGAGGCCCCTGGATTGAAGATGACCGCAACTGGAAATCTCACTCGAGCCGTGGTGGCGGAGATGCTCCAGGTGTTCACATGGCCTGATTACGATAAGGAAGGAGCCCTCCAGTTTCATAGGGTCATCAACGAGCCCGACTTCCTGCCCCTCTATTTCGTTCGACCTTTGGTTGAGGCCGCTGGCTTTTTGCGGCGCTACAAGGGACATCTTCGCGTTACACCGTCGGGCCGCAAGATTTTGAGCGAGGCGAACGCCCTCCCAGCGATTTTGCTCCACATGGCGATGTGGCTCGCGGACCTCAGCTATCTCGGTCGTGGCCTGCACAATGGGTGGCCACAAGATGACGTGGGTATCGTTCTTTGGTCCTTGTCTGTCGCGGCCAACGAATGGGAGTCCCCGGAGAGGCTCGCGCGTCTGTGCACCATCCCGATCCCGGCGTTGTTCCAAATTGAATGGGACACGGGCGCGATGGTCATGGAGGCGAGGGTTCTCCGTCCATTGCTTTGGTCTGGGCTGCTCGATCATAAGCGGGAAAAGATCGAGGGGAGCCGGTTCGGGGAGCGTCACCTCTACCGCAAAACGGCGCTATTCGACCGAATGATCAAGTTCCATGTCGCGCTTGAACCACCGAGAGGATCCGCGCACTGAGGACAGCCTCTGCATCATCGCAATTTGCAGTTACCGTCAAATGTCAACGGCGGAGCGAAAATGTGCCAGAAGGCGGCGTAAAAGTGTACCAGTCTGGTTGAGAGAAAGGGGCCCTAAAGCCCCGGTGAGTTGTCGTGCCGCGCGCAT
>CAISJZ010000519.1 GCA_903885755.1 uncultured Hyphomicrobiales bacterium | reverse complement strand
GGACGAGATCATCGACGACGCCATTTTCAGCGCTTTCGATGGCTTGCCGCGAGCCAAGCGTCGCGACGCGGATTCGGTATCGATCGCCATCGAACGCGCCGTTCGCAACACCGTTCGCAATGCCTGGGGCAAGCGTCCCACGGTGCATGTTCTGGTCATGCCGGTCTGAGAGGGCAAGATGATTGGTCGCCTCAATCACGTCGCCATCGCCGTGGCCGATCTTGCGAAGGCCTCGACGCTCTATCGCGATACGCTCGGCGCGGTTGTGTCCGCGCCGATTGGCCAGCCCGATCATGGCGTGACCGTTGTCTTCGTCACATTACCCAACACGAAAATAGAGCTGCTAGCGCCGTTGGGAGAATCCTCGCCGATAGCGAAATTCCTGGAGCGCAATCCCGACGGCGGCATGCACCACATCTGTTACGAGGTGGCCGATATTCGCGCGGCGCGGGATCGATTGCAGGCGCAGGGCGCGCGCGTTCTGGGCGATGGGGAACCAAGGATCGGCGCGCATGGCAAGCCCGTGCTGTTTCTCCACCCCAAGGATTTCAACGGGACGCTGGTTGAAATCGAGCAGGTCTGACGCGTTATTTCACCGCCTTCACATACGGCCCCAGTTGCTTGTTGGCTTCTTGCGCGAATGACAGGTCGATCACCTTGTCGAGGGCGACATCGTCCGTCACCCATCCCTGCGCGCGAAAAAACGCGAGATCCCGGTCGATGCTCGCGCGACTGATATCGCCGCTGGCGTTCACGGCGTTCATATAGATCGCTTTCAGAATGTCGGCGGGCATGTCGAGGGAGCGCGTGAGAATATCGAGTGTTTTCCCGGCTGTTGGCGCGATGCGCCCGCCTTCGATTGAATCCAGCATGGCGCGCACGCCGCGCAGCCATCCTTTCATGAAGCGCAACGCCACGGCCTTTTGTTCGACGGCGAATTTCTCGCTGTAGAAAATCACCGAAATCTGCTGGTTGGGATAGAAGTCGTTGGTGTTCTGCATGCGCACGCCAATGCCAAGGCGTTCGATCTGGGTCTCCTGCGGCTCGATCAACATCGCTCCGTCAAGCGCCTTGTTCTGCATGGCCGCGACCATGTTCGGAAACGGCATATAGACGGGTGTCGTGTCTTCGAATGCGATCCCCGCGGCCTTGGACGCCTCGTTCATAAGCGAGAGCGATGTCACGCCCGCGGCCGCGTAACCCATTCGCAGCCCCTTTAAGTCCCGCAGGGCCTTGTAACGCCCGGAGTCGACAAGGTCCTTGCGGATAAAGACCGTCTGATAAAGCGAGGTTGCGTCCGTGTGCCCGCGGTCGGCGACGATCTTCAGTTTCACGCCCCGTCCGAGAATGTTGTAGAAGCCAACCGACAGCGCGCCCGCGCCGACATCCAGTTCTCCCGTGCCGAGCGGCGCCATGATCTTCGCGCCAGAATCAAGGTTGATGATGTCGACGTCGAGTCCTTCATCGCTGAAGAATCCAAGCTCCCTGGCCAGGTAGAGCGGCGCGTCGCTGGAGGATCCGCCGACGCCGACCCGGACCTTGTCGGCGGCGAGCGCCGCCGACGCCATCGCCAGGCAAATCGCGCCCGTGAGCGTTGCGAGGCAAGGCGAGACTATCGCGTAATGTTTATCCGTCATGACCGGGTCCTCCCACCCCATTGGGTTCGCTTGTCAATCCAGGCCAGTCATGGAGTTTAACCCGTTCATGCGTGAATCAGAAACGCGATCGTAACGCGCCGGGCTTGCCACCGCGGCGCCGGGTGTGCGGTAATCGATACGCGACGTCATTTTTCATTTTTCGACACGTGATTCGCCCAATGCCTTCCTTTGGCGGGTTCGAGGCCAATTATCATCTCTACAACACGCCGCGCGCGGTCGAGGCCTATGCGCGCATGGCCGGCTTGTCCCGTGGCGAAAAAGCGATCTTGCGGCGGCTTGAGCGACGCCTGCCCACGATGGACATGCTCGATATTGGGGTCGGCGGGGGACGTACAACCGGCCCCTTCGCGAAGCTGGCCCGCCGTTACATCGGCATCGACTTCGCTCCCGCGATGGTGGAGGCCTGCCGCGCAAAACTCCGAGACGTTGAATTCCGCGTCGCGGACGCGCGCGACCTCTCGATGTTCCCTGGCGGATCGTTCGACTTCGCGCTGTTCAGTTTCAACGGAATTGATTGTCTCGCGTACGATGACCGGAGTCGCGTCTTTTCGGAAATCCACCGCGTTCTTCGGCCGGGCGGTCTGATGGCCTTTTCCAGTCACAACGCCGCGTTCCTCGATCCCATGACCGTCGGGGGAGCTTGCCGACTCGCGCTGCGGCCCGGAACTTCGCTGCGCGTCGTCGTCCGAAAGCTAGCATTCTGGCGCAAGCTGGAGTCGCTTAAGCGAATTGAGGGAAAATCGCACGTGGTTGTTTTCGAGCGGCAACACGGCCTGAGCGTGCCGATTGTGTATGCGCGTCCCGACTGCCAGGTGCAGGCTCTCCTCCATCACGGCTTTCTTGTTCAGGCGACGATTTCCAACGCAACCGGAGAAAGTTTGGACCGGCCGGACCATATTCTGCGCGGGTCTGACGCTTGGCTCTATTATCTCGCTGAAAAGCCCCGCGAGTAGTTGTCAGAACTTGCTCGTGAGAATGAGCGCCGCATTGTCCGGCGGGGCAGGCGCGGGCTCTGCTTCCCGCTCGCTGGCGATTGGCGCGACTTCGGCGGCTCTATCTGGCGTACACACCAGTGCAGCGAGCTTGTCCGGCGAAATTTTCGTTGCGTTCGATCGCGCCTGGCGGCTCAAGGCCTTAAGGACGGTCGGATCGTCAATCAGTCTGGCGGGGCCCGGTCGTCGAGCGGGCGCGGCGAGTTGTTCGACCGTCAGTTTCGCCCCGTCTTCGCAGAACCGCATGACGGTTCCATCATCGGCCATCATTTCCCGGCATTCGGCGACGGCGGCCTGGTTCGCGCATCCGGCAAGTCCGGTCGCGAGAAGCGCTGCCGAGATGATCATCCGGGGGGCGGAGAGGTTGAAGATCATTTCGAAAATCTGAAGGAATATGGTTAACAATTTATTCGTCGACGAGTTCATCCACCCATCGCGTCATGGATCGGGCAATTCGCCGATTTGCTGTTTTCCCGGGATTCTTCGCGCTTTTATTCACGTCGATTACGCGCGCCCATGCGCCTCTCCCGAAATAGGTCCATTGACATAAAATTCGAATTATATGTAATTTGCGAATGCGGCGGGGAAACTGGAGGAGGCAGGGAGCGAGATTATGAAATACTTGATTGCAATTGGACTTGCCGCCATCGGTATTGCGAGCTGTGGCGCGGCTCAGGCAGACACCTACCTGGTCAGGGAAACCGTGTCCCGATATGTCGCGTGTTACGACAAGGTCTACGTGCCCGCGACCGTTGAAGTGAATACACGTGGTAAGCTCGTTCGCGCCGAGTCGCGCGGGTGGGAAACCAGCCCGGATCGTTGGGATTACGTCCGCTCGCCGGCTGTTTATATCCAGAGCCGTCGAACGGTCTCGCCGGACCACTATACGCTCGTCGCTCGGCCCTGCTGATTTCCAGGCTTGAACCATCGTTTCGTCGGCGGGGCCTTGAGCTCCGCCGATTTCGATATTCAGTTGAATAGTCGCGCCGGCCATAACGGCGCGATTTTTCCGGTATCCGTCGAGGCTCGGGCGCGACGCCCGGCTTGCATGAATGCGCCTTTGAGCGTTAGGGTCGTCACTCCCGAATCCTGGGAGTCCTCATGCGGGTGCCCGCGAGTGAATTGTCGCGCAACTTCTCGCAATATTGTGATGTTGCGCTCACCAAGCCCCTGATCGTCACCAAGAATGGGCGCGATAGGCTGGTGCTTCTATCGATCGAGGAATACGAGATGCTGCGCGATCTCGTCACCGATCGCTCGCGCCCGGCAGTCGCCGCGACGAAGGAATCCCAGCCCGGACGGCATGTCCGGCGCGCGGCCAAGCGGGGTTGAGCATCCGGACTGTCGCGGTCAGCTCTTGAGCCCGAATAATTCGACCGCGTTGCGCCAGCTCACCCGATCCCGCGCCTCCACTGAAAGCTCTATGCTTTCCATCGCCTTGATGGCGTCGCGGATATACATGTAGCCGCCTTCCGGATCGAACGGCGAGTCGGTCGCGAAGACAACCTTGCGCTCGCCGAAGAAGTCGAGGCCGCATTGGATGCCCGAGCGCCCGCCACACAGCGCGGTGTCGCCATAAAAATCCCGGAAACATTCGACCACGGGCTTTCCCAGCATTTCGGGAATGTGGCTGAGGTCCTCGTCGCTGGTGCGCGTGCCGATCTGGCTCCAGCCGATGCGGATGCGCGCGTCGAAGAAGGGGATCATGGCGCCGAGATGGTGGGTCAGGATTTTGACGCCGGGCAATCGCGCCATGACGCCCGAAAAGATCAGACGGGCCATGGTCGCGCTCGTCTCGTAGGGCCAGCCGAAGATCGCCCAGATCTCGTAGCGCGAGCGCTTCTCCGAAGGAAAGTCCGGCGAATCCGCCGTGCGCGAGGGATGCAGCAGGATCGGCTTTCCCGCCTTGTGCGCCGTCTCGAATATCGGGAAGAAGCGCGCCTCGTCGAGCGGCGCGCCACCCACATTGGTGTGCAATTGCAGGCCATTCGCGCCGTTCGCGAAAACCCGCTCCGCCTCGCGCACCGCCGCGTCCGGGTTGTTCATGGGCAGGCCAGCGACGTAGCCGGGAAAATGTCCGGGGCGCCTCGCGCAAATCTCCGCAAGCCCATCGTTGGCGATCCGGGCGAATTCCGGCGCATCCGCCGGCGAGGCGAATACGTCGAAGGCGGGCAGGCCCAGCGACAGGATTTGCGAATAATCGGGGAAGGCCTCGACCTGTTTCATCCGCAGGTCGAGATCGTAAATGTGCGGAATGCCCCGGATGCGCTTGCCGATGTCCGCGATGCTGCCGGGGGAGGCCAGCATCTTGTCGAAAAAGCGCGGCGGGAAAAAGTGGTTGAACGAGTCGATGTATCGCATTCTGACCTCCCCTGGGCGCCCCGCCCTTATCGCTTGTTGGCCCCAGTGTGCCCCGGCGGGTGGTGGGCGACAACCCTGGAAAATGCCCGGATTTGGCGGCGCTATTGACCCCGCTGGCCCCGGCTTGTAGGGGAAGCCACCCGCAAGGGAGCGCGTAGCTCAGTTGGTAGAGCATCTGACTTTTAATCAGAGGGTCATGGGTTCGAGTCCCATCGCGCTCACCAAGGTCCCAGAAGACCGGCGCCTCATGCCGTCCAAGCTACCCCGTGAAGGCCGAGTATTTCATGCGTGCTGTCGCCTCCAGATCGCGTCTCAATTCCCTTGATCGACGGTTCTTTATCACCGGCCTTCTGGCCTTGCCCGCCGGCTGCGCCTCGCGCGGGTCTGGGGAGCTTGAGCCCGGCGGTGGCTCCGCGATCAACCTGAACGCGGCGGCCATGTATGGCCCTATCGACAGCGAACCCTTCCCGGTCGAGGGGATCGATATCGCGGATCGCGATCCCGAACTCTTTCGTCAGGAAGTCCCCTATGCCGGGCGTTACGCGCCAGGGACGGTTGTTGTCAGCATTCCCGAGCGTCGGCTCTATCTCGTCCAGCCCGGCGGACGCGCGATGCGCTACGCCGTCGGCGTCGGGCGGGAGGAGGCGCTGAATTTCCGGGGAACCGCGACCATCGGCCGGAAGGCGGAATGGCCGACCTGGACGCCCACCGCGAACATGATCCAGCATATTCCGAGATATGCGGCCTATGCCGGCGGAATGCCGGGCGGCGCGGAGAACCCGCTGGGCGCGCGCGCCCTCTATCTCTATCGCAACGGTCAGGACTCGCATTTCCGTCTGCATGGAACGATCGAGCCCGAGACCATCGGGACCGCCGTCTCCAGCGGCTGCATCCGCCTCGTCAATCAGGACATCATCGATCTCTACGAGCGCGTGCCGGTCGGCGCGACGGTGGTTGTCCTGCAAGGCTGAGCCGCGCCAGAATCGGCGCGAATCCCGCCGATACCTGTGCATTCATTCCGTCAAGACCTGACCTTGCCGCGACTCCATGATAGGTCGCGAGCCTCCCGCCCCGCGCGCCCCGGTCGAGCAACGGATGAAATCTGACGTCGATATTGGTTTGACCAGCGCCAACGCGCCGGCCCTCGTTGATCTCGAGGAGCTTCTGGCGACGCGCCTGCTGGTGCAGGGCAATTCCGGGTCCGGCAAGTCCTATCTGCTGCGCCGTCTGCTCGAACAGAGCGCCGGCCTCGTTCAGCAGGTGGTGATCGACCCCGAGGGCGATTTCACCCCGCTGGCGGAGCGCTACGGACATCTAGTCGTGGATGCCGCGCAATCGGAGGCCGCGATCGCCACCATCGCGACCCGCGTTCGACAACACCGGGTTTCCGTGATCCTCGACCTTGAAGGGCTCGACGTCGATGGGCAGTTGCGTTGCGCGGCCCAGTTTCTCATGGGTCTCTTCGAGGTTGATCGCGATTACTGGTATCCCGTGCTCGTGGTCGTCGACGAGGCGCAGCTTTTCGCGCCCGCCGCCGCCGCCGATGCATCAGACGACGCGCGGCGCCAGTCGCTCGCGGCCATGACGAACCTCATGTGCCGCGGCCGCAAGCGCGGTCTTGCCGGCGTCATCGCCACCCAGCGCCTCGCGAAACTCGCCAAGAACGTCGTGGCGGAAGCCTCGAACTTCCTGATGGGTCGCACCTTTCTCGACATCGACATGGCCCGCGCCGCCGATCTGCTCGGCATGGAGCGTCGGCAGGCGGAGGCGTTTCGCGATTTGCAGCGCGGGACATTCGTCGGGCTTGGCCCCGCCATTTCGCGCCGTCCCCTGACGATCAGGATTGGCGCGGTCGAAACCAGCGATCGCGGCGGCGCGCCCAGGCTGTTGCCCTTGCCCGACGCAAGCGGTGGTAGTGACCTCCACGATATAATTCTAGCCAACAGCGCGCCGGCGCCGCGCATCGAGCGCGCTCGCCGGCCGCGCCCGGACACCGCCGACGAGGTGCTGGCGCGCATTGAACAGGCGCGGCCCGCGTCCTACGTCGCCGCGCCTCAGCCCGAGCTAACGGAAGAGGACCGCGAGGCCGCCATCGATGACATCGTGGCGCTGATGATCGCGGACCCGGGTACGGCGACCCAGCCGCCGCTGGCGTTGCATCGGGACTTTCTCGTGCGGTGTCGCATTCGCCGATTGGGTCCCGATGTGCCGGACGCGACCGCTTTCCGGCGTCGTCTGACAGTCGCGCGCGCGCGGGAGGTTTTTCCCGATGGCGCCGACGACGACTATTGGCGCCGCGCCATCGCTCTTTCCGAAGGCCTGCCCGAGGAGATGCAGGGCGTTTACCTCATGCTGTGCCGCGCGGCGATCGCGGGCAAGCCGTGTCCCGTGGACGAACGCATCGCGCGTTTTTTCGGCAGCCATTCCCCGGGGCGCGCGCGCCGCCTGCTCAATCAGATGGAACAGATCGGCGTGATCGTCTGCCGCAATGATTTCCAGCAACGGAGGATCATCGCCTTCCCCGAACTCGGGATCGAAACCGCCGCGACCGACAACGC
>CAISJZ010000518.1 GCA_903885755.1 uncultured Hyphomicrobiales bacterium | reverse complement strand
CGATCCCGCCACCGGCAAGGAACTGTGGCGCACCTACACCATCCCGGCGCCGGGCGAAAAAGGATCCGACACCTGGCAAGCCGACTCCGGCTTGACGGGCGGCGGCAGCACCTGGGTCACGGGTTCCTTCGATCCCGAACTTCACACCGTGTTCTGGGGCGTCAGCAACCCCGCCCCGTGGAACCCGCGCGGCCGCAAGGGCGACAACCTCTACACCTGCGGCGTCATGGCGCTCGACCCCAAGACCGGGACGGTGAAGTGGTTCTCGCAGACCGACCCGCACGACGCCTTCGACCACGACGGCGTCAACGCGCTCGTACAGGCCGACATGAAAATCAACGGCGAGACGAAGAAGGTCGTGATGCAGGCGCACCGCGACGGCATGCTCTACGTGCTCGACCGGACCGATGGAAAATTCCTGGCGGTCAATCCCTTCGTCAAGATCAACTGGTCCGACGGCTGGGACTACGCGACCAACCGGCCGAAGTGGACCGACGTCTACAACAAGGCGGTCGCGGGCGAGAAGGTCGAGGTGTGGCCCGGCCTCGGCGGCGGCACCAACTGGCACCCGATGTCCTACAGCGCGGCGGACAATCTACTGTTCATCAACACGTTCGACATCGGCATGGAATACCAGGCCGGCGAACCGCGGAAAGTCGAGGCCGGCCAGCCCGCGCAGATGATCACCGTGAAGGCGATCAAGCCTGAAAACCAGGGCTATCTGAAAGCCGTCAACCCGATGACCGGCAAGGCGAAGTGGGAAATCCCGTTCCACGTCGCCAACACGGCGGGCACCATGAACACGGCGGGCGGCCTCGTCTTCACGGGGCAACTCACCGGCGAATTCATCGCCGTCGACACGTCGAACGGCAAAATCCTCTGGAAATTCCAGACGCCGTCGGGCGTCGTCGGCCAGCCCGTCACCTGGGAGAAGGACGGCGTGCAATATGTCACCGTCGGTTCGGGCATCGGCGGCGTTTACGCCATGCGCACCGCGGCCGCCGACCTGGCGCATGTGCCCACGGGGTCGTCGCTATGGACATTCAAGCTGCACGGCAAGTGAGGTGGGCAGCCGGGGCGCTCGCCGCGCTGGCGGTGGGCGCGGCGCTCGTCTTCGCGGCGCCCTGCCGCGCCGCCTCATGCGACTGGCCCGCGGTGAAAAAAACCGTCGACGCCGTGATCGCGGGGGATAAGAGCGCCGAATTCAAAAAGCGCGCGGACGACGGCCACGACTCGCTTGAAACAGTCGAAGACATGCTGGCGGAACAGCAGCGCCCGGCGCTGCGCGACTGCCGCTGGGAAGCCGGGGAATATTTGACCAAGCGGGGATTTCCGCCGTTGCATTGAGGCCTCCGCGCGCCGCTGGCGTTTCCAGCGGGAGGCGTTAATCTGGAGACCAAGACGCCGGGATTTCAAGAGGAAAACGCCGTGAAACCGAAACACTTGGGAGCGGCGTTGATCGCCCTCCTCGCCTGCGCGACAGCCGCGCTCGCGCAAGCGCCAAACCGCGGTCCCGGCGGACCTCCCGGCGGCGCTCAGGGGCAAAGCCCCGGCCGCAACGGGCCCGCCGCTCCAGCGTCGAACCTCGCGCCCTTGCCCGCCGATTCCACGACGCAGCAATCCATCGATCTGCCGGGCCGCTCGATCAAGTTCACCGCGACCGCGGGCACGAT
>CAISJZ010000517.1 GCA_903885755.1 uncultured Hyphomicrobiales bacterium | reverse complement strand
TTGCGGGGCAGGCCTACGCGGGCGTGTTGGTCGGCAAAGACGGCGGCAACTTCATGATGCGAGTAACCGCCGTTCCGCAGGACTGGATCGCGATAGGATCGACCGACGATCTTCCTACTGAAGTTTCACCAGGCGAAGATATGACAATCTCTACAAAAATGTTCTAACGGGCGCCGCCGACTGTACAATGACGCACATGTGAGCACCGGTTAATTTAACGTTGGGCGACGTCCTGCCGATAAGCGTCCAGTAGTCCGTTGCGCCGCCCTGAGCCCGGCAGGACTTCAAGGAATTGACCGAAGAAGAAGTGGAATCGATGCAAGAAGCGATCCGCGAGGTCATCGCTGCCCATGCGCGGGACACGAGCGAAGAGACCCACGGGATGTGACGCTCGCCGCCGGCGGGAGACGACCGTGTTCGGATCGTCTTGGGCACCGCCAGTGGAGGAGGAACGGTTCGCGTCCGATACCAGCTTGACCGATCATGCCTTTTGCCGCGAAATGATACGGAGATAAGTCGGCAATCTTCGGTTGCAAATGCGGCCAAGTTTTCGAGTAGTACCTGTCGCTAGCGAGGCGATTTGCGGCCAAACTTTCCCGCATGTTTCACTGAACCACCGCGATATAGCCGGTGATCGCGATCGCGCCGGCAATCATGGTGCTGACAATACATCCCGGCATCGACTGTCTCCGCGCTTTTCAACACGGGGGACTCTCGTCGGTCCGGCTTTTCCGCGGACGAAAAACTTGGCTAAATTTCAAGAGATTCAGAGGCATTGCGAGGGTAAAACGCGGTTAGCCTTGATGTTCGATGTTCAAGTCGGCTCAAACTATCCGTATTCGCGCGGAGTTCCGGCGCATTGCCGCACATGTTGCCAGCCAACCTCAGCCGGTCTAGGTCAACCCCAGTTCATTCCGGAGGCACGCCATGACCGCCCTTCCCACGACGATGACCGCCATAGCCATCCATGGGGCAGGTGGCCCTGATGTTCTGCAACCCGAAAGCCGCCCGGTGCCGGTTCCCGGCCTTGGCGAAATACTGGTCAAGGTGGCCGCGGCTGGTGTCAATCGTCCCGACATTTCCCAGCGGCAGGGCAAATATCCGCCGCCGCCTGGCGCTTCCGATCTGCCAGGGCTCGAAATCGCGGGAACGGTCGTCGCCCTCGGCCAAGGCGCGAAGGCCTTCAAGATTGGCGACCGAGTCTGCGCGCTGGCCCATGGCGGCGGCTACGCCGAATATTGCGCGGTGCATGAAACCCATGCCTTGCGCGTGCCCAAGGGCCTGAGCCTGATCGAGGCCGCCGCCCTGCCCGAAACCTTCTTCACGGTTTGGGTGAACATCTTCGATCGCGCCGGCCTGAAGGCGGGCGAGTGGATTCTGATCCATGGCGGCTCAAGCGGTATCGGCACGACGGCCATCATGCTGGCCAAGAACTTTGGCGCGAAGGTCATCGTGACCGCCGGCTCGGACGAAAAATGCGACGCCTGCAAGAAACTCGGCGCGGATGTCGCCGTCAACTACAAGACGACGGACTTCGTGCCCGCTGTCATGGAAGCAACGAAGGGGCACGGCGCCGACGTCATTCTCGACATGATCGGCGGCCCATACGTGGAGCGCAATTACCAGTGCGCCGCCATGGACGCGCGCGTCTCGCAGATCGCGACCATGCAGGGCAGCAAGGTCGACATCAAACTCATGAGCGCGCGCCGCATCATGCACACGGGCTCTGGCCTGCGTCCGCGCACGGTCGAACAGAAGGCGGCGATCGCCACGGGCCTGCGCGAAAAAGTCTGGCCGCTCATCGACGCCGGCAAGATCACGCCGGTGATGGATTCGACTTATCCACTGCGCGAGGCCGGCAAGGCTCACGCGCGGCTGGAGAGTTCGAGCCATATTGGCAAGGTCGTTCTCACCGTTTGATCCCCTGATGTTCAGCGCCTCGGTCTTAACGCTCTATCCCGACATGTTTCCGGGGCCGCTCGGACAGTCGCTTTCCGGCGACGCCTTGGCCCGCGGGCTGTGGGCGCTGGAGACGCGGGACATTCGCGAACAGGGCCTCGGGCGCCATCGCGCGGTCGACGACACGCCCGCCGGCGGCGGACCCGGCATGGTCATCCGAGCCGACGTGCTGGCCGCGAGCCTTGATGCAAACCTGACAGCGGAGGATGCTCGGCCGCGCCTGCTCATGAGTCCGCGCGGCAGGCCACTAACGCAGGCGCGCGCGCGGGACTTGTCGCAAGGCCCCGGCGTCATCGTCGTCTGCGGGCGCTTCGAGGGCGTCGACGAGCGCGTCATCGAGGCGCGCGGTCTCGAGGAAATCTCCATTGGCGATTACGTTCTGTCAGGTGGCGAGATCGCCGCCATCGTCCTGCTCGACGCCTGCGTGCGACTGATCCCGGGCGTCATGGGCAAGACGGAATCGGGCAGCGACGAGAGTTTCGAGAACGGGTTGCTCGAATATCCCCAGTACACGCGCCCGCGTGACTGGGAGAACCGCGCCATTCCCGACATTCTGCTGTCGGGAGACCACGCGAAAATCGCAGCGTGGCGGCGCGCCCAATCCGAACGACTGACGCGCGAACGCCGGCCGGATCTTTTGCCGCCGAAGGCGTGATTTACAATCCCGGCGACCGCGATTCCGGCGCGCTCGGTCAACTCGCCACGTCGGCGACTTCCACGAGGTGCCCGTCGGAATCACGAATCCAGGCGCGCAGTATGCGTCCGTCATGGAGTCCATGAGGCTTCGCGAAGACCTGCCCGGCCAATTCCCGGGTCGCGACCCACTCGCTCAACTCGGGCAAGCGGAGGCAGAAATGCCCATTGCCGACGATCACCGCGACATTTCGCTGCTCGATGAGTTCGATCGTGACGTGCTCGCCGCGCGGCCCATATCCGACATGCGCGAAACGGCGATCGCCGTCATCCCTTCTCTCAATGACCGCCATGCCGAATGCATCGGAGTAGAACGCAATGGCCCGCTCAATGTCGGCAACAGGCAGCATGACGTGGTCGATGCGCGACATTTTGTCCGACGCCGTCATGGTCGCTTCTCCATCCTTCGAATGCTTGCCGTGGCATCTTGCCATCGATTACTATCACAGACCCGATGGCGCCTCGCCTGGAAAGCGGCTAGCGGGCGGACGAAACAAAACGTCAAACTGGGAAACGCCATGAACAGGGTCGTCGAGGTCGAACGCGCGACCAGCGCGCGGAAAAATTTTCTAGACCTCGCGCGCGAACTCGCGCCAACCCTGCGCGAGCGCGCCGATCGCTGCGAGAAAATGCGCCGCGTTCCCGACGAAACCGTCGACGACTTCATTCGCACGGGACTTATCCGCTCGACACAGCCAATACGCTATGGCGGTTCTGAAATTGCCTGGGACACATTGTGCGAAATCACCGAAATTCTGTCGCAGGCGTGTGGATCGCAGGCATGGATTCAGAGGATCATGGCCGACCACGCCCAGATGATCGCGACCTTTCCCGAAGAGGCCCAGCAGGACGTCTGGGGCGGGAACCACGATGCGCTTGTCTCGGCCTCCTTCGACCCGGTCGGCGTCGCCGAACGGGTATCGGATGGCTTCGTGCTCTCGGGGCTGCATGGTTTTTCCAGTGGCATCGACCACGCATCCTGGATGATCTGCGGAGGCCATATCGTCGAAGGCGGCCGGAAGAATGGGCCTCATTTCTTTCTCGTTCCCAAAAGCGACGCCGAAGTCATCGATGACTGGGAGACCATGGGGCTCGCGGGCACGGGCTCGAAGAGTTTCCGGCTCTCGCGTGTCTTCGTGCCAAAACACCGGTTCCTTGATGGCAAGCTTGCCGCGGCTGGCAACGGGCCCGGAACCGCCGTGAATACGTCCTATGTTTACCGCGTTCCGCGAGGATCGGGTGTCACCACGTCGGGGTTCGCGGCCCTGAGCGTAGGGATGGCGCGCGGCGTCCTTGGCGAATGGCTCGGTATGACAGGTTCGCGAACGTCGCGCGGTGTGCGGATAGGGGGTCTCGAAACGACGCGGGAAATCGCGGCGCGGTCAGCCGCCGAGATCGACGCCGCCTCGGCTCTCTATATGTCGTCGCTCCTCAAGGCGATGCGCCAGCTCGCCAACGGCGAGGAGGTCGACGCGATCGATCGCGTGACCGCCAAACGCGATGCGACTTTCGCGGCGCAACTTTGCCTGACGGCGGGAACGCGACTCTTCAATTCGGCTGGCGGACGCGCACTGTTCGTGACGGGAGCCTTGCAGCGACAATACCGCAACTTGCTCGGGGCAGTGTCACACCATGCGTTGTCGTGGGAAACAGCGGCCATCGAATATGGCCGGACGATCCTCGATGCTCATGGGGCCGCGGGCGCCTGAAGCGCATTTTTTTGCTCATTTGAGCCCCGGCATCAAGTAACCGCAGGGAGGCGATTTTATGCGACGACAGTTGATGATCCCGTTCGCGCTGCTGCTGGCCATGGCCCCCACGTTCCGGGCGGCGGTCGCTCAGGACCGATCGGACAATCCGCTCCACGTCGTGGTGCCCTTCGCGCCTGGCGGTACGCCCGATGTGATCTCGCGACTTGTCGGCGCGGAGATCGCTCGCCAACTGGGGCAAACCTTCATTGTCGAAAACAAACCTGGCGCCGGCGGCGTCATCGGAACGAACTACGCGATCAACCAAAGGGCGAGGGGCGGTGATACGTTGCTCTTTGTCGACGTTACCGTTTCGGCCATCACGCCGTCGCTGCGCGCGAACCTGCGCTATGACTTTCCCCGAGATTTGAAACCTGTTTCTGGCATAGCCAAATCCCCGCTATTCCTGCTCGCGGGACCATCTTTGCCGGCCGGAACGCTTCGCGAATTCATCGCCTACGCAAAGGCGCATCCGGACCTGAACTATGGGTCGCCAAATGTCGGCGGCCCGCATCACTTGCTCTTTGAATACCTGAAGGACCGTGTCGGCATCGGCCTCACCCATGTGCCCTATGACACGTCCGCCCGCCTGATGAATGCGCTAATGAACGGAGAAATCAGCGCGACGTTCATGGGGGCGCCTGGCGTCAATACGCTGAGAGCAAGCTCTAGCGAAGTGAAGGTGCTAGCGGCGGTCGGCGCGAAGCGAACCCCTTTGCTTCCGGACGTCCCCACATTCGAGGAGTTGGGCGTTCAGGGGTTCACGAACTCAGCGCTCGACATTCGGATTGGTCTGGTGGCGCCGATCTCCATGAGCGATGCACGCGTGGCGCAAATCAACGCGGCTGCTCGCGCGGCGATCGCGCAACCAGAAGTCGTCGATCGATTCAAGAAACTCGGATTCGAGGCGCAGCCCGGCACGTCGGAGCAATTCCGCGCCCTTGTGGCGTCGGACGCCCTATTCTTCAAGACAATCGCGGACCGCATCGGCCTCACGATCGACTAGCGACGCATTTCATTCCGTTGATCAAATCCCATGGTTTGGACGGTGCCCGCACCGGCATCAATGTGCTATGTGGAAATCCCATTTTCTACCTGAAATCAACTTTCCGCGGAACGGAGATTGAGGCGTTTCCGGTGAAGCTCGCTGTTGTCCCGCCGAGCGGCCTGGCGGTTTCGTTGTCACTTTGGATGAATTCGTCGATGTGGGCGATGTGTTCGGCGAATTGCCGAAGGAAAGCACAGTCGAGGGATTATTCGCCTACGATCGAGACCCATATCCTGGTCTGGTCGAGACCCGAGGCGTGCGAGGGTGTGCAATTGAAATGAATGTTTTTATACCGATTCAGGAAGATATCGCGCTTTTGTGCTCGTGCGTGGAGAGATGATCGGCGACGATCTAAATTTGTCGCGTCTGGTGAGCCTCGCCAAGGACGCTCATCGATTTCGGCTCATCGACTTAGTTCTACTGCGTCACAAGCGACGATGATATCCGTTTGTGGGCGTGACGCGCTGGCAACATGGACAACGGTAGAGCGTTTTCGCCAGAGCGACCACCAGCCTTTTCCGAACTGTCGCGATCGAGTTTTCGACGTGGCGCTCCGGTCGGATTGGGGGAGCCTCGTCGTCGCGGACTTTCGGAAAGGCGAGGTTTTTCGCGCCAAATGGAGCCGCAGGGGGAAAAGGCCGCTCTCTCGCGGATTAGGAATCCATAAGCCGCGATACAAAGCGTCGCGTGATGGTGGAAGCCGCGCCAGCCGCGCCCCTCGAAATGCGCGAGGCCGAGTTCGCTTTTCAATTCCTCGTAATCCCGTTCGATGCGCCAGCGCAATTTCGTCATGTCGACCAGCGTCGTGAGCGGGGTATCCTCCGGCATTGTCGAGAGGAAGTATTTGGTCGGTTCGGTTTCGTCCGCCGGCCCTTCGATAAGCAGCCATTCCTCCGGCGCCCGTCCGTCGTCATGGATACCCTTTATCGCCGGGCGAACGCGCGTGGCGGCGAACCGGGAGGCGAGTTGCGCGTTCGAGCCTTCTCGCCACGTCACCTCGCTCCAGGCGCTGGCGGGCAGCCCCACGTGTCAACGGCGGAGCGAAAATGTGCCAGATGGCGGCGTAAAAGTGTACCAGTCTGGTTGAGAGAAAAGGGCTGCGAAAGCCCCGGTTTGTTTTCTTCTGTCGCGCACATTGAGGCGCGCGGAGCGTAGCGTAGCGCGGCTCAATGTGCGCGGCGGCGATTTATTGTTTGGGGTCTTCACCTCCTTCGGTTGATGTTTTCGCCATTGCGTTTGGCGCGTGGCCTGACCGGCGTTGTGCCTTCTTGCTGGTCGCGAGCCGATAGCTGTCGCCGTTCATCTCCAGGATGTGAACGTGATGGGTGAGGCGATCGAGCAACGCGCCGGTCAGCCGTTCAGACCCGAAGACCGACGTCCATTCATCAAAGGGAAGATTGCTGGTGACGAGCGTGGAACCGCGTTCGTAGCGCTGGCTGAACACCTCGAAGAGCAGCTCGGAGCCAACCGCTGTGAACGGCACGTAACCGAGTTCATCGACAACAAGCAGTTTGACCGTGTTGAGATGCTTTTGTAGCGCCCGCAGACGGCGCTCGTCACGCGCTTCCATGAGTTCATGCACGAGAGCGGCGGCGGTCGTGAAGGCGACGCTGTAGCCCTTCTGACAAGCAGCCAGCCCCAAGGCCAGGGCGACATGCGTTTTGCCCGTGCCGGAGGGGCCGAGCGCGATGCAGTTGTGGCGCTTCTCAATCCATTCGCAGCGCGCCAGTTCGAGAACCAGAGATTTGTTGAGCGAGGGCTGGGCGGCGAAGACGAAGGTGTCGAGGCTTTTGATCTGCGAAAAGCGCGCCATACGAATGCGGCGCTCGACGTTGCGCCGCTCGCGGTCGATGCGCTCCAGTTCGCACAAACGCAGGAGATAGCGCGGATAGTCAGCGCGGTCCTGTGCGGACTCCATCGCCACCTTCTCGTACTCGCGCGCGAACGTGGGAAGCTTCAGCGCCTTGAGATGATTGCCCAGCAGCACTTGCGGCGCGACGGCGGTCTGTATCGTGGTCTCGTGTGACAGGGTCATGCCGGAACTCCTGCGTTTGTGGCGAAGGAGCCAGCGTTAGCGATCAGCCCGAGATAGGCGCGTGGATCTGTCGTACCGACTGTGGCGGCCGGCAAGTAAGGATAGAAGGTCAGGTCGAGCCGCGCGGGCCGGTTCTCCAGTCGGGACAGCAGCAGCATCTTGACGGCGTCAAAACTGATCGCCCCAAGTTTGAGCGCTTGCGCGACAGCTTCCTCCACCTGA
>CAISJZ010000516.1 GCA_903885755.1 uncultured Hyphomicrobiales bacterium | reverse complement strand
GCTGCGTCGCCGGGCGGCACATGGCCAATCAGCGCCGGAACGCGGCGCGCAACCAGCAGCCGCAATATGGCGATCCGGCCCACTGAGATGAATTGACGCGGACAACGAACGGAGGACTTCATGCCCTCCTTTCGCGGTCTGAATTCTATTCCGCCAGCACGCGCGTCGAGGGGAAGGACACTTCGACGAGCGTACCTTCGTTTTTTTTGCTGCGGATGGTGAAGCTCGCGCGATTGGCTTCCACGAGCGCCTTGGTGAGTGGCAGGCCGAGGCCGGTGCCGCCGTGGGCGCGCGATGTCTGAATCTGGCGGAAGGGTTCGAGCGCGGTCTGAACTTCCGATTCGCTCATGCCGACGCCCGTATCCTTGATGCGCAGCACCGCGTGGCCGGCGTCTGTCAGCGCCGTCGAGACGATAACCTGGCCGCCGGGCTCGTTGAACTTCACCGCGTTCGACAGCAGATTGAGCACTATCTGGCGCAGCGAGCGTTCGTCGGCGACAATCCTGGGCAGGCGCGAGGCCAGCGCGGTGCGCACGATGACGCGATCGGTTGTCGCCTGAGGCTGAATCAGCGAAACGCATTCGGTCACGATCTTGTTGGCGTCGACGGCCCCAAAATTCAGATCGAGCTTGCCCGCCTCAATCTTCGAGAGATCGAGCAGATCGTTGACGAGGCTCATGACGTGCCCGCCCGAGGCGTGAATGTCCTTGAGGTAATCCTTGTAGCGCTGGTTTCCGACAGGACCGAAGCGTTCGTCCATGATGACTTCCGCGAAGCCGAGGATCGCGTTCAACGGCGTACGGATTTCGTGGCTGATCTTGGCGAGGAAGTCCGATTTCAACTGGCTCGCGCGCTCGGCCTCGCGACGGGCGTCGCGCAATTCGCGCTCGACCTTTTTCCATTGCGTCATGTCGCGCAGAACGGCGCAGAATTTCTGACCCGAGGCGCCGAGGCGGCCAAGAGTCATGAACACCGGGATCGCCCCGCCCTGACGCGCGCGGCCAATGGCGTCGCGCCCATCATTGAGCAGGCTCGCGACGCCATTGGCGCGCAGGCCGGCGAGATATTCATTCGCCGTGGCATGGCTTTCGGGCGCGAGCAGAATGGTGAAGGGCTCGCCCGCCACCTCGTTCTGTTCGTAACCGAAGAGCGCCTCCGCCGAGCGATTAAGCGACAGGATACGACCGTTCTGATCGAGCGTGGCGACGCCGTCGGTGGCCGTGTCGAGAATGGCGTGCAATTCGCGGTTCGAGGATTCCGCCTGACGCAACTCCGCCTCGAGCGAGCGCACGTGTGGCAGAAGATCGGGATCGCTCGGCTTGCGGAACGACATCAGCGTCGCGGGCGCGCCATCCCAGTCGATGGTCTGTAGCCGGCCCTCGACGGCCAGCACGTCGCCGGACGCGGCGACAATCGGTATCGTGCCGCCATTCGCCGCGGCGGTGAGATCCTCGGGCTGGCGCCCATGGAACATGCGGTCGAGACCGCCCGCCTCGTGGAACAGATCGGCGGATGCAAATCCCAGCAGATCGAGAAGCGCGCGGTTGAGATAGATCGGCGTCTCCAGCCGACTGACCAGCACGCCGACCGGCAACCGATCAAGCACGGCCGTCGCATTGTGCGCGAGACCATCCCCGGCATGATCCAGCGCATGGGCCGCCGGCTCAAGCGGATGGGCGGGCGCGACCACATGAAGTGGCTCGATTGCCGTCGGCTCGTCGATTGTAGCGGGTGTCGCCACATGCGGCGCGATGTCCGCTGGCGCGAGAGGCGGCAAGGCAGCCTCCTGGCGAGATTGTTCGACGGGCGTATTCAGTTCACTCGCCGGTTCATCCGCGTGGAGCGCCTCTTCGACAGGCGATGAATGGGCGGCGACAATTTCGTCAGCCGGCGGGGCGACATGAATTTCGGACGCGGGCGAGTGCGCTATCGCGCCAGCGACCGCCTCTTTCCCGATCTCCGGCGATGGCGCCATTTGTTGCACGACGGAATTATTCGCGGCGGGCGCGGGCGAGGCGATATCGATCACGTCATGGGCGCGCGCCGCCATCTCGACTGGCGGCGACGCCGCGGGAGTTGCGCCTTCGTTGTCCAGCGCATCGTATTCGTCGTCGCCAATGGGCGAAGACGTGGCGGCCTCGTCCGGATGCGTGACGCGTGTCGCTGCACTTTCGGCGGACACGGCGCCAACTTCAGGCTTTGCGGGCTCATTGAACGCGTGGGAATGCGCCTCGATATCGAGCACGTCGCGGGCATGTGGCCCGAGGTCGGCGAGCACGGGCGCGGACGACGTTGCATCCCCAGGCACGTCAGCGGATTTCTCCGCCGCGGCGAGTTTTTCCGCGCGAGCCTCTTCGTCGATCGGATTGGCGCCGAGAGCGCGAGCGATATCGCTGAACGCCTTGCGCTCCGCCGGCGACAGTTCAACCATGCGCGATTGCGTGTCGCCAGCCGTCGGCGCGGACGCGGGCGGCGCGGAGTCCGGAATGCTCGGCGCTTTGTCCACCGGCGTGACAGGCACCCGATACGACCACAGCGGTACGACGTTGCCGCCCTGATTGTGAGAAATGTTCGCGACGGTCGCCAAAATCTGCTCGCGCGATGGCGAGGGGATGGCTGGCGAAGTCTCCGGCGGTCGCGCGCCTTCCGCCTCGTTTGAAACGACGGGCGTGGTTGCTTTTTCATGATCGTCTGTATCGCCAGGCACGGTCGGCGCGACACCATTCCCGTCAGCGCCGGACGAAGGCACACGCGGCGCCGCCCCCATTTCCTTCATCGCGGAAGCGATTGCGTCCATGCCCTTCTGGACGTCGTCGTTTTCAGCGCGGCGCAAGACGGGAACAGGCTTTGTCGGCTGCTCCGCTTCGGCCACCAAAGCCGAAGCCGTGGGTTCGACGGTTGGCGCATGGATCGCCTCGGGCTCCGTCGCCGCCTTGCGACCCGCATCGGCCTGTTCGGGCGCGGCGGGGCGTTCGGCTGCCTCAATGGGACTTTCAATAACGTGGAGCGGCGGCGCCTCGGTCGGTTCCACATGCGGAGCCATCTCGACCTGCGCCCGCGCGTCCGTGTGCGAGCCATCGGGCGTCATCGCCGCGGCATATTCGACTAGCGATTCGGCTTTCGACTCTCCGATACCGGGCGCAATCGCGTCCTCGCCCTTTTCGATCGGAAGATCGCTGGCGGAATGCGAAGCCGGAGGCGCTTCAACCGCGCCCCCGGCGTCGTCCGGGAACGAGGCGGGCAAACCCGGCTGCTCGTCGGTGTCGCTGGACCGCCGGTTGAGGCCCTTGTCCGCGACCTGCCCACGGGATTGGTCGGCGGGCGCGGCGGGAACGGAAAGGCGCCGGATATGAATCACGCCAAAGCCGCGAAACCCGTCGAATTCACGCGCCCGGTCATGGGAAGGTAGCGCGCCAAGGCTGACGGGAACGGCGGCTTGCGAACCGCCGATGGGCCAGAGAAGCTCAAGGCCGCTCCAGGTTTCCCGGCGCGCCATTGCGGCGGCGAGACGGCCGTCCGGGTCCGCGCCAGTCAGGCGGGCGTGATCGGGAAAGTTCTGGCCGATGAGCGCGGGCGTGTCGCAGCCGACCACCTCGCACAATTGGCCGGTGATTTCGACCAACCGGCCCTGTGCATCGGACTTCCAGAGAAAGCGGACGGTCGGCGCCGAGGAAAATCTGGCCAGCAAATCGCCGCGTGTCTCGTCAAGGGTGCGCGGCAGGGGCGTGTGAACCGGCGCTTCAAACGCAGCTGTCGGCGAGGGCGCGACAGGCCTTTGCGCCGCTGGTTCGGATACGATGGCGGCAGCAAGGGCGCTCGACGCGGATTCCGGGCTCAGGGATTGACGCAGACGCTCCCGATCGACCTCCAGCGGCGAGCCTGCCGCGCACCCTTGACGAGACACGCGGCGATTTGCTGGCCAGATTTTCCTCGGCGCCGACCGTCCGCTTTCTCTGGAAGTCCGATGCACAGGGCCGGTTGGTCGAAAT
>CAISJZ010000515.1 GCA_903885755.1 uncultured Hyphomicrobiales bacterium | reverse complement strand
TGAGCGTTTCCGGGGCGGTTGCGCCTTCGGCGCCGGCTGAAAATATTCAGCCGGACTCTTCCGCGGGGGTCGTCTGACAGAAGCAGACTTACAAGCGCCTCCGCCGAAGTCAACGGCGGCTGCGCTCGCCTGGCTGTCGATACCCGATTATTTGGCGCGGCGGCGCCGGGCGACCTTCTCCGGCTTCGCCGGGCCGCCCTGATCGAATCCGACGTAAATCGAATAATCGTCGTCCGCCTGCTTGCTGATGAAGGGCACCGAAATAGGCTCGGTCACCATGGCGAACGGGGCCTGAGTATCGCCCTGCGGGATCGCGGCATTGATTCGGTAGGTCTTCACGGCGGCGGGTTGCTTGTCGCTATCGCGCTGGATCAGAACCTTGATCGGCACCACGAACGAGCCCGCGCCGCCTGCCGGACCCGCCTGAACGTAGCCGGAAATGCCGATCCGGATATTGACGCTCGCGCCATCGGAGGAACAGTCCCGCGACAGATCGCCGAGCGAATACTGGGTCTTGACGTTTGCGTTCGACTTGTCCGCGCCGGAATAAATCCGGTAGGCGCTGCCGGAGTCGGCGACCACGACGATTGGACATTCGACGTTGACCGCGCCCTTGCCGGAGGCCGGCGCCACCGGCGGGGGATTCGCGGTGTTATAAGCCAGCAGATTGCCCAGGGTATTGCCGGGGTCCTCGCCCTTGCCGCCACAACCCGCCAGCCCCAGAGCCGCGGTCATGGCAAGCGCCAAGGCTCCCGAACCTGTTTTCATCGACGGCATACGCAACACCCTCCACGCAACAATCAAGGCAAACCTTATACTTGGCTTCCACGCCCGTCGCCAGCCGGCGTCATGGTAACTTGCCGAAGCCGTCCTTGAACCCCTCGAGGCTCATCGGAATGCCGACGCCTTCCTCGGGCGTATTGAAGACGATGAAAGTCGCGGATTTGCCGGCGCCCAACTGCTCGATGAGCTTGTCTTCCATCACGACCTCCGCGACGCAGCCGGACGCCAGGCAGCGCACGAAACCGGCGCGACCAACGTCCGTATCGTCGATCTTGAGGCCCAGACCGGCCGGCAGAAGCACTCCCAATTGGGTTATCACGCGCAAAAGACGGGATTTTCCGTCGGCGGTTTTCAGAACGATGACGACGAGGTTGACGTTGGGCTTGTCCTCGGCGGCTATGGATTGCAGCAGCGCGCATTGTTCGCGGCTCGCGCCGGGCGGCGTTTCGCAGCGCATTTCCCAATCGCCGAATTTGCCCTTGACGGCGCCCTGGGCGGCGGCCGGCGCCGAGGTCAGCGCCGCGGCGACATGCGCGATCGACGCCAGGACGGCCAATCTCGCGCTCAACCGGAGCGCGGAAATGAAGAAAGCCTTGGAAAACGCCATGGTATCTCCTGGATCGATCGCCGCGGAACCATCCGGGCGTCCATATGCATGACCGATCAAAACATCGAGAACAAGGCGGCGAGCGAATCGGTATGGCGTGGTCAAATCATGCTCCGGCAAGGCGCCTAGCACACGTTCCCCATGTGTCAAGGCTGGCGATATCCGATGATTTCGGGGGATTGGGCGAGCGCGCGCCCAAATGTCGCGGTCGGCCGCGCGCAATGGCGTGTTGCCATCACATCGCGATTGTGGTTTTCAGTCGAAGCTGAGGGGGATCGCGCTTCGCGAACTTCCATGTCGAGGGGGTCGCGGACGCCGCGATCAAATAATCAGACCGGTTCGCCGGCGCGCCAGGAGCGGTGACGTATCATGAACTTGCGCAAAATCGTTGAATGGACGACCGCGCGCGCCTTCGGCGCGGGAGCGGTTCTGTCGCTGGGGACCTTCGCGGCGTTCGCGCAGGGCATCGGACATGCGGACCCCGGCGAGATTTCATTCCAGGGCGCGGTCACGTCCGTTGCGGAAGATATTCATAGCCTGCACACGCTGGTAATGATCATCATCACGCTGATCACGCTCTTCGTTCTGGGCCTGCTCATCTATGTGATGGTCAGGTTCAACGAAAAGGCGAACCCGACCCCGTCGCGCACCACGCACCACACCGGGCTTGAAGTTGCATGGACGGTTCTGCCGGTTCTGATTCTCGTGATCATCGCCATTCCGTCGTTTCGGTTGCTGACCAAGCAGCTGACGATCCCAAAGGCGGACATGACGCTGAAGGTCACTGGCAAACAGTGGGCATGGTCCTACGAATATCCGAAGGATCAGGGTGAATTCGATTTCATCTCGACGATGAAGACGGACAAGGAACTCAAGCCCGGCGATCTTCGCCTGCTCTCGGTCGATAACGAGGCGGTGGTTCCGATCAACAAGATCATCGAGGTTCAGGTCACCGCGGATCCGACTGGCGTCATTCACTCCTTTACCGTTCCCTCCTTCGGCATTCGCGTCGACGCGGTTCCCGGTCGTCTGAACGAGACCTGGTTCAAGGCCGAGCGCGAAGGCGTCTATTACGGCCAGTGCTCGAAGATTTGCGGCAAGGACCACGCCTTCATGCCAATCGTCTTCCGTGTCGTCAGCGAAGAAGCCTACAAGGCCTGGCTCATCGACGCCAAGAAGAAGTACGCCAGCGTCGCCGCGCCGGCCGATTCCTTCGCCTTGAACGACACTTCCGCCGATCGCTGATCGGCCCCGTGAACTCGATTTGAAACTTCAGTCAGGACGCACCCAGATGGCATCGACCATTCAAGATCACGCCCCGGGCGACCATGCTCACGACGATCATCCGCTGCCGCATGGCTGGCGCCGGTACCTGTTTTCGACGAACCACAAGGACATTGGCACGCTCTACATCATCTTTGCGATGATCGCGGGCGTGATCGGGTTCCTGCTTTCCTTCGCCATCCGGCTCGAACTGCAGAACCCGGGGATCCAGATTTTCCCCGCGCTCTCGGCGGTTCTGTCGGGCGACGGTTCGATCGACGCGGCCAAGAATCTCTACAACGTGTTCATTACCGGCCACGGCGTGATCATGATCTTCTTCCTGGTCATGCCCGCGCTGATCGGCGGCTTTGGCAACTGGTTCGTGCCGCTGATGATTGGCGCGCCGGACATGGCCTTCCCGCGCATGAACAACATTTCATTCTGGCTCCTGCCGGCCAGCTTCACGCTGCTGCTGATGTCGATGTTCGTCGATGGTTCTGCCGGCTTCAAGGGTTTCGGCGGTGGTTGGGTGTTCTATCCGCCATTCTCCTCTACCGCCGGCACGCCAGGCCCCGCGATGGACTTTGTCATCCTGTCGCTGCATCTGGCCGGCGCTTCCTCCATCCTTGGCGCGATCAACTTCATCACCACGATCTTCAACATGCGCGCGCCGGGAATGACCCTGCATCGCATGCCGCTGTTTGCCTGGTCGGTGCTGGTGACGGCGTTCCTGCTGGTCCTCTCGCTTCCGGTGCTCGCCGGTGCGATCACCATGCTGCTGACCGATCGCAACTTCGGCACCACCTTCTTCAATCCGGTGGGCGGCGGCGATCCGATCCTGTTCCAGCATCTGTTCTGGTTCTTTGGTCATCCCGAAGTCTACATTCTGATCCTGCCCGGCTTCGGCATCGTCAGCCACATCGTGTCGACCTTCTCACGCAAGCCCATCTTCGGCTATCTCGGCATGGCCTACGCCATGGTCGCGATCGGCGCGGTCGGCTTCATCGTGTGGGCACATCACATGTACACGGTCGGCCTGTCGCTCAACACGCAGCGCTATTTCGTGTTCGCGACCATGGTTATCGCGGTGCCAACCGGCGTGAAGATATTCTCATGGATCGCCACGATGTGGGGCGGTTCGATCTCGATGCGCCTGCCCATGATCTGGGCGATCGGGTTCATCTTCCTGTTCACGGTTGGCGGCGTGACCGGTGTCGTGCTGTCGAACGCCGGCATCGATCGCGCGCTCCACGAGACCTATTATGTGGTGGCGCATTTCCACTACACGATGTCGCTCGGCGCGGTTTTCGCGATTTTCGCGGGCTTCTACTACTGGTTCCCGAAAATGTCGGGCTACATGTACAACGAGACCGCCGGCAAGCTGCATTTCTGGCTGCTGTTCGTTGGCGTGAACCTCGTGTTCTTCCCACAACACTTCCTCGGCATGGCTGGCATGCCGCGTCGCTACATCGACTATCCCGACGCCTACGCCCTGTGGAACTGGTGGTCGTCGCTCGGCGCGGAAATCACCGCCGTCAGCGTTCTCGTGTTCTTTTACGTCGTCTGGGAAGCCTTCGCGAAAAAGCGCGTCGCCGGTGACAACCCGTGGGGTGTCGGCGCCACGACCCTCGAATGGACGCTGCCCTCGCCGCCTCCGTTCCATCAGTACGAGACCCTGCCGCGCATCACGGGCGGCGATCACTAAGGCGAGCCATTGGCGGCGCGCGATTCGCGCGTCGCCGTTACTGGCCGACCTGTCGGGACACATGAAATGAGTTTTGTCGGTGACGGAGACCTCGGGCTCTCGTCCTCGGCGACCGTCTCGGTCGCCGAGCCCGGGGACTATTTCGCGCTGCTCAAGCCGCGCGTTATGTCGCTGGTGATCTTCACGGCGCTCGCCGGGCTTTTGATCGCCCCGGGCCATACCCATCCAGTCGTGGCGATCGCCGCGCTTGTGGCGATCGGCGTTGGCGCTGGCGCGTCCGGCGCGTTGAATATGTGGTACGACGCGGATATCGATGCGCTGATGACCCGCACCCGCACCCGGCCGGTGCCCGGCGGTCGGGTCACGGCCGGCGAAGCGCTGGCGTTTGGGCTGATCCTGTCGGGCCTGTCGGTGATGACTCTCGGTCTTGTCGCAAACTGGCTGGCGGCTTCGCTTCTTGCCTTCACGATCGCCTTCTATGTCCTGATCTATACCATGTGGCTGAAGCGTCTGACGCCGCAGAACATCGTCATCGGCGGCGCCGCTGGCGCGCTGCCCCCCGTCGTCGCCTATGCGGCGGCGACCGGAACCGTCGGAATCGAGAGCCTCGTGCTTTTCGCCATCATCTTCGTCTGGACGCCGCCGCATTTCTGGGCGCTCGCGCTAGTCAAATGCGGTGAATACGAGCGCGCTGGCGTGCCGATGATGCCGAACGTTAAGGGCGCGGCCCGCACGCGTCTCGAAATCCTGCTCTATTCCCTTCTTCTGGCCCCTGTCGGCGCGACGCCATGGATCATGGGCTTCGCGTCGAATGTCTATGGCGCCGTCTCGATCGTCGGCGGGCTGGCCATGATCGTCTGCGCGCTTCAAGTTTACCGGACCCGGGTTGGGGACGCGGCGAACAAGACGGCCATGCGGATGTTCGGGATTTCGATCCTGTATCTTTTCTCATTGTTCGCGGTTCTCGTGGTCGAAAACACCTTGGCGATTTTCCTCGCTGGCTCGAATTGAAGGCGTGGAAATGAGCGATCCGCATGGATTCCAGGGTGGACGTGAATTAACGCCGCGGGAACTTCGCAGCCGGCGCGCGCGCAATATCGCGATCGGCCTCGGCATTGGCGCGCTGGTGGTGCTGTTCTACGCGGTCACCCTCGTCAAGCTCGGCCCGGGCGTTCTCAGGCCATCGTGAAAGTCATGAACGACGACGTCGGCACACATCGAAAGACTCCGCGCCACGGCCTCGTGGCAGGATTGGTCGTGGCTGGGGTCGTGACGATGGTTGGCCTGTCCTTCGCCGCTGTCCCGCTCTATCGCGCCTTCTGTCAGGCGACGGGCTATGGCGGCACGACGCAGGTCGCCAGCAAGGCGTCCGAAACCCGCGGGTCGCGCACTCTGACTGTTCGCTTCGACACCAACGTCGCCTCGGATCTACCATGGACGCTGACGCCCGAGACGTCGTCGATCGAGATTCTGACGGGCGAAACAAGAACCGTCTTCTTCAAGGTCCAAAATCGCTCGACCAAGCCTTTCGCGGGCGTCGCGGGCTACAATGTCAGCCCCGATCAGTCGGGAGCCTACTTCACCAAGATTTCCTGCTTCTGCTTTAACGAGCAGCATCTGGCCGCGGGCGAAACTGCGGAATGGCCGGTCGTGTTTTATCTGGATCCGGCGCTGGAAAAGGACGAAACGATGGCGAATGTGGAAAGCGTGACGCTGTCGTACACGCTCTATGCCGCGCATGTTCAACCCGGCGCGGGGCAGGGTGAACGGTAGAATCGGGAATGAAGACCTCCACCTTGACCGGCGGAGGATAATTGAGGCAAACGGCTTCGAAAGCCGAGGCGAAGGGGACTGCAAAATGGCGGATGGCCACGCGAAACCGAACCACGACTACCATCTCGTCGATCCGAGCCCGTGGCCGATCGTCGGATCGTTCTTCGCCTTCATCACCGCGGTCGGCTTGATCATGTGGATGAAGAGCATGTCCGTCGGAGGGCTCCATTTCGGCCCTTATCTCGGCGGCGCCGGCTTTATCGGTCTGCTGTACGTCATGGCCGCCTGGTGGGCCGACGTGATCAAGGAAGCCGAGCATGAGGGATTTCACACCCGCGTCGTCCAGATCAGCCATCGCTATGGCATGATCCTGTTCATCGCCTCCGAGGTGATGTTTTTCGTCGCGTGGTTCTGGGCTTTCTTCGACGCCAGCCTCTTCACGAACGAGGCGATCCAGCAGGCGCGCGTGGAGTTCACCGGCGGTCAGTGGCCGCCAAAGGGCACCGAGGTGCTCAACCCGTTCCACCTCCCGCTGCTCAACACGCTGATCCTTTTGACGTCCGGCACGACGGTGACGTGGGCGCATCACGGGCTGCTGCACAATGACAGGAGCGCCCTGAAGAATGGCCTGATCCTGACGATCATTCTTGGCGCGATCTTCACCTGCGTGCAGGCATACGAATATTCGCACGCGCCCTTCGGCTTCAAGGATTCGATCTACGGCGCGACGTTCTTCATGGCGACCGGCTTCCACGGCTTCCATGTCCTCGTCGGCACGATTTTCCTGTTCGTGTGCCTGATGCGCGCCTACGCCGGACACTTCACGCCGACCCATCACCTCGGCTTCGAATTCGCCGCCTGGTACTGGCACTTCGTCGACGTGGTCTGGCTGTTCCTGTTCTCCTGCATCTACGTCTGGGGATCGTGGGGCGCCGTGATCGAGGGCGCCGGTTGAGCCGCCGCGTCAATCACAATCTCGGAAAAGGGCCGCCTTGCGCGGCCCTTTTTCATGCCCCGCCGCGGGCGCTCATGACGCGCACGAGAAATCCCTCGAGATCGTCCGTCACGAAATCGATATGCGCGGGAATGTTGCCGGGAATTTCCCACGCCTCGCGATGATCGACCTGCCCGTCGCGGGGAACGACCAGCGTTGTCGCCATCCCGTGCTTGTGCGGGGCCTCGAGGTTGAGGACGATGTCCTCGAACATCGCCGCCCGCGCGGGTTCGACATCGTGGGCCTCGAAGAACTTGAGGTATGTCGATTCAGCCGGCTTTGGCACCAGATCCCCGGCGACAATATCGAAAATATCCTCGAACAGATGCCGCAGGCCGAGCTGCTCCGCGGTGCGGATCGCGTGTTCGCGCGAGCCGTTGGTGAGGATCAGCTTGCGTCCGGGCAAGGCAAGGATCGCCGTCGCCAGCGAATGATTGGGTTTGAGGTTGGATCGGTCGATATCATGGACGAATTCGAGAAACTCGTCCGCCCCGATCTTGTGCTCCTTCATCAGCCCGTTCAGCGTCGTGCCGTAGCGCTGATAGTAGAACTTCTGAAGCGCTCGCGACGAAAGGCCGTCAAGCCCGAACAGATTGGCCAGAAAGAGCGTGATCCGCTCGTCGATCCGTGGCCACAGGTCGCTGTCGGAGGGATAGAGCGTGTTGTCGAGGTCGAAGACCCAGGTGTCGACCCGGGCGAAGCGCGCGGCGAGTTCCGGGCTCGACGCGCTTTTCCTCATCGCGTGATCAGCGTTCCCGCGCCGCCGTCGGTCAGCAGCTCCACGAGTACCGCGTGCGGCGTCTGACCGTCCAGTATCACGACGCCTTCAACGCCGCGCTCGATGGCGTAGATGCAAGTTTCGACTTTGGGAATCATTCCGCCGGTAATCGTCCCGTCCGCGATCAGGGAACGGATTTGCGCGACATTGAGTTCCTTGATGAGTTGCTTGTTCTTGTCGAGCACGCCCGGCACATCGGTCAGGAACAGCAACCGCTTGGCCTTCAACGCGCCAGCGATCGCCCCCGCGAAAGTGTCCGCGTTGACGTTGTAGGTCTCGCCATCGGCGCCCTGGCACACTGGCGCGAGCACGGGAATGAGCTCGCGACCGAGCACCTGATCCAGCACGGTCGTGTCGACCCTGGCGGGCTCGCCGACGAAGCCGAGATCGACGACCTTTTCCATGTTCGATGTTGGATCGATCACGGTGCGCGTCGCCTTGACGGCGGTCACCATGTTGCCGTCCTTGCCGCACAGACCGATCGCGCGTCCGCCTTCGTTGTTGATGAAGCCGACGATCTGTTTGTTGATGAGGCCGGCAAGCACCATTTCGACGATCTCGACGGTCGCCTTGTCGGTGACGCGAAGTCCCGCCTGGAATTCCGACTTGATTCCGAGTTTTCCAAGCATGGCGCCGATCTGTGGCCCGCCACCATGCACGACGACCGGGTTCACGCCTGATTGTTCCAGCAAAACCATGTCGCGCGCGAAGCTCTTGGCGACCTCCTCGCCGCCCATGGCGTGGCCGCCGTATTTCACCACGACGATGGCGTCGTCATAGCGCAGCATGTGCGGCAACGCCTGCATCAGGATTTCGGCCTGGCGCTGCGGGCTGTCCTTGTCGGCGTCGGTCATGGGCGGGTCCGATCCTGGAGTCGCGGGTTTCTAGCCGGTCGCGCCGTCAATCTCAATGCGGAAGGCGCTGCTTGATTACGCGCCCCGCTGCGCCAGCAGTTGCGCGACCGTGGCGCGCAATTCAGGGACGCCTTCACCCGTTCGCGACGACGTAAAAAGGACCTCGGGATGCGCGGCGGGGCGCTTGGCCAGCGCCGCCAGCACGCCGGCGACTCGCTCGTCTCGCTCGGCGACCTTCACTTCGTCCAGCTTGGTCAGAACGATCTGGTAGGAGACCGCCGAGCGGTCGAAGGCGGACATGGTGTCGATGTCCGGCGGCTTGACGCCGTGACGCCCGTCGACGAGCACGAAAACCCGCAACAGGCTCGCGCGACCAGCCAGATAGGCTTGCATCAGTCGCATCCAGCCGTTGGATTTTTCCTTGCTGACCGCCGCGTAACCGTAGCCGGGCATGTCCACGAGCCGCATGCGCTCGGCGCCCGGCGGACCGCCAAGCGCGAAAAAATTGAGCTGCTGGGTGCGACCGGGCGTGTGCGACACCCGCGCCAGCGTCGTGCGCCCGGTCAGGGCGTTGACCAGCGAGGATTTGCCGACGTTTGAGCGGCCTGCGAAGGCGATCTCCGGCGGCCCCATCGGCGGCAGGGCGTCGATCTGGGAGGCGCCCCAGATAAATTCGCATGGACCCGCGAACAGCTTGCGGCCGGCCTCCATGAATTCAGCCAGCGCCGGCTCGTTCGTGGTCTCCATTGTCTCTCCGATCGCGCGCCTCAGGTCTTGGCGCCGCGCCCAAACATTTTTCCGAGATTGTCGAACAACTCGATCTTCACGCCGGCCTTCTTCAGGATCAGGCCCTGCTGAAGCACCGACAGCGTGTTGTTCCAGGTCCAGTAGATGACCAGGCCCGCCGGGAATGCGCCGAGCATGAAGGTGAAGATCAACGGCATCCAGGTGAACATCTGCTTTTGTACCGGGTCCGCCGGCTCCGGGTTCATCTTCATTTGCACGAACATGGAAACGCCCATGATCATTGGCCAGACGCCAAGCGCGAGGAATTGTCCGAGCAACGGCAGGTGGGTCGGATCCCAGGGAATCAGGCCAAACAACGTGAACACGTTGGTCGGGTCGGGCGACGACAGGTCCTTGATCCAGCCGAAGAAGGGCGCCTGCCGCATTTCGATGGTGATGAAGATGACCTTGTAGAGAGCGAAAAATACGGGAATCTGGATGGCGATCGGCAGGCAGCCCGCGACCGGGTTGACGCCCTCGCGCTTGTATAGTTCCATCATTTCCTGCTGCTGCTTCTGCCGGTCATCCGGGAAGCGTTCCTTGAGAGCGGCGACCTGCGGCTGGATCGCCTTCATTTTCGCCATCGACATGTAACTCTTGTTGGCGAGCGGGAAGAACGCCGCCTTCACGAGCACGGTCACAATCAGGATCGCGACGCCGAAGTTGCCGACGAACTTGAAGATGAAGTCGATCAGCCAGAACAGCGGCTTGGTGATGAAATAGAACCAGCCCCAGTCGATCATCAGATCGAAATTCTTGATGCCAAGCGACGCCTGGTAGGCGTCGATGGTTTTGGTGACCTTGGCGCCGGCGAAAATGTGCGTCGTCGCGTCTTCCGAGGCGCCCGGCGCCACGGATACCGCGCTTTCAAGCAAGTCGCTCTGATAGGTCTTCACCGCGCTTCCGGCGGAAGAGAACCGGCCCTTGAATTCCCTGGTCTGGTCGGGAATGACCACGACCGCCCAATATTTATCGGTGAAGCCGAGCCAACCGCCCATGCCGTCTAGGATGCGGGTCGCGCTGGTTTCCTTTTCGATGCCGTCGTAGGTGATTTCCTGAACGCGGGAGGTCCCGATCACGCCAAGGAAACCCTCGTGCAGAACCGCGTAGCCCGAGGTCTTGGGCTTTCCACGCCGCGCGGTCAGAGCGTAGGGAAAAAGCGTCAGCGGCGCGCCGGTCTTGTTCTGGACGCTGTCTTTCACCGTGAACATGTATTTGTCGTCCACCGCGATTTCGCGATGGAAGATGACGCCCGCGCCATTGTCCCAGGTCAGCGTTACTGGCTTGTCGACAGTCAGTTTCGTTGCATCGGCCGTCCAGGGAGTGTCGGCTTTCGGCGTCGCCACCGGAGCGGCGGGTTGCGAAACGAAACCCGTGTCGACGTAATAGGGTTCAGGCGATCCGGCCGGCGACAGCAGCGTGATGATCGGGCTTTGGGGGTCGACGGTTTCCCGATAGCTCTTCAGGGACAGGTCGTCGATGCGTCCGCCGGTCAGCGCGATCGAACCGGACAACTCGGGCGTGTCGATACTGATCCGCTTGCTTGCCGCCAGCGCTGCGTCACGCGTGGCTTCCACGGTTGGTTCAGCGGCGGGGGCCACGCTGGCGCCGGGCGACAGGGTCTGGGGCGCGACGCCGGGCGTGTTGGCGGCGCCGGCGTTGGGCGCGGCGGGCGCGGCCTGATTCTGTGTCTGCGCGATCGTGTCCTTGGCGCGCTCGAGTTTCGGTCCGGCATAGAAATATTGCCAGCCGACAATGACCAGCAGGGACAAGCCCATGGCCAGGAACAGGTTTTTCTGGTCTTCGCGCATGGCGATCCGCGGCTCGCTATCTCTGGACCACGCCGCCCGAGGCGGTCGGGGTGCGTGGCGTCTTCCCCGGACGGCGACCATCGCGATCCCGGGGCTGGTGAATGGCTTTGAAGGCGCGCGCCAGGTCGGCGCATAGGGATTTGAAGTCCACGCTCAGGGATTCCCGGCGCGCGACGACTACATAGTCGTGTGTGGGGCGCTGGTCGAGGCCCGGCGTCAGTTTAAGGGCGGCGCGCAAACGGCGTCGCATCCGGTTGCGCTCGACCGAGCAGCCAACCTTGCGGGTAATGGTGAGGCCGATCCGTGGAACGGCCAGGGGTTCGGATTCGGGCCGCGCCGCGCCCTGCAAGCCAAGGCAGCGGACATTGGACCTCTGGCCCTTGGCCACACGCTGGAATTGAGAGCGCTTGGTCAGGCGGGTGAAGCCCCAGCGAGCGCTCCGGTCGCCTGGCGCGCCGGGTCGTTCTGGACCAGTCATGGACCCGCCGTGCTCCCGAATGGGAGAAATTTGGCCCGATCAGGCGGACAAACGCTTGCGACCGCGGGCCCGACGGGCGGCGATGACCCTGCGACCGCCGACAGTCGCCATGCGTGAGCGAAAGCCGTGACGACGCTTGCGCACGATCTTGCTGGGCTGAAAAGTCCGCTTCACTGGTCTGCTCCGGTTACTGTCGAACCCTGCGAGCGCTCCTGGAGGGCCCTGCGAAAGTCCGGGGTTTCAAAAGTCCGAGATTTCAATTGCGTGGTATCGCTGACGGCGCCGGAGGGGTTCGCTAGCGCTCGCCAAACGACAGCCAAGCAAACCACCGACGTCGGCCCGCGCCGAAATCGTGCGGTCTTATAGGTGGAGGCGCGCCGACAAGTCAATGTTCGCGGCTCGCGCCGCGAGGAAATTTCCCCTTCTGGCGTCCGCGGGCGCCTATTCGGCAGGCTATTTCGTGGAATTGTCGTCGTGAACAGGGGAGTCCAAACGCCAAGCCCGGGAAATGCTATATGAGGGGAGCCAACCAGCCGGTAGCCGCCTCGATCGCGCGGGGCGTGGCATGGCGACGGCGGAGAGGGGACATGAGCGGGATTATCCTGCGACCGGATATTTGCGTGGTCGGCGCCAGCGCTGGCGGCCTGGCTCTCGCCAGGGCCGCGGCCGCGATGGGCGCCCCCGTCGCACTGGTGGAAAAGGACGGGATGGCCGGCGACCGCCTGAATGTCGGCCGGCTGCCCGCCAATGCCCTCATCGCCTCCGGACGTGCGGCGCAAACCATGCGCGTCGCCGGCCGGTACGGAATCCGCGCCGTCGAGCCGCGTGTCGATTTTTCCGCTGTTCGCGCCGGGATTCAGGGGGTGATTTCCACGATCGCGCCCGATCAGGCGCTGGCGCATCTTGAGGCTCTGGGCGTTCAGGTGATCCAGGGCGTTGGCCGTTTCGTAGACAGGAACACGCTGGAGGTCGGCGACCGGAGGATTCAGGCCCGCAGGTTCGTGCTGGCGACGGGGTCGTCGCCGTCTATTCCACGGCTTCCGGGACTTGAAACCGTCAGGTTCCTGACCGACGAAAACGTCCTGGAGAGCGCCGTCGCGCCGTCGCGGCTGGTCGTCGTCGGCGGCGGCTCCGTTGGCGTGACGCTCGCGCAGGCTTACAGGCGTCTTGGCGCGGAGGTTACCATTCTCGAGGCGGATCGCATGTTGTCGCGTTGGGATCCCGAGCTTGCCACGGTCGTGCGAGACGCGCTGGCTCAAGAGGGCATCCTCTCCCGCGAGGGCGCCCGGATCAATCGAATCGAACCGCGCGGCGATGGCGTACGCGTGATGATTCAACACGGTAGCATCGAGGAGCCGATCGACGGCTCTCATCTTCTCATCGCCACGGGGCGGAGCCCCAATGTCGAGGGCCTCGGGCTGGAACTGGCGAACGTCGCCTTCGACCACGACGGCGTGACCGTCGACAAGAATCTCCGCGCCACCAACCGGCGCGTTTACGCGATCGGCGATGTCGCTGGCGGCGCGGGATCGACTCAGGCGGCTCATTATCATGCCGGGCAAGTGCTGCGCGCGATATTGTTTCGCTTGCCCTCGCGGGCGAATCCGGTCGCGATTCCGCGCATTCTCGGCACGTCGCCGGAAATTGCCGTCGCGGGGCTCGACGAACGGCGGGCGCGCGAGCGGCATCGGAATATTCGCGTGTTGCGCTCGCCATATTCGGGCAATGACAGAGCGCGCGCCGATCGCGAACCCGCCGGGCACATCAAGATCATCGCTGGCGGAAATGGTCGCATCCTTGGCGCTGGAATCGTTGGGACTGGCGCGGGGGAGTTGATTGGCCTCTGGCAACTGGCGATCGTCAACCGGATGAAAATCGGCGACATCGCGGCGTTGGTCCCGCCCTATCCCACGCTCTCGGACGTATCGCGTCGCGCCGCGATCGCCGGCCTGTCGCGCGGTCTGCGAAGTCCATGGCCAGGACGGATCATGCGCTTCCTGCGCCGGTTTGGTTAGGAGCGGACCGCAATGGACGCGCGCATCTCGCCCTCCGCCGAACTGGACGCAACGGGCGTTCGTCCTGTGCTCTTCGGTCTGGGCGGCCGGATCGTCGCGCTCGTGATCTTGTTCGTCATGCTGTCTGAAATCGCGGTCTATGTGCCGTCTATCGCGAATTTCAGGGATAGCTGGCTGCGCGATCGTCTCAGCGCCGGCAGCACGGCCGCGTTGGTGTTCGAGGCCTCCCCTGCGGATATGGTTCCGCCCGAACTCGCCAGCGCAATCCTCGACAGCGTCGGCGCGAAGACCATCGTGCTCAAGACTCGGGATACGCGCCGCCTGCTGGCCGCGTCGGACATGCCGCCCGGCATCAGCGAGTCATATGACCTGCGGGCGCCGGGCCCAATGGCGTCCATCGCCGCGGCGTTCCGCGCGCTCGCCGCGCCGGACGGGCGTATCCTGCAGGTGATTGGAGACGCGCCCATGGGCGCGCAGTTCATGGAAATCACCCTAGATGAAACGCCGCTGCGGCGGGCCATGTTCAAATATTCGACCAACATTCTTCTGCTGTCCCTCGTGATCTCGGGCATGGTCGCCATACTCGCCATGCTGGCGCTGCATCTGATGGTGCTGCGGCCCGTGCGGCGGCTGACATCGAGCATCACGGCCTTCGGCGCCGATCCCGAGAACGCCACGCTGATCATCGAGCCCTCGGGCCGCGCCCATGAGATCGGCGTCGCGGAAGAGGCGCTTTCAGTGATGCAGCGCTCGCTCGTGCGCGAACTCAGCCAGGCCAAGCATCTGGCCGCCCTTGGCCTCGCCGTGGCGAAGATCAACCATGATCTGCGCAATATTCTGGCCTCGGCGCAGTTGTTGTCCGATCGCATGGCGGAACTCTCGGATCCGCTCGGGCGAAGTCTCGCGCCGCGGCTTGTCGCGACGCTGGATCGCGCCATCGCCTACTGCCAGTCGACGCTGAATTACGGCAAGGCCGCCGAGCGACCGCCGCGGCTGACCCGGCTGGCGTTGCGACCTCTCGTCGATGAAGTGGCGCAGACCGCCCTGCCCGCCAGCGGGTCCGCCGTGACAGTCCTTAATGAGGCGCCGCCGGACATCGAGATATGGGCCGATCCGGAGCATCTGTTCCGCGTGTTGCTCAATCTGGTCCGCAACGCCGTCGACGCCCTTGAAAGCGCGGGGCCGCGGCCGGATGGCGGCGCCGTGGCGCGCCTGCGCGGCTGGCGGGAGCCCGACGCGGCGGTGATCGAGGTCGCCGACAGTGGCCCCGGAGTTCCCGAGCGCGCCCGCGCCCATTGGTTCGAGGCCTTTCAGGGCTCCGCGCGGCGGGGCGGCGTCGGGCTGGGCCTCGCCATCGCCGCCGATCTCGTGCGCGCCCACGGCGGCGATCTATCCCTTGCGCCGGGCCCCGCCGAGGGGCTGGGCGGGGCGGCCTTCAGGATCAGGCTGCCCGATCGACCCGCCACCCCTTCGCGTCGGCAGAACCGCCCGGCGCGCGCGACCTCGGCGGAATGATCGCGAGGGCGGTTGCCATTCACCGCCGAAGCCGCTAATGGGAGCGCCTTGCCGGGATCAACCCCGGCTCCGGAAGACCGTCGAACCCGCTCGCGGGCCGGCCACGTCGTCTGGATCGCGCCCGTAGCTCAGCTGGATAGAGCATCAGACTACGAATCTGAGGGTCGGACGTTCGAATCGTTCCGGGCGCGCCATTTAAATCAATAACTTAGGGAAATTTTACGGGGGCTTGAGCGGCTGTCTGCCGCCACGGTAAGCGCACGGTAAGCACAAAGCCCATTCGCTGGCCCCGGCGCGCGACCCATCGCCCACATCTCGCGCGCACGCGTACTGGTCACAATAAAATCTTGCGCCCATATCTCGCGCGCGCACCGTGTAGCGAAATTGGCCCCGAAGGTTTCTGGGCATCGCCGTTCCCTATATATCTCGCGCGCGTTGCCGCGTCGGAAAACTCGGGCTCGACTCCGTTGGCTCGCGATATGGCGTTTTGGCGGAGTTGCGGTAGTTTTGGTCTATGCGATGGGCCAGAAAATTCTTCGCCGCGATCATTCTGACGAGCCTATGCGCTACGCCGGCGGCTGCGGATGCTCTTGCTGACGCCTATGCCGCCGTAATTAAAGGGGACTACGCGGAGGCGGTGAAGTTGTACCGCCTCGCCGCGAACCAGGGCGACGCGGCGGCGCAGTTTAATCTCGGCCTCACGTATGCGACGGGGCGGGGCGTTCCGCAAGATTACGGCGAGGCAGTGAAGTGGTACCGCCTCGCCGCTAACCAGGGCGAGGCGGAGGCGCAGAACAATCTTGGCTTCATGTATTATAACGGCAAGGGAGTTCCGCAGGACTACGCGGAGGCGCTGAAATGGTACCGCCTCGCCGCGAACCAGGGCGACGCGGAAGCGCAGAACAGCCTCGGCTTCATGTATGATAACGGCCAGGGCGTCCCGCAGGATCGCGCCGAGGCGCTGAAATGGTACCGCCTCGCCGGGAATCAAGGTAACGCGAGGGCGCAGTTCAATCTCGGCCTTATGTATTACAGTGGCCAGGGAGTTCCGCAGGACTACGCGGAGGCGCTGAAATGGTACCGCCTCGCTGCGAACCAGGGCGACGCGGAAGCGCAGGGCAATCTCGGCTTCATGTATAGTAACGGCCTGGGCGTCCCGCAGGATTATGTGCTTGCGCACATGTGGTTAAACCTTGCTGCCGCGCAAGGCAGTAAAATTGGAGAAAAAAACAGAAATAGTTTAGTTCGGTACATGACGCCCGCCCAAATCGCCGAAGCGCAGAAACTGGCGCGCGAATGGAAACCGGACCCGGTGTCATCGAAATAGCGACCTGCCGAGTTTGGGAGGCAGATTCGGTGGCTCGTATATCTCGCGCACGCGCGCTTTAGGGCTCACATTATTCGCGCGGCCCTCCAATTCAACCACGATTGAATAATCGCCCAAAAGATTGCCATTCCCAAAACACCGAAGAAAAATCGCCCATAAAACGGCACAAAATCGAAATAACAAAGCATTCCACTCGATGCTGCAAGTGAGAGAAAAATTACCAAGCCCTCCGAAGGATTAGAAAAGCGTACCAGAGCTTTCTTGAAGCTGTACGATCCCGCGCCGAACAAAAATAGTCCAAATATTCCGGCAATTACACGAGCGCCTATCCACCAATCGGTTTCGACAGCACCAAAAAATAATGCGAACGCCAGCACCGTCAAAAAGATGCCACCGATGAATAGACTTGATCGGGACGGATCCATTTCGATCTCCGCGCGGCTTCAAGGGTTGTATATCTGGTTTGGGATGCGTGAAGCTATAAAACTCAGATTATGTAGATACCGCCCTCGCGGGCCGCTCGCTTCGACAATCGCCACGAAGCGAACCACCAAGTCAGCGTGATCAGGATCGCCATCTGGTTGCCTTGCGTGAGCTTTCCTGAGGAGCGGGCTACGAGTTGATCAATGACATTCCCATTTTCCGCCGGCAGGGGCCCCAAGATCAGCCACCAGGCCGTAGCGGGCGTCCTGCGGGCACACGCTAGCTAATATCTCCCAAGACCCCGCTTACTGCGATTTACTTCGGTAACGGCGGTAGCGCTTTATTTGGAAACATCTTATCGAAAGTCGCTTTCGTGACGACGCTGGCCTTGGTGAACACGTCGCTAGTTTTATCGCCCTTCCAGCCGTTGCCAAAATCATAGTAGCC
>CAISJZ010000514.1 GCA_903885755.1 uncultured Hyphomicrobiales bacterium | reverse complement strand
GCGGCCCTTGAGATCGGCGACGGTTTTGACCTCGCCAGAATCGATGAGCTTCTGTCGCACCAGCAGCATCAGCGGCGAATATTCCGGCGTGATGGCGGAGGCCTTGTCGGCGACAAGACGCAGTTTCAGTCCGCGCCCAACCGCGTTGTAGAGCGCCGCGGTCGCGCCGCCGCCGCCCACATCGATGCCGCCGGTGCCGAGCGGCGCCATCATTTCCGTCGTCGACTTGAAGTTGATCAACTCCACGTCGAGTCCGTCGGCCTTGAAGATCCCCATCTCCTGCGCGATGAAATAGGGCAGGTCCGCGGCGTTCTGGTTCATGCCGACATTGATCTTGACCGCCTGCGCCAGGGTGGGCCGGGCAACGGTGGCCGCTCCAATCAGCACCAGCGCGCCGCGCCGTGTCAGCCGCGATTTCCGCATGCGTTTCCTCCGCGTATTGCCTTCATTGACCCCAGAGTGCCCGATGGGCCGGGGCGCCGCAAGCCGCGCAATTGCGGGCGCGGCGGCGCCTGTGTAGGTTGCGGCGGAGCCCGCTGGCCCGAACGGCTGGCGCGCGATCGGGATGACAACGACATGAGTGGCGCGGCGCCTTCGCCCTTCTGGACCTTTTCGCTGCGCTATTACGCGGGCGTGGGCGTGCCGACGGCCTGTCTGACCCTGCAGGATGGCGCGGGCGTCGATGTCAACGTGCTGTTGTTCGCGCTTTACGCCGCCAGATGCGGTCGCCGCATTTCGTCCGACGATGTCGCCGTCTTCATCGCCGCGTTGGCGGACTGGAGGGACAGGGTCGTCGTGCCCTTGCGCGGCGTCCGACGCGCGCTCAAGGACGCGCCCGCGCAAATTGCCGCGGCGGACGCGGAGGCGCTGCGCAACCGGATCAAGGCGATGGAACTCGAAGCCGAGCGGCTGGAGCAGGAGGCGCTTTTCGCCCGCTTTCCGCTCGTCGGTCTCGGCGAAGCCGAAGCGCCCGTCGCCGCCGCGCGACACAACGTCGCCGCGCACGCAAAGGCGCTCGGCGCGACATTCGATATGGATGCGGTAAATACCCTGATCGCGGCCTTTGAAACACTTGAGGACACCAGAACGTGACGGAACGACCCAGGCGTATCATCGTCGGCATCAGCGGCGCCTCCGGCATTATTTATGGGATCCGCGCGCTGGAGTTGCTCAAGGCGGCGCGGGTTGAGACGCACCTCGTCATCAGCAAGGCCGCGGAAATGACGCTCGCCTACGAATCCGAGCTGAACGCAAAGGACCTGCGCGGACTCGCCGACCATTACCATCCCACGACCGACATCGGCGCGTCGATTTCCTCGGGCTCGTTTCACACGCTTGGCATGGTGATCGCGCCGTGCTCGATCCGCACCATGAGCGAAATCGCGACCGGCGTTACGGGCTCGCTGATGAGCCGCGCGGCGGATGTCGTGCTGAAGGAGCGCCGCCTTCTCGTCCTCGCCATTCGCGAAACGCCGCTGCATACCGGGCATCTGCGCACCATGGTGCAATTGTCGGAAATGGGCGCGGTCATATGCCCCGTGGTGCCGGCTTTCTACAACAAGCCCAAAACCCTCGATGACATCGTCAACCACTCGGTCGGACGGCTGCTCGATCTCTTCGACATCGACACTGGCGCCGTCAAACGCTGGAAAGACGACGAGTAGGCCTCAGGGGTTCAACGACATGTACCACCACAGGGCGGCGAAGAGCACGCAGGTGACGCCGGTCGTCCAGAGAACCTTCTTGAACATCATGGGCGCGGTTGGCGCGCCCGGGTCCGTGCCCTGGGCGTAATCCGGCTCCTCATGCTGCGAGCGCACGCCGAAGGGCAGGACGGCGAACAGCGTCACCCACCACATCGTGAAGAAAATCGCGATACCCATCGACAGTGTCATGTGGCGTCCGGTCCGGTGATCAGGCTGGCTTCATAGCGCCGAACGACGATCCGCGCCATGCGGCGGCAAGGCCAGTTGCGGGGCGCGTCCGCAAGGAGGTAGGCTTTACTCGAATTTCTCCGGGAGGAACCGTGATGCCCGACGACGCCATCGCCGCAAAGTCCACGACCGCGCGCATGCCGCCCGCGCCAAAACTTGCTTTCGCCCACTGCGGGTTCCACTGCGTCGATCTTCCGCGATTGACCGAGTTCTACTCCCGCGTCCTTGGCTTCACCGAGACCGATCGTGGCGTCGTGCGTGGCCTCGACATCGTATTTCTGAGCTGGGACGCGAAGGACCATCATCAGGTCGCGCTGGTGGCCGGCCGGCCCGATACGTCGGGCTTCAACCACATCAATCAATTGTCCTTTCGCGTTCCGTCCATTCACGACGTGCAGGCGGTCTACCAGCGGGTGAAGGACGAGCCCGGCGTACATGACATGCGCGGCACCAACCACGGCAACGCCTTCGCCTTCTATTTCAGGGACCCCGAGGGCAATCGCATTGAAATCTTCTGCGATACGCCTTGGTACATCACGCAGCCCTGCATCGAACTGCTGGACCTCTCAAAGCCCGCCGATGTAATTTTGCAGGAGGCCGAAGCCTTCTGCCGTCAGATGCCCGGCTTCAAGCCCGTGAAGGACTGGGAGGCAGAGGCCGCGGCAAAAATTGCCGGTCACGCGGCGCGGGCGTAGGGCACTCGCCGGGCTCCTGCGAAGTCTTCGCTAGTTGGTCGTGAATTTGACGCGGAAGCCCGTCTGCACGGTATCGGTTTGACGCGCCCACCCGTAATTGAACGCGGGGGTGTTAAGCGTCGCCAGTGACCACCACGTGTGCCGATAATCGACGAAAAGCGATGTCGCGCCCAGTCCCGGCAGCATCATGCCCGGCATGGCCAATTCCACGCCGCCACCGAGCGTGAAACCGGTCGTGAGCATGTTCCCGTTGGTGGGCGCGGCCCCAACATTGATCCGCAAATTCTGGTTGGCCAGGGCGACGCCAGTCTCGCCGAAGACCAGCACGTCGGGCAGGACCAGAACGCCCGCTCGCGCCAGGGCGTTTCCGGTGAAGGTGATGGTCGAGTCAATGAATAATCCGCCGGAGCCAGGAAAGGAACGGCGAACGTTGTCGTTCAGGAAATTAGCGTCAGCCAATACTCCAAAAACAAACGCGCTGCCCATTGGCCGCCAGTTGAAGCCGGCGTTGACGCCGCCGCCAAAGCCGTTGCCGGAATCGTTGAACGTGTTGTTGCGGGCGTTTGTCGCCGCGTTGTCTTCCCGCGTCTGGACACCGCTCCAGGAACCCAGAATGTGCGCGCCCACGAAGCCGCCCTGCCAGAATCCGCTGTCGCCGGCAAAGCGCATCGGCTCCATTGGCTGGCGCGTCGGAGGGGCTTCGCCGAAGCGGGTGAAGCCAGGAGGCGCGACGGCGGGTCGTGTGACAACGCCGCGGCGGTCGACCACGACGAAGGTTCCAGGAACGGTCAGCGTCTGGCAAACGCCGGGATGGATGCGCGAACACACGCGCACGATCCCGCTGAACAACAGCACCCGGGTCGTATTGGCGGTATTGATGACTTCAAAGTCGGTCCCGCGAATTCCGATCACCGCGACCGGGGTGGTCAGCGTGAAGTTGCGCGGGTCGCTATTGCCAGTGGTGAATCGAAAGGCGCCCTTGGCGAGACTGATCGCGGCCGCCGCGGCGCTCTTGTCGGGATTGTAGACATATTTGTCGAGCGTCACCGCCGATGCGCCACCGACCTGAAGGTTGGTTTCGTCCAGAAAGGTCAGCATCGCGCTGGCGTCGGCATCGGTCTTGACGACTTCCCGGGAAAAGACCGGACTGCCTTGCGCCAGCTTCGAGGAGGCGCCCGCGACAATCCCGGTGACATTGTTTTGAACGCGCGCGCTGGCGCCAATGTTCTGCGCAGCGGCGGCGTTTGCCCACAGCCCGGCGACCGCGCAACCCAAAGTCATGGCCAACGCGACCGCGCTGGAGCCAGCCGGGCGCACGCGCGAATTGAATGTCATTCCAGATGCCCCCAGCAAAATATCAAACAGACCCGACTCCCGGATCAGTCAGCCAACGCGCGGATATGGCCCTCGTCTCGTCGCCTAACCGGGCCTTACAAACAGGCCCAAAGGCCGACTCAGCGAATTTCAGCAAGAAACCCGAATAATTCTTTCGAAGATTAGGCGGACCGGCGGATACAGACAAGTCGAAATCCCACTGGGCGTGGTATTGTCTTGTATTGTTACAGATATGCAACATTGTCAGGAACAGGCCTTCGACGCCAAGGCTCTGGCGGCGCGATTTCGTTTCTCCAATTCTCGAATCGTGCGAGAATCTTTTGGAATATCTTGCCGAGTACGACGTGGCGACACGCCATGGGTTCGGCTGTTCCGCTTGCCCGGGTCGAAAGGCCAAGCTACCCGAGCCGTCGTTGAGCCGCCGAACAAGGGCGTTGGCTTGGCGGATATCAACCGCATTCGTTCATTGTGCGACTTGGCTTAAGGAGTATTGTGCAATCATTCCGCGACCGGGATTTTGACCTATGCACGGCATCACACCCAGGGATCGATCCCGGCGCGACGAAATCGTGACGCTCGTCCAAAGGCTCCACGCCGCGCGCGTCGTCCATGATGAGCAGGCGTTTCTTGATCTGTTTGACGAGAATGTCGTCATGAACATCCTTGGCGACCCCGCGCATCTCTATCCATTCCCCAGCCGTCGATTTGGCAAGCATGAGGTTACCGACCTTTTCAAGTTGATCGAGATCATGTTCGAATATGCCAACAGTGAAATTCTGAACCTCACTATCGAGGGCGACCGAGCCGCGATGTTGCGAAAGGTGGATTTGGTCCACCGGGGATCAGGGCGCTCCGGAACGGTCCACGTCGCCAATTGGCTCGACTTCAGGGGCAAAAAGATTGTCCGGATCGATCAACTCACCGACAACGCCGCGCTCGCTCCGATCCTTGGCAACGTTTGAACCTTTTGAAACGTCAGCGGGAGAGGGTTTTGTCGCCGGGCGAAGTTCACGCAGCTATTTCCGCGTTTGTTGCCCCCTCGAAAGGCGAATTCGCCTTGCAATAATCACATGCTCGCGACAATCTACTGGAAAGACACGGTAATATAGGGGGGACTGCGGATGGAATCGGCGACATCATTGTCTGGCTCGTTCGCGCGTCGCGCGACCATGTTCATTCTCCTGTGCGGGTTGGCGCCACTCAACTCGGCGGCGGTCGCGGCCGAGGATGTCTGGGCGCTTCTGAAAAAGCCCGGCCACGCCATCCTCATGCGCCATTCAAACGCTCCGGGCAGCGTTCCGGAGTCCAACGACATGGATTTCAGCAACTGCTCGATCCAGCGCAATCTCGACGAGGCCGGGCGCGCCCAGGCCGGCCGCCTTGGCGAGGAGTTCCGCAAGCACGGGATTGGCAAGGTCCGGGTTTTTTCCAGCCAGTATTGCCGCGCCCTCGAAACCGCGCGGCTGATGAGGCTTGGCCCGGCCACGCCGCTCCCCATTCTCAATCAGGTCTTCCTCGCAGATATCTCGGGCATGGTCGTGGCGGGATCAAAGGGCCGCGAGTTCCTGAAAACCGTACCCGCCAAACAGATGACGATGCTGATTTCCCATGTGACGAATATTCAGTCCATCGCGGGCGTCCAACTGGAATCCGGGGAAATCGCGGTCGTTCACCTGGCGCCGACAGGAAGTGTCGTCGTCGACGGTCGGATCATGGTTCCCTGACCGTCGGCCGCACACCTTAGCGCGTCGGGGCGGCGATCGGATTGTAGTCGCCGTTAAGGATAGGTCGCGTCCTCACTCCTGCTCGAAGTTTCGCGCGAAGTCGTCTGGCGGCGCGTTGGCCCAGAGGTAGAACGAATCTTCGCCATCGTGCATCTCGGTTTTCCAGTCGCGATCGACCGGCACATAGTCCATGTCCGCTGTGTATTCGGCATAGCTGCCCCAGGGATCGCGGATGTAGTGGAAGTAGTTGGAGCCGAGCACATGGCGACCAAGACCCCAGCCCTTCTCGAATCCCTTGCGCGACATTTCCATCGCGCCGAGCCCGATGGCGCCGATCGACCCCATGTCCCAGCTCGAATGGTGCAATCCCGAGCCGTTAGATTGTAAAAGCGCGAGCATGTGGTGATCGCTGCCGTGGATGCCGTAGAGGAACGAGATGATGTTCTCGGCGCGATCGGCGAGCCGCAGGCCCAGCGCCTTGCTATAGAATGCGATCGAGCGGTCCATGTCCTTGCAGTACATGGCCAGATGTGAAAAGCGCTTGGGCCGCGCGGCGGGCGTCTGCTTGCGGGGCAGGGCGCCTCGCTCGTTGGCTGGCGAACTTGGGCAGACAAAAGGCGCTTTTTGCGTCGGCGAGGTCTTTTCGGCGGCGCGGATTTCAATCAGCAGGCCGTCGGGGTCGCGAAACCATAGACCATTGCTCTCAAAGCCCTTGGGCGCGGGCAGGAGATCCACGCTCATGGCGGTCAGGCGGGCTCGAAAGGTCGGCATATCCGCGGGAGAGGCGCCGAAGGAAAGATAGAAAAGCTTCTTCTTTCCGGATTCGCCGATGCGCGCCCAGCAATGAGCGTTGCCGGGCGTGTAGAGTTCGAGTTGATTGCCAGTCGTCACCACGTCGAGACCAAAGGCCTGATAGAAATCCTTCGCTTTCGCGAGGTCCGGCGCGATCAGGGCGTGATGATCGAGCGAATGGACGCCGATCTCGCCGGGGCGCTTCATCGCGGTTATATGGCCCGTGATCGCGGTCATGTTTTCCTCCAGTCAGGGGCGCAAGGAGAGTTCCTTCGCCGGTTTCCTCCACGCGACATAAGTCGCGTCTGTTCTGGGGCAGAATGACGAACTTCCTCGACGCGACCTTGACACCGGTCAATTCGGGCTTGCCCATCCTGGAATAGTGGTTTGGATCGGAACCAGCGGCGAACTTTCTGGTCGGCTCCTCGCTTGCAAGTCGCGCATGACGACCCCACGTACATTCGTGGTGATGACATTCGACTGCCAGATGGAGCGCGTTATGGCTTTTCTGCCGTTTTTTGCCTTCGTTCTATACGCCGGATGGATATCCCGGCATCCCGCCGCGCTCAGGCTTCAGCCGGCAAGCCACGCCCGTCCCCGCGCGTAAAGCGCCTCGACCTCGGGGCCGCGCAGGCCCGGCATGTCGCGCTTGACCGGCAGGCCGCGCTTGACCTGGATATAGCCGAGGTGGCGATAGCCCGCTGGGATCGAATTGTAGAGTTCGGCGTCGAATTTCGGCATCCTCGCGGGGTCGAGCGGATCGAGCCGGTCTTTCTCGTAGATGGGCTGGCGCTCGACAATCGCCCAGCGGCCGTCGCGCTTCTCGAAGAAATCATAAAAGCGCCCCGTGCAGACGATATCGCAGGCGCAGCCATCCACCTCGTCGCGGCTGGAGATCATCATCTTGGTCTGCGCAACGGCGCGAGCGCCCTTGAGCGCGATCGACGTTCCCCCGAGGAAATGAATGCTACCGGGCCCGCCCTTGTCGAAGGCTTTCGCGGCATTGGCGATGAATTGCTCGCTGTCGCCCTGAAACCATGTGGCGTTCATGATCGCGCCCTTGTGCCAGCAGGAGCGGAAATTCTCCCAGTCGCCGCTGTCGCGCCAGATGGCCCAGCTCTCGATGCAGTCGTGGATATCCTGGCGGTCTTGCGCTTCGTTAGACATGATTGCTCCTCCCGATCCGTCGACGCGACAATGCCGTCTGTCGGCGCGCTTTGACAAGCGCGGCGCTTGACCCGCCGCCGTCCCGCTCCTAGCGTGGAACAACAAAATTTTCGGGACGGAGGCGCGGTTGACCGAGTGGTCCACTTCGGTGGCGGATATCAAGGGATACGAACTTCGGGCGATCGAATCCGGAGCCGGAGCGCCGGTCATGGTTTTGGACGACGCGCTAGGTTCGGCGGGAAAGGGGGCCTTTGTCGAGACTCTGGCGCGCGATCACGCGGTCATGGTTCCCGTGCATCCCGGTTTCGATGGGTCGCCAATGCCGTCCTGGCTGGACAATGTTTCGGACCTCGCGAACTTTTATCTCGATTTTCTCGACGCGCGGAATCTCCGCGGCGTTCATCTCGTGGGATGCGGCCTCGGCGGCTGGATCGCCGCCGACCTCGCCACCCGCAACACGAGCCGTCTCGCCAGCCTGACGCTGGTATGCGCCGGAGGGCTCGCCCTGCGCAGCGTGCCCCAGTGCGATATTTTCATGGGCGGCGATGACGACGTTTTGCGCAAGATCATCCACGATCCGGACGTCGCCGCGAAGGTGATCGCCGAGACCGTCAAGCCCGACAGCGAGGATGTGCGCCTGCAAAACCAGCAGGTCGCCGCCAGCCTCATGTGGCAGCCGCGCCTGCACGACCCCGACCTAATCAAATGGCTTCACCGGATCGACACGCCGACGCTGGTGGTCTGGGGCGACAACGATACGCTCTACCCCAGGCCCTACGCCGATGCTTGGCGCGATCGCATCCCTGGCGCGCGGCTGGAAATTGTGGCCAGTTGCGGGCATCTCCCGCAAGTCGAAAACCCCGCCGAACTGTCGCGGCTCGTGGCGAAATTCATTGCCGAGCGGAGGCTTCCCGCATGAAGATCTTTCACTTCCATCTCATGCCCTACGCCCATGTGAATCTGGAGGCGATCCGCAAGAACGGTTCGGCCTGGGTGACCCTGTCGAACGCGGAATATGACCCCGTCAAGGGCGCGGACCTCTACAACGAATACCTCGACCAGATGGAGTATGCGGATTCGCTGGGTTTTGAGGGACAAATTGTCAACGAGCATCATCAGACAGCCTATGGCCTGATGCCGGTTCCCGGCGTGATGGCCGGGGCGCTGGCCCGTCGCATCAAGGGCAAGCTCGCGGTGCTCGGGCGGGCGCTCCCGCTCGTGAACAATCCTCTGACCATCGCGGAAGAATTCGCGATGCTCGACAATATCACGCGTGGGCGCTTCATCGCCGGTTTCGTGCGCGGTATCGGCGCGGAATATCACTCCTTCGGCGTTAATCCGGCTGAATCCCTGCCGCGCTTTCAGGAGGCGCACGATCTCATCATCCGCGCCTGGACCGAGCCGGGGCCTTTCGTCCACGAGGGCAAGTTCTACAATTTCAAATATGTGAATCCGTGGCCGACGCCCTATCAGAAACCGCATCCGCCGATCTTCTGTCCATCGTCCGGTTCGCTCGACACGATCCGCTGGGTCGCGCAAAAGCATTACACCTATTGCCAGACGCTGGCGCCGTTCGACATGGTCGCCAAGACCTTCGATCTCTTCCGCGAGGAAGCGCTGAAGGCGGGTTATGAATCCTCGCCGGATCAACTCGCCTGGTCGAACGCGATTTTCGTGCGCGAGACCGATGAGCAGGCGCTACGCGACGTGAAGCCGCATCTAGAGGCCTACATGAATGAGTTCCTGACGCGCGACCCCTCGATGATGATGCCGCCGGGCTATTCCAGTCCCGCGTCGATCAAGCGGGTGCGCGCCATGCGTGGTTATCGCAGCGTGCGACAGACCGCCGAGGAGATACTCGACAAGGGCATTGTCATTGTCGGAAGCCCCAACACGGTGCGCGAAAAGCTCGCGGCGGCGCAGGATCGCGCGAAATTCAATATTTCCCTCACCAAGACGCAATTCGGCACCATGCCGCACGTGCTGGTGCGGGAAAACCAGATCGCGATCGCCGAGGAAATCCTGCCCTATTTCCGCGACCGGACGCCGGCCGTGGCGAAATTCGCTGCGGAATAGAAACGTTTTTGGAGAACAAGATGAAGGGCATTCCCGAACACGTGCGCAAAGCGATCCGCGAGGGCGGCGCCAGCGCTGATCCGGCGCTGAACCAGAAAACGAAGGCCTTGTTCGCGACGTTGATCGAGCCGCCGGGCGGCGGCGTGAAGGAAGAACTCGATATTGCCTATGGCGAGAACGCGCGGCAGAAACTCGACATTTATCGCATTGATGACGGCAAGGCGGGTAAGACCGCGGTGATCTACATTCCCGGCGGTGGCTTCACTGGCGGGGACAAGCGTCAGGACCCGATTTTCTTTGGCAATGTGGGTCGATTTTTCGCGCGCCGCGGCATGGTCGGCGTCTGCGCCAACTATCGCCTGACGCCGGAGTTCAAGTGGCCGGCGGCCTCGCAAGATGTCCAGTCGGCCGTTCGCTGGATCAAGGCCAACGCCGCTCGACTTGGCGTTAACCCCGGAAAAATCGTTATCTTCGGCCATTCCGCCGGCGCGGCGCATGTCGCGAGCTATCTCTTCGATCCTGACATTCGCGGCGGGGACGAGGTTCTCGCCGGCGTTCTGGCGAGTGGACTTTATGTTCTGCGCAAGAGCGAAATCCGCGCCAATGTCGCGCAATATTTTGGCGAGGACGAGGCGACCTATGATCGCCGCTCGGCCCTGACACACGTCAAGGACTTCAAGGTTCCCGTTTTCGTGGCGCTGTCGGAGTTCGATCCGCCTTATCTGGCGACCCCGGCCTTCGAGATGGCGCGCGCGCTGACCATTCGCGATGGAAAGGCGCCGCCGATTATCCGGCTGGACGATCACAACCATTTTTCCAGCATGTGCACGTTTGGCACGAAGGATGATGGTTTTTCGGCTCCGGTCCTGCAATTCATCGCCGCGAACGGCGGGTGAGACGGACTGTACGCGATCGTCGCGGACGGCTACTCTGACGCATCAAAACCAATTCGCATGGAGGATACCTTGGCGGACAAGACCTACGAGAACATCAAGATCGAGCGGCAGGGCCAGATCACCTTCGTGACGCTGAACCGGCCGGAAAAGCGCAACGCCATGAGCCCTGGCTTGCACTATGACATGGAGGACGCATTGTTGCGCCTCGATGACGACGAGCAGACGCGCGTGCTCGTTCTGGCTGGCGCGGGCGAAGCCTGGTGCGCCGGGCAGGACCTGAAGCTCTATTTTCGCGAGACCGCGAATAATCCCGCCGAGCGCAAAAAATCCAATACCTCAAGCCATAACTGGCGTTGGCACATTTTGTCGAAATTCTCGAAGCCCACGATCGCCATGGTGCAGGGATATTGCTTCGGCGGCGCCTTCACGCAGCTTTGCGCCTGCGATTATGCGATCGCGGCCGAGGATGCGACATTTGGTCTGTCCGAGGTCAACTGGGGCATTCTGCCCGGCGGCGTCGTGAGCTGGAACCTGACGGAAAACCTGCTGCCGCGCCATGCGATGTACTACGCGACAACCGGCGAACCTTTCAGCGGCAAGCGCGCGGAGGAGATCGGCCTGATCAATTTCGCGGTGCCAAAAGACCAACTCATGGCGCGCACGATGGAGCTCGCCAATAAATTGCTGAAGCTCAACCCGTCCGTGGTGCGCTTTACAAAGGAGGCGATCCGCGCGGTCACGCATATGCGCGAGCCGGAAGCGCGCGATTATCTGGGCGTCAAGCAGGATGGTCTCGCCAAGGCCGACAAGGAAATCGGCGACAAGGTCGGCATGAAGAAATTTCTGGACGAAAAATCCTATCGTCCGGGTCTTGGCCCTTATCAGCGCCCGACGGACTGACGGCGCGCGGCGTGACAAAACCGTTCGACATTGGCGCGTTGATGGCGCCGCGCAACGTTGTCCTTGTTGGCGCGTCCGATCGCAACTGGTCGCCGCGCGTCTGGCATAATCTCGCGCGCTTCCGGTTTCCCGGAAAGGTCTTCGCGGTCAATCCCGGCCGCGAGGAAATCTGGGGCGCGCGCTGTTACAAGAGTCTCGCCGAGCTGCCGGAGCCGCCGGATCATCTCGCGATGTTCGTGCCGAACGAGCAATCCCTGGAATGCCTGATCGAAGGCGGCGCGCTCGGCGCTCGCAGCGCGACGATTTTCGCGGCGGGTTTTGGCGAAGGCGGCGACCCCGATGGCCTTTCGCGCGCGAAGCGGCTGCGCGCGATCCTCGGCAAATACGGCATTGCCGCCGTCGGTCCCAACTGCATGGGGCTCGCGGTCGGGCATTCCCGCTTTTCCACGCTGCCGGACGAGCAATTGCATGACCTCGTCCCCGGGCCCGTCGCCGCTCTGACCCAGAGCGGCATGCTGGCGCAGACGCTTTCGCGGGGAGTCTCCGACGCTGGGCTCGATCTTGCCTATCTCATTTCGCTCGGAAATCAGACCGGCCTGCAATTCGCCGATTACATCGAACATCTCGCTGGCGATCCCGCGCTACGAGTTATCGCCTGTTACATCGAGTCCGTGAAGGATGCGAAGCGGTTTCTGGCCGCGTGTCGTCGCGCGCGCGACGCGGGCAAGCAGGTGGTTGTCGTCAAGGCTGGCGGCTCGGAGGAATCGCGCAAGGCCGCGCTCGCGCATACGGGGTCGCTGGCGGGCAGCGCGGAAATCTTCGAGGTCTTCGCGCGCGACGCGGGCATCGTGCGCGTCGACAATCTCGAGGACATGATCGAAGCCGCCGAGTTCTTCTCGCGCGCGCGACCGCTCATCGGGCCGCGCGTTTGCGTGATGACGAATTCAGGCGCTCTCAAATCCTTGATGACCGAGGCGGCCGAGACCAATGGAGTCGAATTGGCGAATCTCGCGCCGGCAACCGCGGATCGCATGCGGATGGCTCTGCGGGACGCCGATGTGTCGAATCCGTTCGATACCAAGCGCACGGTGCGCGTCGAGGAATACATGGGTTGCGTCGAGGCGCTGCACGACGATCCCAATGTTGATCTGCTGCTGCTCGCCGAGGAAATGCCTCGCGCCGCCGGCATCGATCGCAAGGTGGCGAACCTGACGGCGCTCGAGGATTTCGTCGCCCATCGCGCGACCAAGCCGGTCGCGGTTTTCTCCCCGCTGACATTTCATGGAACAAATTACATGCGGGAGCTTCGCGGGGGCCTCCAGCATCTGCCCTGGCTGCGGGACGTGGGCAAGACGTTCCGGCTCCTCGGGAAGATCGCGGCGCGTCGTCAGTCGCCCGTCGCTTCCAATGTGGCGCCGCGCGAGTCCATGCGCGCCGCGATCGGCAAATGGCGCGCCCGGGCCGAGCATCTCTCGGGGCCGACCGCGCTGAATGAAGCCGAGTCCAAGGAGATGCTGGTCGATTGGGGTATTCCGATCGCCAGGGAGGCCGTGGCCCACACCGCGGAAGCGGCGGCCGAGGCGGCCGCGCGCATCGGTTTCCCCGTGGTGATGAAGGCGATTTCCGCCGCCGTGCCGCATAAGAGCGATGCCGGTCTTGTGCTGCTTGGCGTGGCCGACGCGGCTGCCGCCAGGACCGCCGCCAATACCATCGTGGCGCGTTGCGCCACGCTCGGCGCGCAGCTGGAAGGCATTCTGGTCGCGCGACAGGAGACCGACGGCCTCGAAATGGTCATCGGGCTGCACAATGACCCGGAAATGGGGCCGGCCATCATGGTTGGCATGGGCGGCGTCTGGCTCGAACTTTTCAAGGACGTCGCCTTCGCGCCGCCCGGTCTCGGACGAGAGCGGGCGTTTGAGACCATCGCGCGAACCCGCGCCAGCAGATTGCTCGGGGGGTATCGCGGACCGCCGCGGCGCGATATCGGCGCGCTCGCCGACGCGCTGGTGGCTCTGGGACAACTGGCCATCGAACTGGGCGATGTG
>CAISJZ010000513.1 GCA_903885755.1 uncultured Hyphomicrobiales bacterium | reverse complement strand
TGCCCGCGCGGGCAAACAGCATGTGATCGCTGCGACGGGCAATCTCGAAGCCGAGAATGCCGGCGTAAAACTCTTCCGCCTGTTTCAGGTCTTTCACGGGAATCGTGAAATGCAGCAGGCCATCTGTCTTGATCATTTTGCTTGCCTCCCGGTGGGCGTTTTGCGCGAAATGTTGGCGCGATCATCGCGCCGCCAGCGCGTGATGACAAGCCGCCGCGAGCCCTTGCGCCAGGCATTCGCAAGGCCTAAAATCAGGGAATAAGAGGCTGCGCGAGGCGACAGGACATGGCGAAAATCGTTCTGGGGATGGGAGCCCCGCACAGTCCGAACCTGCCATCGGTGGTGGCGAAAAATCCGGCCTATGTGGAGGCGGGCCTCTACGCCGATCTGCGGCGCGAACTTGAAGCGTCGCGAGCCGACGTCTTGCTGATCTTCGCCAACGATCATTTCAATACATTTTTTCTCAACAATTTTCCGCTCTTCGCTGTTGGCGTCGCGCCTTCGACTGCTGGCCCAAACGACCAGACGCCCATGCCGCGCTACGAAATCCCGGTGGCGGAAAAGCTCGCCGCGCACATCCACGCGACCGGCATTTCCAGGGGCTTTGATCTGACGCTCTGTCAGGAGTTCGAGGTCGATCACGCCTTTGCCGTTCCCGTACATTTTCTCTGCGATCACGGCAGGCTGCCGATCCTGCCGATCTTCGTGAACTGTTTTTCATCGCCCCTGCCGCTCGCCGAACGCGCACACGCGCTCGGCCGCATGATTGGAAGCGCCATCCGCAACCACGAGGAGGATTTGCGGGTCGCCGTGATGGCGAGTGGCAGTTTCTCGCTCGAAATCGGCGGCCCGCGAATTCCACCCAACGAGCGTAGCGGCGTGCCGGACCGCGCCTGGGTCGAGCGCATCGTCGCGCACATGAAGAACCAGCGCTTCCATGACCTCATCATGGAAGCGACGCCGTTGCAGATGGCGCGCGCCGGCAACGCGGGAGGCGAATTGCTGAACTGGATCGCCATGCTCGGCGTTATTAGCGACAAGCCGCCGACATCGATCCTGCCGCAACCTCATGGCCACGCTTTTGGCCTCTGGCGCTGGGAGTAAAGTCAATGAGCATTTACGGCGTTCACAAGCTCTGTCGATCCGCTCTGCATGATCTGAAAGTTCGAGAGGCGCTGAAGGCCGAGCCAGCCGCGGCGATGGCGCAATTTCCGCTGACCTCGGACGAGAAACAACTTCTCCTGGCGGGCGACGTGGCTGCGTTGTGGGAACGCGGCGCCTCGGGCTTCCTGCTGAGTTATCTCACGCGGTGGGACCTGCTTGGCCTCACCGTTGAGGTCTATTCCGAGCGAATGCGCAAGGCGAGGGACTGGCGTTATCCCTCCGGCGGCGAGGTTTCCAGCGGGCGGGAGAAGTACGCGGAATACTGGCGGTAGGCGCGTCGCCCGCCGCCGATTTTCTCAGTCCTTCACTTCCACGCGCCCCACCTCGTTCTCGAGGCTATTGGCGAGCACTGGATTGCCATCCCGGTCGACCGTCATGTTGCGTACGATGTCGCCGCCACCGGGGATCGCCCAGCTCTGGAATTTTTCGCTCGCGGGATCAAAGCGCACGATGGTATTCGGCTTGGCGCCGGACTCGTTGTACCAGATGGCGCCCTTGGTCGCGGCGACGCCGTAGGGCAGGGACTTTGGCCCGCTGGGCGAGGCCCATTCCTTGACCTCGCCTGTTTTGGGATCGAGCCGGCCGAGATAGCCGCGCGCGAAGTCCGTGTACCAGATCGCGTCGTCCGGCGAGATGGCGATGCGTCTTGGCCGCGCGCCTGCGTTGGGCAACTGAAATTCCTGGATACGCATGTCGTCATCGATGGTCGCGACCCTGGGCGCGCCGAATTCGACGAAATAGACAACGTTTTTCGAGTTCACCGCGAGCCCATAGGGCCGCGCGTTCGGCGTCGGCGGCGTCGTCAACTTTATGGCGCCGGTCTTGGGATCGAGCCGCCCGACAAAATTTCCATTCTGGACGCTGAACCACACGGTCCCTTTGTGATCGATGACGATCGTGTGGGGGTCGCGAGCCTTCGGGTCCGGCAGGTTGAATTCTCTGATCTCCCCGGTTTTCGGGTCGAGCTTGCCAATGAAGCCGCGAAAATTGCCGGTGAACCAGACGGCGCCGTCGCCGTCCTCGACGAGGCCATGCGGCGCCGACATCGGATTGACGGGATATTCCCGAAATTTGCCAGTTGTCGGATCAAGCCGACCGAGCTTGTTGGCGAGTTGTCCCGACCACCAGATCGAGCCATCGCGCGCCGACATCGGGTCATGCGGACGCGAGCCCGGCGTTGGCAGCGGCCACTCGATGATCCGTACGTCGACCGGGCCGGGAATCAAGACCGCCGGCGGTCGCGGCTTTTCCGGGAATGCGCGAATGAGGTAGGCGCGCACCGTATCCCATTCGCCGTCGGGCACGGGCGCGCCGAAATTCCGCATCATGTTGGTGACGGTCAGCCAACCCTCCGGCGTGTAGCCGGCGGTCAGGCGATTGAGATCGTGGCAGCCGGCGCAGACAGACAGAACGATGTCCCTGCCGGGGCCGGGCGGAAGATCTGGCTGACCCTGCTGCGACAGGGCTGGAACCGCGGAGCCGAGCAACGCCGCCAGGAAAAGCGACGGGCAAATTCCGGCGATCGCGCGGGTTCGCATTACAATCGACCCTTCGGCTGTAGTCCCAGAAACACTTGCCCAATCAACTCGTAATTCGATTGGTGCGCCTGCCCCTGCTGGCTTGCGCTGTTGATGTCGCGAAAGCGGCGCTCGAAAGGTTGCGACTGGAAGATCGCCGTGGCGCCAGCGGAGTTGTAGAGCATATCCGCCACCTGCCGCGCCTCGTTCATCGCGAAGGTCGAGGCCATGCGCATTTCCGCGCGATCTTGCAAGGCGAATGGCTCGTCCCGCACGGCGCGATCCCAGAGATCGCCATAGATGTCGATTACCAAGGCGCGCGCGGCGCGCAGGCGCGCCTCGCATTGCGCCACCTTCGATTGCACCACCGCATTGTCGCGCAGCAACACCTGAAAGCCCGTCGCCTGCGGAGCCTTTTCGCCCGCCAGCGTCATGAAATCGCGCAGCATTGATCTTGCAACGCCCAGCGATACGCCGGCGAAGGCGAGGCCGAACATGTTGAAGTTGCTGAAATGCCGGTAGAGCGGCGATTGCACGCGCCGGTCCGCGTCGGCATCGCGGGTGAATGTATGTTCCTCGGGCACAAACAGGTCTTCAAGTTCGTAGTTGTCGCTGCCAGTGCCCTTGAGGCCCATGACCTGCCAAACGTCGGTGATTTTAGCCTTTGATTTTGGCAGCAGCATTGTGCGGTCACGCGGGCGGCCATCGGCGCCCTTGGCGGGCGTCACGCCATCAGCTTCGAAGACGGCGCAATGGGCGCCGAGCCAGTGCGCGTGGCGGCTGCCCGAGGCGAATTGCCACTTGCCCGTGACGCGATAACCGCCGGGCGCGATGACCGCCTTGGCGAAGCGCGAGTTTGGGCCCCACGCGACGACGGATGCGTGGCCGCCAAAAATCTCGCGCGCCACGGCGGTGTCGAGATAGGCGGCGACCGTGGAGACGCCGCCGGCCTGACCAACGCACCAGCCCGCGCTGGCGTCGCCCGACGCCACCGCCTCAACCGCCGCGAAGAAGGTGAGGATATCGACTTCCTCGCCGCCAGCCGATTTCGGCACGAGCATGTGAAAGAGCCGCGCCTTGTGCAATTCGGCGAGCAGTTCGGCTGGAAGCTGGCGCTCGGCCTCGATGCGCGGCGCGGCGGCGGCGATAATCGGCGCGAGTTCTCGCGCGGCCTTGTCATGAATATTGTTGGTGGGATACCGGCCTGACATGTTTCCGCCCTCGATTTTGCGCACATTTTATCCGACGCGATAGGCGCCGACAAGCGCGGACTGACGCCAGCTTGACGCCGTCGGGGTCGGCGCCCCACATTGCGCGCAACGGCCCTTGAGCGGCGCGACGATTGGAGGACGACCCATGACTTTCAGACAATTCGCGCTGGGAACGACGGCGTTCGCTTCGGTGGCCATGACGATGCTCCCCGACGCCAATGCGCAGACGTCCGATCCCGCGATCAAGATTGGCGACAGCGACCTTGGCGGCGTCGTGACGGGGCCGAACGGGCCGGAAGCCGGCGTCTGGGTCATCGCCGAAACAAGCGAGTTGCCAACCAAATTCGCCAAGATGGTCGTCACCGACGACAAGGGCCGCTTTGTTCTGCCGCAATTGCCGAAGGCGAATTACAAGCTCTGGGTGCGCGGTTACGGGCTGGTGGATTCTCCGAAGACCGAATCCGCGCCAGGCAAGATCGTGAATCTGTCCGCGACGCCCGCGCCCAACGAGCAGTCCGCAGCGCAATACTATCCCGCGATCTACTGGCTTTCGATGCTCAAAATACCGGACAAGAGCCAGTTTCCCGGTACTGGCCCCACGCCCGCCGGCAATGGCATGGCGAAGAACCAGCCGAGCCAGGAAAACTGGCTTGACGGCGTCAAGAGCAACGGCTGCGTTGGCTGCCACCAGATGGGCAGTATCGGCACGCGTGTCGTTCCCAAGGAGTTCAACGTCTTCAAGACGTCGGCGGAGTCCTGGGAGCGGCGCATCCAGTCCGGTCAAGCAATGACCAGCATGGCTCAGCAGATCGGTCGCTTCGACGTGCATCTTGCGCTCGAGAATTTTGGCGACTGGACCGATCGCATCGCCAAAGGCGAAACGCCCTTCGCCAAACCACAACGTCCGCAAGGGGTCGAACGCAACGTCGTGGTCACGGAATGGGACTGGGGCCGCGATAAAATGTACATGCATGACGAGATTTCGACCGATCGTCGCAATCCCACCGTGAACGCGAATGGCAAGATCTACGGCTCGCCGGAATATTCAACCGACGATCTTCCTGTTCTCGATCCGATCACGAACACGAAATCGGAGATTCATGTCGGCGTGCGCGACCCCAAAACCGAGTCCTCGCGCTCGGACCCGATGGCGCCGTCGGCCTACTGGGGCGAAGAGCCGATCTGGGACAGCAAGACCAACACGCACAATCCGATGATGGACCAGAAGGGGCGAACCTGGTTCACCACGCGCATTCGCCCCGAGGCTAATCCGGCCTTCTGCAAGGCGGGCTCCGATCACCCGTCCGCGAAATTCTTCCCGCTTGTCGGGTCGGGGCGACAACTGTCGCTGTGGGACCCGAAGTCGGAAAAATTCACGCTCATCGATACTTGTTTCGGCACGCATCACGTCTCGTTCGCCGAGGACGCCAACAACACGATCTGGGCGTCAAGCGGCGGAGCGGGCGGCGGCGCGGTCGGATGGTTCAACACCAAAATGTTCGATGAGACGGGCGACGAGCAGAAATCGCAGGGCTGGACGCCGATCATCATCAATACCAGCGGCAAGGGGCCCGGTCAGCCCTTCACCGAGCCGGGCAAGCCTCAGGAACCCGGCAAGAACATGCGGCTGAACGCCGGCTTCTACGGCGTCTCGCCGGCCCCCGACGGGTCGGTCTGGGGCACGGTGCGGGTTTTCCCCGGTCAGATCGTCCGGATCATTCCCGGCGACAATCCCCCCTCCACGACGATTTCCGAGGTCTACAACACGCCCTTCAAAGTCGCCGAGCCTGACAAGCAGGGTTATGGCGTGCGTGGCATGGACGTTGATCGCGAGAACCGCGTCTGGGTTCCGCTATCGAGCGGTCACATGGGCATGTTCGACCGGCGCAAATGCACGGGGCCATTGAACGGGCCAACAGCGACGGGCGATCATTGCCCCGAGGGATGGACGCTGTATCCGTTTCCCGGGCCGCAATTCAAGGGCGTCGCCTCGAACGGCAGCGCCGAGGCGGCGTATTACACGTGGGTCGATCAGTTCAACACCTCGGGTCTGGGCGCGGGAACGCCCATGGCGACGGGCAACGAGAACGAGAGCATTCTCGCGCTTGTCGACGGCAAGTGGGTGAACATGCGCGTTCCCTATCCCATGGGCTTTTATGCCAAGGGGCTTGATGGCCGCATCGACGACCCCAACGCGGGATGGAAGGGCAGGGCGATCTGGACAACGACGGGCACCCGCGCGCCATTTCACATGGAGGGCAGCAAGGGAACGTTGCCGAAGGTCGTCAAGATACAGATCCGGCCCGATCCGCTGGCGAACTGAAGCGCGGCCATTGACGGAAACGGTCGACTATTTGTCGGCAAAAATCCCGTTTACGTTTTCCGAGGGCGGGAATAGCATCATCGACGCTGGGGAGTTTGGTCTATTCACTCCAAGGGAGCGAAGCGATGCGCAAACTACTTGTGACCCTTGCCATGGCGATGGCTTTCGTGACTTCAGGCATGGCTGTTCAGGCCCAGGCGCAGACCACGCGGGGCGCGTCAAGCGTCGCCGCGGCGGTGCAAAATTATACGCCAATCGAAAACGCGGCCTGTCAGGCTCCTGGACGTTGGTGCGGGCCGGGCTTTGTCAGGGCATGCGGGCCATATCGCTGCTGGTGTCGGCCCTGCCGTTAATTCACGCCGCGGCGCGGCGGCTCCAGTGGCGCCGCCGTTCGCCATCATTCGCCGTCCAACAATTTCCGCATGGCGCCGGTATCGTTGAGATAGGCGACTTCGACAATTCTCCCCTTTCGGAACCGCAGCCATTCGGCGCAATGAATTACCGCGGATCGCCCGGACCCTATATGAATGAAGGTTGCCTTGCGCATCACCGCGGCGCGATCGCCGTCAATCAATCGGTCCATGATTTCGTTGCCGCCACAGACGATATTGGTCTGGAACGCCGCGATCATCTCGAGGTGCGCATCGCGGCCAAAACAGCGCGGCGGCAACGGATAAATGGACTCGGGAGCGCCGATCATCCTGGTCAGAACGTTGTAATCAAGAAGCTCGCGTAACGCGCCGATATCTAGGACTCGTTGACAAAGTGGCGCATCCATAGCCGGATGCAGGCGATGTGAACGAAGCCTCCGAACGTTTCGGCGAGCTTGTCATATCTCGTCGCGAAGCGCCTGGCATTCTTGAGCTTGTTGAAGCATCGCTCGATGCGGTTTCGCAGCGCGTAGACGGCGCCGTCGATCTCGATCTGGACGCGGC
>CAISJZ010000512.1 GCA_903885755.1 uncultured Hyphomicrobiales bacterium | reverse complement strand
CTTCCTGCGTCGCAACAAATCATCGGCAATCCCTACAACCTCGGCGGAGTCCACTTATCCCTAGCGGGAAACTGTTCAGACGACCGGGGCCAGCTCTCTCCGCCGTTAACCACTTGTTCATTTCCGGCCCCTTGAGGGGGTGACGCGCACGGCCTGTTCATTTACCTTTCATTAACGATTGGAGCCGGGCCCGTCCCTTCCCATCGTGGTGAGCCTCCCGGACCAGATGGTTTCGGAGGCGGGGTAACAGGGTTGCGTGCGTGATGCGTCGTTTCGCCAAATCGGTCGCGTTTCTTGTCGTCGCCTTGATGGGTTTGGGCGCCAGCGTTCCGGTCGAGGCCGCCGCCCGCCAGACGAAGGTCGCCGCGGCGCCCCAGACCACCAGCGCGCCAATCACCGGCCGCACATCGACGCCGTGGGGCTGGGTCGATTTCTGCTCGCGCTACCAGGACGAATGCGCCGGCGGCGTTATGGTGCCCGTCGATGTCGAGCTGTCGCCGAAGACGTGGGAACTCATCAGCAGGATCAACGACAAGGTCAATCACACGATCAAGCCGATGTCGGACATGGATCATTGGGGCGTGGTCGATCAGTGGGATATTCCCAACGATGGCTACGGCGATTGCGAGGATTACGCGCTGCTGAAGCGCAAGCTGCTGATCGCGTTTGGCCTGCCGCGACAGGCGCTGCTCATGACCGTCGTCAAGGACGAGCATGGCGAGGGCCACGCGATCCTCACCGTCAAGACCGATCGCGGCGATTATGTCCTCGACAACATGCGCGACAGCGTGAAGCCTTGGGACGCCGTGCCCTATACCTACGTCAAGCGGCAGTCGCAGAGCGATCCAGACCTCTGGGAACAGATCGGCGAGCCGACCCCCGCGCCGCTCACCGTTTCGCGCTGATCAGCCTCTTTTCGTCCGCGGCTCCGCCGCGACCCGCGCCTGGATGTCGCGCCGTCCGCGATGCTGGGCGTGAGTGATCGCCACGGCCAGCGCATCCGCCGCGTCCGGCGTCCTGACCTCGCTTTTCGGCAGCAGGATGCGGATCATCATGGCGACCTGCGCCTTCTCGGCGTGGCCGGCGCCCACCACCGTCTTCTTGATCAGATTGGCGGAATATTCGGCGACGGAGAGCCCCGCGAGGGCGGGAACGAGCAGGGCGACGCCGCGCGCCTGTCCAAGCTTCAGCGCGGATTGAGGGTCGCGGTTGACGAAGGTCTCCTCCACCGCCGCCTCGGCGGGGGCTTGATCTCGCAGAACCGCGGCGAGGCCGTCGTGCAACTGGCGCAGGCGACCGGCGAGGCTGAGCGCCGCGTCCGAATGGACGGAGCCGCAGGCGATGAAGGACAGGCGCGAGCCCTCGCACTCGATCACGCCCCATCCGAGGTTGCGCAGACCCGGATCAATGCCGATGATGCGAATCGGGGAAGCGCTCATGGTCACAGGCTAGCAGCCGGCGACATTGTTTCCCAATTCGTTCCCGTCGCCGGAGTTCCGCGTGTCCGCATTGCTGTCCTTTCCCGGCGTTCTGGCGTCGGGCCTGTGGGCCACCGCGCATGATCCGCGCCTGTGGTTCGTCTTCGCGATATCGCTGATCGGCGGCGTGGTGCGCGGCTATTCCGGTTTTGGCGGCGCGCTGATCGTCATCCCTCTCGCGGCCATGGCGATGGGCCCCAAGGTTGCCGTGCCGATGTTTTACCTCTTCGATCTCGGCTCGGCGACGCCCTACGGCTATCGCTCGGTGCCCAAATGCAAATGGCCAGAAGTGCTGCCCATGCTGGCCGGCCATCTCACGATGCTGCCGCTCGGGATTTGGCTGCTGACCAACATGGACCCGACCTCGGTGCGCTGGGGCATGGAAGGCGTCGTCGTGCTGATGCTGGTCCTGCTGCTGTCGGGTTGGCGCTACACTGGCCGAACGAATCCGCCGCTGTCGGTCGCGGTCGGCTCCGTTGCCGGCCTGATGGGCGCCGTCGCCGGCATTTCGGGCCCGCCGATCATCGCCTACTGGCTTGGCCAGAAGGATGACGCGGCGACCATCCGCACCAACATCATGGCCTATTACGCTCTGTCGTCGACGGCGATGGATATCGTGTTTCTCGTCACGGGTCTCTTCACCTGGCAGGTGTTTCTCTACGCGCTCATTATTTGGCCGGCCTATGCGCTGGGCCTGTGGGGCGGCGCGCGCATGTTCCAGAACACCACCGATCGCATGTTTCGCGTGTCGGCCTATGTGCTGATCGGCATCGCCGCCGTGCTGGGCGCGCCGGTGATGGACAGGTTGCTGAAATAGGGTCCGTGGCAGGTCTTCCCGTCCTCGACGCAAAGCCGCTTTTTTCCAGCTCTTCAACGGGGCTCAAGAGATATTCCCTGGACGCCGCGAACTGGCTATTTCACACCAAGCTCACACGAACTTCACGGCGGCGGGATTGGCGTTGATGGTGGCGGAGGTGACGCCAAGGAGGGTGAGCGTGTCGGGCGTGGCGGCCGTGTCGGCGATGACGAGATTGGCGCCATTGCCGCTCGTCGTCGCGTGCGCGAGCACCGCCGCCAGATCCTGCGCCTGCGTCATTCCCGCCGTCAGGTAGGAGAAGCCGGAGACATCGAGCTGCAGCGTGTCGTGGCCCGCCCCCGACGCCCCGAAGCCGTTGATTGACGTCGCCCCGAACCCCGCGTGGAAGATGTAGGTCTCGCTCGCGCCAACCTCAATGATCTTCTCCACCGCGTGCGGGTCCAGCGTGTAGACATCCGGACCCGACTGCACGCTCAGGGCGCCCGCCGTCCGCGTCACCGTCAGGCCGGAGCCGTAAAGGGCAAGCCGCCCCGATCCGTCCGCCATGTCCCCGCCGATCGCCATCAGCGCCGCTCCCGGGCCATAGTCGTCCTGCTCCGCCGTTTCGCTCCCCGTCAGCCCGTCGTACTGGATGGAATAGCCCCCGTCGGCGAACCAGACCTCCGCCTGATAGGGCGAGGCCCCGTTGTTCCACGTCTCGCTCGTCAGAACCCAGCCCGGCGCATAGACCACGTCGTAATCGGTGAAGGGCTGGCCCGTCACCCCGTAGTAATGGATGTCATTGACCACGCCGCCCGCGCCATAGGTCACGTCGAAGCTGGTGAAGGCCTGCCCCGTCAAATTGTTGTAGCGGATGTCGTGCGTCGTTCCGTCGGCGTTGAAGACCACGTCGTAATCCGCATAGGCCTGACCCGTCACCCCGTAATAGTGGATGTCGTGCTTCGTGCCGTCGGCGTTGTAGACCACGTCATAGTCGCTGAACGGCAGGCCCGTGATGTGGTGGTAGAAGATATCGTGCACCACGCCGCCCGCGCCATAGATCTCGTCGAAGTTGGTGAAGGCCTGGCCGGTGATCCCGTAGTAGCGGATGTCATGCGCCGAGCCGTCGGCGTTGAAGCCCTCGGTCTGGTAGAGCGCCGAGCCGATGTACCAGGCCTCGCTGGTCTTGGCCCCGCCCGCGCCATAGATCACGTCGTAATTGTCGAAGGGCGCGCCGGTCACGCCGTAGTAATGCACGTCGCTCACCGCGCCGCTGGCGAAGACCACGTCGTAGTCGGAAAAGCCCTGACCGGTAATGCCGTAATAATGGGTGTCGCGGCGCGAGCCGTCGGCGTTGAAGAAGGCGTCATAGCTTGTGTAGATCTGGCCGGCGACGCCGGAATAGAGAATGTCGTAGGAGCCATCGACGCGCCAGGTCCAGACCTGCGCGCCCGGCTCGCTCAGGCTGATGCCGGCCGCGGCCAGCGCGCTTGTCTGCGCGCTGGAGAAGGTGAGATCGATATCCGTCGCGACAAGCCGCGTCACGCCGAGCGTGGCGAGGCCGGCGATCTGGCTGGCTGTCAGCGCGCCGAGATCGGCCGCCGTGTCGGCGAGGGTGAAGGCCGCGCCGACCGGCGCGACAAGCCCCGCCGTCTCGAAGGACAGCGCCTGCGCCACGCTGATCGGGCCCGGCGCGAGAACGTAGGTCACGGCTGAACTGGTTCCCACGAGGCCGGGCGATCCGGCCTGCGCGGTCAGCATGTGGACGCCGCCGCCGCTCAGGGTCACCGTCGTCGACCAGGCCCCGCCCGCCGCCGGCGCAACCGTTCCCAGCAACGTCGATCCATCATAGATCGACACCGTCTGGCCCGCGTCCGCCGCGTCAATCGTTCCCGAGAGAGTCAGCGACGCGGTCTTGAGCAGAGCGGATGGCGTCGTGATGGAGAGCGTGGGAGGGATGGCGGCATTGGCCGCGACGACCAGTTTCGTGTCCGAGACGACGGAACTTGTTGGATCAATCGTCGCGCCCGAGGGATCGGTGATCGTTCCGACAAATCCAGTGACCCGCAAATCCTGCGTCGAATATGGGGCGCCGGAAGCGACCGTGTAGGTGAAGGCGAGCTGGCTGGCGGCGGAATCGGCCGCGTCATAAATAGCGGTGGCGCCATTGGGGGTAGATTTCATATTCGATTTGATGATGCATATTGACTAAGGCGCCTTCTGGCAATAACCGAACATCAATCCCAGTCTCCTCTAGGACCTCGCGCGCTGCCGCTAAAGCCAAGTCCTCATCAGGTACGTCAAGACTACCAGTTACGGATTGCCAAAAATTGGCTTTATCAGCCCGCTCTATAAGCAATACCTCCCCATTTGATTTATGGATCACTACTAAAATCGAAATGGGGATTTTCAAGATACTTTAAATCCTAGCCCAATTAAATAGCAGGAGTAGCTTGGCGCAAACG
>CAISJZ010000511.1 GCA_903885755.1 uncultured Hyphomicrobiales bacterium | reverse complement strand
CGCCTCGCCAATCGCGTCCAGATGACCACTGATGGCCACAAGGCGTATCTGGAGGCGGTTGAGGGAGCCTTTGGGGCCGATGTTGACTATGCCCAACTCGTGAAGCTCTACGGGGCTTCCCCGGAAAGCGCCAAGGGCCGTTACAGCCCTGCCGAATGCACCGGAATCATCAAGAAGCCGGTAGAGGGTGCGCCCGACCCGGAGCATATCTCGACAAGCTTCGTTGAGCGCCAGAACCTAACCATGCGTATGTCGATGCGCCGGTTCACGCGCCTAACGAATGGCTTCTCGAAAAAGGTTGAGAACCACGTCCACGCGCTGGCGATCTACTTCGTTCATTACAACTGGTTGCGTATCCATAAGACGTTGCGCGTCTCGCCCGCCATGGCGGCTGGCCTCACTGGCAAGCTGTTGGATTGGTCGGATATTCTGGCCAAGATGGACGCGGAAGAGGTTCCTACGAAACGCGGCTCTTACCGGCCACGGATTTCAAACTGATGCACTACCGGAAAACGTATCGGTTTGAACAATCTCGATCATCGAGCCTCTAAATATAAACTAGGGGTTGCAAATTGTCAACCATGGTTATCATAATTCGGTTGTCGCACGTCGAAAAAGGACCTATGCGGCATTCGCGACTGCCGCCGCCCGCGTCATGTAGTCCGCGCATTTCTCCGCGATCATGATGGTCGGCGCGTTGGTGTTGCCGCTGACCAGCGTCGGCATGACCGAGGCGTCGGCGACGCGCAAACCATCGACGCCGCGCACCCGCAATTCCTCGTCCAGCACCGATTGTGGATCGGCGCCCATGCGGCAGGTGCCCACGGGATGAAAAACCGTGCCCGCCGTTTTCGCGACATAGGCGTCGATGGCGGCGTCGGTTATCGCGTTGGGGCCGGGCGCGTATTCACGCGGCTTCGTGTGTTCGAACGCCTTCTGCCGGAACACCTCGCGCAACAGGCGCACGCCCGCGCGCATGCACTGTCGGTCGGCCTCGACGGAGAGATAATTGGCGCGAATAATTGGCGGCGCGAAGGGATCGGCCGAGCGCAGCGAAATCGAACCGCGGCTCTCAGGCCGCACCTGACACAACGACGCCGCATAGCCGTAGCCGTCATGCACGCCAGGCGGCGGCTTGACGAAGGGAATGCGCGAGCCCGACGTGACGGGAACGCCGGGAAAGAAATGCGCCTGCAAATCAGGAAATTCGACGTCGGGCCGCGAGCGCAGGAAGCATCCGGCTTCCAATGGAAACGAGGTCGCGGGACCCTTTCGCGTCAGCACCGCGCGGGCGACATTGAACACCGCCCGGTCGATGCGACGCAGATCGTAGATCGCGTCGGGAACCTCGCAGGCTTGCACCACGCGCACATTGACGTGGTCCTGCAGGTTCTGCCCCACGGCGGGAAGATCGATGGCGACATCAATCCCGTGCGCGCGCAAATCGCCTGCCGCGCCAACGCCCGACATCATGAGCGCCGTTGGCGACGTGATCGCGCCGCAGGACAGAACAACCTCCTTGTCCGCCCGGATGAAGCGCTTCTCGCCGCGCACGCTGACATCGACGCCTTTCGTCACGCCTTTCTCGATAACGACGCGCAGCAGATGCGCGCCGGTCAGGATCGTCAGATTCGGTCGTCCGCGCGCGGGATCGAGGAAGGATCGCGCCGTGCTCCAGCGCTCGCCATCGCGTTGGGTGAAATGGAAACGGCCAAACCCTTCCTGGCGCTCGCCGTTGAAATCGCCGTTGCGGGGATAACCCGCCTGCGCGCCCGCCTCGATGAAATCATCATAAAGCGGCACCGGCGCGGAAGACCGCACGACCGGCAATTCGCCGCCAGTCCCATGAAACGGGCTGTCACCGTCCATGAAATTCTCGGATCGCTTGAAGAAAGGCAACACGCGCTCGTAGGACCAGTCGCGCAGGCCCAATTGCGCCCAGTGATCGTAATCGCCGCGATTGCCGCGGATATAGACCATGCCATTGATGGCGGAGGAGCCGCCCAGCACCTTGCCGCGCGGCCAGGGAATGCGCCGGCCAGCCATGAAGGGTTCGGGCTCGGTCTCATAGGCCCAGTTGTGGATCTTGTGGCGCAGAAAGAAGCCGGCCATTAGTGGTACGCGGATCAGCGGGTCCCAGTCGCGCGATCCGGCTTCCACGAGCAGCACGCGCGCCGCCGGGTTTTCCGACAGGCGATTGGCCAGAACGCAGCCCGCCGAGCCGCCGCCAACGATGACGTAGTCATAACCCTCGGCCAAAGTCGTTTCCCCGCGCGTTTTTCAATCACGCGCGATTATGTGGGAAATCGCGTGGCGATCAACCATCTCCGCGCGCCCTGTTCAGTCCCGCGCCTGCGTGCTAGCAGGAAAGCGGCGAGGAGAGACCCATGCGAAGATTGGAATTGAAGGGTATAGCGGCGATCACGGGTATTTTGTGCCTCGCGGCCGCGGGCGCCGCGAATGCCCAGAAATATCCCGATCGTCCAATTCACATGATCGTTCCGCTGGCCGCCGCGAGCGCTGTCGATGTCGCCGCGCGGCTCGTCGCCGACAAGATGGGCGAAGACCTTGGCCAGTCGATCGTCATCGACAATCAGCCAGGCGCCTCGGGCCTACTCGGCATGCGCACCGGAGCGCGAGCGGCGCCCGACGGCTATACGATCCTCGGCGTCAACGACAGCATTCTCGCGATGCTGCCCACAATGAAAGACGAGGTAGGCTACGATCCCGTCGCGGATTTCGCGCCGATCACCGAACTCGTCACGGTGAATTTCGCGCTGATCGCCAATCCTGCGTTCCCCGTGTCGAATGTTCAGGAATTGATCGCGCTGGCGAAGGAAAAACCGGGAACGATCAACTATGGGTCCGGCGGCCCCGGAAGCCCGCAGCATGTCGCCATGGAACTGTTCATGCGCGCAACGGGGATAAAGCTGAATCATGTGCCCTATCGAGGCGTGACGCCGGCGTTCAACGACGTCGTCGGCGGTCAGGTGCCGGTGATGATCGTTGGCTTGCCGGCGCCTAACGAATTCGTCGCCATGGGAAAGTTGAAATTGCTGGCGATCACGTCGGCCAAACGCTCGCCGGTGTTTCCGAACACGCCGACGATCGCCGAGCAGGGCGTCCCCGGTTTCGATTTCACCACCTATGGCGCCTTCATCGCCCCGGCGAAAACGCCGCCGGACATCGTCGCGCGGCTCAATCAATCGGCGGTCAAGGCGATGCATGATCCAGCTGTCGCGAAAAAGCTGACCGACCTTGGCTTCGAGGTCATCGCCAACACGCCGGCGGAATTTTCCGTCGCGCTCAAGAACGGGTTGTCGAAATATGGCGAGCTTGCGAAAGCCGCCAATATCCACCTCGATTGATTTTTTCCGCGAGACCAAAAATGTCCCAGTCCGCTAAGATTCTGCGCCCCTCCGAACAACCCCTCGCCGACCGGGGCGGCGGCGCGCGCACCATTCCCATGGTCACGCCGGGCTGCGGCTCGACGCAGATGCTCAACGGCTTCACCATGTTCGATCCGGGCGCGCGGATCGGCCTGCATTTCCACAATTGCGAGGAAAGCGTGCTGGTCGTCGAGGGCGAGGCCATCGCCATGATCGATGGCGTCGAGCATCATCTGACCGCTGGCGACACGACATGGGTGCCCGCCGAGGTCCCGCATTTCTTCCGCAATCCGTCGGCGACCCAACCGATGAAAATCTTCTGGACCTACGCCTCGATCGCGGCGACCCGCACGCTGGTCGAAATCGGCGAGACGCGTCCCGTCGCCGCCGAACACGCCGCCGACAAGCTGGTGAAGCGCTGAGATGACGCGCGCGTCGCCGGCCGATCTTCGCGCCTTCATCGCGCGCGCCGTCGTCGCGGCTGGCTTGCCCGGCGCGGACGCGGCCAAAATCGCGGAATGCATGGTTGCGGCCGATCTCGTGGGAGGCGACGCGCATGGCGTATTTCGCCTGCCGCAATATATTCGCAGGCTGAAGGGCGGCGGCGTCAACGCGCGCCCGAATATCGTCGTCAACCGGAGCGGGCCGGCCACCGCGCTCGTCGATGGCGACAATGGCATGGGCCATCTCGTTGTGTCGCGCGCGGCGGAGACCGCCGTTGAACTCGCGCGCGAGACTGGCGTTGCCTGGGTTGGCGCGCGCCGCTCGAACCACGCGGGCTCCGCGTCGGTCTACGCGGAAATGCCTGTCAACGCGGGGATGATCGGCATCTACTCGGCCGTCGCCAGCGCCAACCACATGCCGCCGTGGGGCGGCGTCGACTCGCTACTCGGCACAAATCCGCTGGCGATCGGCATTCCGCTCGGCGACGTTGCTCCGGCCATGCTCGATATCGCCACGACTGTTGTTTCCTATGGCACGGTGAAGTCGCGTGAATTACGCGGCGAGCCGATGCCCGAGG
>CAISJZ010000510.1 GCA_903885755.1 uncultured Hyphomicrobiales bacterium | reverse complement strand
TGCTGGCGGCGGCGCTGGAGCGGCCCGCGCTGGAGCTCGAGAATTTCGGTGTCTTGCGCGACGATCGCGCGACGATCGCGCGGTTTTTCGCCGATGTCGCGCCACGCTTCGATCTTGTCATCACGACTGGCGGCGCCTCGGTCGGCGACGAGGATCATCTGGCCGCCGCGCTGGCCGCCGCTGGCGGCGTCATCGACGTCGCGCGGGTCGGCATCCGGCCGGGCAAGCCTTTCACCCATGGCCGCATTGCTGGCGCGTCGGTGGCGATTTTGCCGGGCAATCCTTTCGCCGCTTTCGTCGCGGCGCTGCTGTTCGTGCGGCCGATGATCGAGCGGGCGCTGGGCCTGCCGGTTGCCGATTTCGCTCCGCTCGCCGCGCGCGCGGGTTTCGCCCAGCCCCGTCCGCGAGATCGTGTCGAGTTTCTGCCGGCGAAAGTGATCGGACGAGGCGACGACGGGGCGCCGCTCATCGACAGGCTCGGGCGCGGCGGTTCGGCCCGCCTGCACCCGCTCATCGCCGCGGATGGCCTTGCCGTCGTCGCGCCGGGCGATGACCCGGTGCGCGTCGGCGACCACGTCGGCTATCTGCCATTTGGCGCCGCGTTCTCGCTGTAATCAGGTCCGCCCGAAGACCGACCCGATCCCGCGGCTGACCGCGCCGACGCCATTCAGGATGTCGCGCCCGCTGGGCAGCTTGTCCGCGACATCGGAGACGACGGGAATACGGAACGCGGCGGACTTGGCGCGCGGCGCCGCGCCGATTGGCGCCGGTGGCGTCAGGTCTTCACGCGCGACAATAGTGGGCTTCTGTTCCGGCCTGGCGGTCGCGGTGCGAATACTTGGCGCCTTCGGCCGGTCCCGTGGCGGCTGTAGCAGCGCGGCGGCGGCGCGTTCGGGCGGGCGTGGCGCGCGCGCCTCCGCGGGCGCCGTGATCGCCGCCTCGGGCAGCGGCGGGCTCACGTGAGCTAGCGCAAATCGTTCGATGAATTCCCGGGTGCGATCGTCCGATTGGGTTGGCAGCGGAATGATCCGCGGCGGCGCCTGCAGCGCGACCTTCGCCGGAGCAATCTCGGGTTGAGGCTGGCGCCCGAATTCGCCGACGACCAGAACGAGGCCGAGCGTCAATACCGACGCGACCGCCATTTCCACGGGAAATCGCGGCGTCAACCAGGCGCGCGGCCTTGAACTCGTGGAAACGCTCATGCCTGTCTCCCAATCGGGTGAGAGCGTGACAAAAGCGCCCGAACCCGGCTGAAATGCGGCGAAAAGGCGCGCGCTGCGTGCTTTATGTCCGGCGTGGCGAAAACGTCACGCCAACCGGCGCGCCACCAGATCGCGCAATGCGCCAAGATCATTGGCGAAAAGACGGATGCCCTCGGCCAGCTTTTCCGTCGCCATGGCGTCGGCGTTGAGCGCGTAGCGGAAGGATTTTTCGTCCAGTGTCATATGCGGCCCCGCGGGTCCGGGTTGCGCCGGGTCGAGCGCGCGCGGCAGGGCGCCTGCGTCATTCATCAGCGCGTCGAGCAGTTGCGGCGCGATGGTCAGCCGGTCGCAACCGGCCAGCGCCTCGATCTCGCCGGTGTTGCGGAACGAGGCGCCCATCACCACGGTCTTGATCCCGTGCGTCTTGTAATAGGCGTGGATGGCCCGCACCGAGAGCACGCCGGGGTCTGTTTCGGCGGTGTAGGTATTTCCGGTGCTCTTGACGTGCCAGTCGAGGATGCGTCCAACGAAGGGCGAGATCAGGAAGGCGCCGGCGTCCGCCGCCGCCATCGCCTGTGGCAGGCCGAAGATCAGCGTCATGTTGCAGTCGATGGAATCCTTCCGCAGCGCCTCGGCGGCGCGGATGCCCTCCCACGTCGAGGCGAGCTTGATCAGGATGCGGTCGCGCCCGACGCCCCGGCTCGCGTAGTCGGCGATCAGCGCGCGCGCCTTCTCCACCATGCCCTGCGTGTCGAAGGAGAGATCGGCGTCGACCTCGGTCGAGACCCGGCCGGGAACGATCCTCGACAGCTCGGTTCCAAAATTCACCGCCAGCCTGTCGGTGACCGCGCCGGTCGCCGCGCCGCGCTTGCGGCCCCAGGCGATGGCCTCGTCGACGATATGGCCGTAGGCCGCCATCTGCGCCGCCTTGAGGATCAGCGTCGGATTGGTGGTGCAATCGGTCGGCGTGAAGGCGCGGATAGACTCCATGTCGCCGGTGTCGGCGACAATGGTTGTCATAGTCTTGAGCTGGTCGAGTTTGGACGGCATGGGGGAACTCCTCGCGCGGACAATGGCCGCGAGGGCGGATGCAGGCAAGGCGAATTCGGCGCCTGTCCAGCGCGAATTAATCGCGCCCGCCGCTCACAAATGCGTCTTGCCCTCGTGCACGCCGACAAAGCGCTCGCCGATATAGTCCCAGTCGATGAGCGACCAGTAGGCGGCGAGCCAGCCGCGGCGGTCGCGGCCGGCGCCATGGGCGTGATCCCAGAGATCGCAGATGATCAGCCCCGGCGAGGGCTCGGAGGCGAAGAGCACGCTGTCGTTGCCGTCCAGCGTGAGGATTTCCAGCTTGAAGCCGCTTTTGGGCTTGATGACGAGAAACGCCCAGCCGGGACCCTCGTGCGCCAGCGCGGCCTCCTCGAACAGGGTCTTGAACCGCTCGAATGAGCCAAAGGTCTGGTCGATGGCCGCGGCCAGCGGTCCCGCCGGACGGCGCTCGGCGGGCGGCGACAGGATTTTCCAGAAAAACTGATGATCGGCGTGGCCGCCGCCCTGCACGCGAACATCCTCCCGGATGTCATCGGGCAGATTGCGGATGCCGCGCAAAATTTCCTCGATCGACTTGCCAAGGAATTCCGGGCGGCGCGCCAGCGCGGCGTTGACGCCATCGATGTAGCCCTGATGCACGACGAGGTGGTGGTGGCGCAGCGAGGCCTCGTCGATCGCTGGCGCCAGATCGCCGTAACCAAAACGCAGCGGCGGCAGGGGATAGGGACCGACGGGATGAACCGGCGCGTGCGGCGTGGACATGACTCGATTCCTCCGGCCGGACGCCCGCGCGATTAAACCCCGCCCCACACGTCGGTGGCGACCTCGACAACGCGCGCCAGCTTATTCCACATGTCTGCTTCCGCGAGTTCATTGCCTTCCTCGGTCGAGGCGAAGCCGCATTGCGGCGACAGGGCGAGCTGGTCGAGCGGCGCGTGTTTGGCCGCGTCCGCGATGCGGCGCTTGAGATCGTCCATTGATTCAAGCTGGCCGGTCTTGGTGGTGACGATGCCGAGCACGACGGTCTTGCCCTTCGGCAACAGGCGCAGCGGTTCGAACCCGCCGGCCCGGTCGGTGTCGTATTCCATGAAATAGGCGTCGACGCCGATCTTGTTGAACAGCACGTCGGCGACTGGCTCGTAGCCGCCCGAGGCGACGAAGGTCGAGCGAAAGTTGCCGCGGCACAGGTGCATGGCGATCGTCATGTCGTCCGGCGCGTCGGCGATGGCCGAATTGAGCAGGTCCGCGTAGGTGTTCAGCAGCGTGTCCGGATCATCGCCGCGCGCCTTCACCTGATCGCGCAGGGCGGGATCGCAGAGATAGGCGAGATTGACTTCGTCAATCTGGAGATAGCGGCATCCGGCGTCGGCGAAGGCCTTGATCGCCTTTCGATAGGACAGGCCGAGGTCGCGATAGAATTCCGCCATGTCGGGATAGATCGAGGTCGGGATCGCCTCGCGCCCGTAGCGGAAATGCAGTGACGAGGGGCTGGGGATCGTCATCTTCGGCGTTTGCTTCGTATGCTCCTTCACGAAACGGAAGTGATCGAGCATGGGGTGGCCGGAAAAGCCGCCGAGCTTGCTCTTGACGCGCAGCAGAACCGGGCGCGGCTGCGGCCCCTGGAACTTGACCTTGCGCTCGCCCTCGTAGGATTCGACGCCGTCGAGCTTTTCCAGGAAATCGATCTGCCAGAAGGCGCGGCGATATTCGCCATCGGTGACGCCACGCAGGCCGATCTCTTCCTGTTTCTTGATGATCTTGATGATTTCGACATCCTCGACCGCGCGCAGGGCGGCGGCGTCGATCTGGCCGAGGCGACGCTTTTCGCGCGCGTCCTTCAGCGGAGCCGAACGCAGGAGTGAGCCAACATGATCGGCGCGGAAAGGCGGTGTGACGCTGCTCATGCTGGGCTCCTCCGGATTGTCCGGAGGTTTAGGCACCCGCGGCCAAATGTGTCAATCGCCTAGAAATTGGTGATGCCCTGCTGGCGCGCCGAGGCCTCGCGCGCCGCCATCAGGCGGCGGAAGTCCCACAATTCCCACGCGGCGACGATGACCACGATTACGCCCACCGCGATATGGACGGTTCTAGGCGTTGCGCGGTCGGCAAATCCCATCGCCCACGGGCTGACGACAAGCCAGCCGCCGGCGGCGAGCACCAGCCATTCCTCCCACTCCGCGTATTTCAGCAGCGCGGCGATGGCGAGAAGGCTGATGAGGAGGCCAACGACGCGCGCGATCCAAGTGGGGACCGTGTCGCTCGCGTAGCCGAGAATCCACGGCGAGCCCAGCAGAGCCTCGCCCATGATCAGGTTGAACCAGTCGCGCAACTGGTTCGACTCCTCGAATGTCCGTGTCCGCTCGCCCATCAATCCCTCCTGCGTGGCGGTTCTGCTTGTTGTATCGCCAAAATCAATGCTGACGGAAGCCGCGACCGGATCAATTGACGCAGATCAAATGCGCCCGGCCATCAACACGAAAGAATAAAAAAGATCGATTTCAGCGAGGAGAACGACATGGTGGGACAGGCGCGCGCGAGCGTGATCGTGGCGGGCGGCGGCATCGGGGGCCTGTCGGCGGCGCTTGGCCTCGCCCGCAAGGGTTGCAAGGTGACCGTGCTGGAGCAGGCCGAGGTCTTCGGCGAGATCGGCGCGGGCATCCAGATCGGCCCCAATGCGTTCCATGCCATGGACTACCTCGGCGTTGGCGAGCAAGGCCGCAAGGTCGCCGTCTATATCGACAGGCTTGTCATGATGGACGGCAAGAGCGGCGAGGAAATCGCCCACATTCCGATCGACGAGCCTTTCCGCAAGCGTTTCCGCAACCCTTATGCGGTCGTCCATCGCGCCGATCTGCATGGCGTCCTGCTCGACGCCTGCCGCGCACATGCCGATGTCACGCTGGTCAATCGCCAGCGCGTCGTCTCCTACGAGAACACGGCCAGCGGCGCGAAGGTTCGCACCGAAAGCGGCGATGTCTTCGAGGCCGACGCCGTCATCGGCTGCGATGGCGTGCGATCGAAAATCCGCGAGCAACTGACCGGCGGCGACGCGTTGCGACTCTCCGGCCATGTCGCCTATCGCGCCGTGCTGCCGATCGACAAAATGCCCGAGGACCTGCGCTGGAACGCCGCCACCCTGTGGGCGGGGCCGAAATGCCACATGGTCCATTATCCCTTGCAGGGCTGGAAAACCTTCAACCTCGTCGCGACCTTCGTCACCGATGTCAATCATGTCGGCTCCAACGAGCCCGGTACGCGCGAAGAGGTGCTGTCGCGTTTTGGCGATATCGTGCCGCGCGCGCGCAAGCTGCTGGAAGTCCCCACGGAATGGCGTCGCTGGGTTCTCGGCGATCGCGATCCCATCGAGAACTGGACCGATGGTCGCGTGACGCTGCTGGGTGACGCCGCCCATCCCACGCATCAGTATTTCGCGCAGGGCGCCTGCATGGCGATGGAGGACGCGGTCTGCCTCGCCGATCGCGTGGAAAAGCATCCTGGCGATTTCAACGCGGCGTTCGTGTCCTATCAGGAGAACCGCATTGTGCGCGCCTATCGCGTGGTTCTGTCATCGCGGATGCTTGGCAAGATGTATCACGCCGAGGGCGTCGAGCGAAAAATCCGCAACTCCGTGCTTGGCGCGAAATCGCCCGACGATTTCTACAACAGCCTCGAATGGCTCTACGGCGGCACGGGTCTGGCGGGCTGAGCGGGAGACAATTAAACGCCGACGACCCGTTCAACTCCGTCGGCGCTTTTCGCCCACGCCAGCACGCCTTCGTGCAGCATGTGGTTGATGTGCGCGAGGGTCTCGCTAAAGGCGAAGCTCATCTGGTGCGCGTCGAGTTCGCGCTTGAACAGCACGGGCACGAGTTCCGCGGCGGATTTCGGCGCGGGTCGGCAAGCCTCGGAAATGAGCCCGCAACGCTCGCCGTGGTGCGCGATGAGTTCGCGCGCGCGCGTGTGCAGTCCGCGGAACGGCAACTGGTGGCCCGGCAGAACCAGCGCATCGGCGGGGACTTCGGCGATCAGCGCGCGCAGCGAACGCAGATAGAGGCCGAGCGGATTGCCCTTCGGCTCGACGGCCCACACGCTGACATTGGGCGAAATCCGCGCCAGCACCTGATCCGCGGCGAGGAAGAAATTGTCCGCCGCGCAATACAGCATGAGCTGTTCCGGCGCGTGGCCATCGCCGCTCAGAATGGAAAAACCCCGACCGCCGATCTTCAACGTGTCGCCCGCAACGAGCCGCTCGAAGGTTGGCGGCAGGGGCGACACCATCTTGAGATAGCCGTGCCCGTGCGTCGCGACGATGGCGGTCGTCGCCTCGTCGAGTCCATGGCCCAGATAGAAATCGCGATAGACAGGGTTGTCGAGCGAACCGGGACTCAGCGAAATGTTGAGACAACTGAGATAGGTGGTCTGGCTCGTCAGCAGCGGTATGTTGAAGCGCTCGCACAACCAGCCAGCCAGACCAATGTGATCGGGATGGTAGTGCGTGACGATCAGGCGCGTCAGCTTGCGACCGGCCAGCGGCCCCGCGACCAGCGCCTCCCAGACCGCGCGCGTCGCCTTGTTGTCGATGCCTGTGTCCAGCACCGCCCAGCCATCGCCATCCTCGATCAGGAAGACATTGACGTGATCAAGCCGGAACGGCAGCGGAATGCGCGTCCACAAGACGCCGGGCGCGGCCTCGATCAGCGCGCCTGTCTCCGGCGGCGCGGCGAAGGGAAAGTCCAGCGTTGCCGTCATGCTCTACAGTCCCATGACAAAATCATACAACACGCGGGCGGACAGGCCGATGTCCTCCTCCGACGCGAATTCGGCGGGGTTGTGGCTGATACCCCCGCGACAGCGCACGAAGAGCATGGCGACGGGCAGCACGCCGCGAAATGACATGGCGTCGTGACCGGCGCCCGACGGCAACCGGATCGTGTCGAGGCCGAGCGCGAATGTGTGGCGCTCCAGCGCGCCGGACAGGCGCGGGTCGCAGGGCGTCGCCTCGGCCTCGTGCGTGATTTCGAAGGCGGCCTCGACGTTGCGCGCCCGCGCGATCCGCTCGATCCGGACCCGGATGTCGGACACCGCGCGCTGACGCAAGGCGTCTGATGGCGCGCGCACGTCGAAGGTGAAGCGCGCGCGGCCCGGCACCACGTTGATGGCGCCGCCGGGAACCTCCAGAACGCCCACTGTTGCGACAAGGTCCTTGTCGGCGCGTCCACGTTCCTCGATCGACAGAACCATTTCGGCCGCCGCCGTGAGCGCGTCATGGCGCATCGCCATGGGCAGGGTGCCAGCGTGGCCGGCGACGCCGCGCAGGATGACCTCGCCGCGCGTGACGCCATTGATCGCGGTAACGATCCCGAGCGGCAGGCTCGCGGCTTCGAGCACCGGACCCTGTTCGATGTGAACTTCTACATATCCCAGCGTCGTCGCGGGGTCGCGCCCGATCAGCGCGGGGTCTCCGGCTGGCGCGCCAAACGCGATCAACGATCCGCGGCGGCGTATGCCCCTCTCATCCAGATCGTCGAGGCAGCGCGGATCGAAGCGGCCCGCGAGCGCCTTCGACGCGCTGAGGGTCGAGGGAAAGCGAACCCCTTCCTCGTCGCTGAAGGCGATAAGTTCGATCGCGACGGGTGGCACAACGCCGCCCTTGTGCATCGCCTCGATGACCGAGAGCCCAACCATCACGCCGAGATTGCCGTCATAAATGCCGGCGTCGCGCACGGTGTCGATGTGCGATCCGATGAGCAGCGTCCGGGGGCCGCAGCCTTCCGGCGCGTAACGCCCAACCAGCGAACCCAGGGGATCGATGTGTGTGGTCATGCCGGCGGCGCGAAACAGCTTGCCCAGATGCTCGGCCGCGTTCTTGTGCGAAGGCGACAGGGTCAGGCGCGTCAACTGCCCGGCGATGTCGGTGAAACCCGCGAGATCCCGCAGCCGCTTTTCGATGACATCGCCCGACAGGCAGTTCCTCGGATTGGTCATGTCGGTCTCACGCGGGTAGAATCTGTTCGAGCCGCAACAGCGCGATGCGCCCGATCTGCGTCAGCGCCTCGGCGAATTCCGCCTCGGGGGAATGGTTCAGGCGTCGTTCGAAGGCCTCCAGAATATCCTGCTTCGTGCGTCCGCGCACGGCCATGATGAAGACGAAACCGAATTTCGCCTTGTAGGCGTCGTTGAGCATGGTGAAGCGCGCGAGTTCGTCGGGCGTTAGCTGATCGAGGCCGGCGGAGGCCTGCTCGGCCGTGGATTCAGGCGTCAGCATTTTGGCCTGCGCCAGCCGGCCCGAGAGATCGGGATGGGCGTTGATGAGCGCGAGCTTCTGCTCGTGATCCGCCGCGTCGAGCACCGCGGCCATCGCCGAATACAGCCCGCTGGCGCGATCGAAATCAGCGCCGCGCGGTCCATGGAAGGCCCCCGAAGCGATCCAGGCGGAATGTTCGAACACGCCGCCGAACAGCTCCATGAACAAGGCGTGCGGCATGTGGCTCGGCTTGTATCCGCCAGCGGGTGGATGCGTCGCCACCCAGTGCTTCGCGATGGCGAGACGCGTCGCGAACCAGACGCCCTCGCGCTGGCGCGCGTAATCGAGAAACCGCGCCAGCGCGGCGGCGCGGCCCGGGCGCCCGACCAGACGGCAATGCAGGCCGATCGACAGCATTTTCGGGCGGGTTTCGCCCTCGGCGTACAGGACATCAAAACTGTCCTTGAGATAGGCGAAGAACTGGTCGCCCGAATTGAACCCCTGGGGCGCGGCGAAGCGCATGTCGTTGGTGTCGAGCGTATAGGGCACGATCAGCTGCGCCCGGCCGGAGCGCGTGTCGTAGTAGGGCAGGTCATCGGCGTAGCTGTCGGCGTCGTAGACAAAGCCGCCTTCCTCGGCGACCAGCCGGGCGGTGTTGGGGCTGGTGCGGCCTTGGTACCAGCCCAGCGGCCGCTCGCCGGTCAGCCGGCGCTGGATGTCGATGGCCTGCTGGATGTGTTCGCGCTCGATCGCCTCGGGCACATGCTGGTAGTCGAGCCAGCGCAGGCCGTGCGAGGCGATTTCCCAGCCGGCCGCCAGCATGGCCTCGATCGCGGCTGGGTTCTGCTCCATCGCCGTCGCCACGCCGAAGACGGTGACCGGAACCGCCATCTCGCCGAACAGCCGATGCAGGCGCCAGAAGCCGGCGCGCGAGCCGTATTCGTAGAGGCTCTCCATCGCCATGTGGCGCGCGCCGACGACGGGCTGGGCGCCGACCATCTCCGACAGGAAGGCCTCGGATTCGCGGTCGCCATAGAGGACGCTACGCTCGCCGCCCTCCTCGTAGTTGATGACGAACTGCACGCAGACGCGCGCGCCGCCGGGCCAGCGGGGATCGGGCGGGGTCGGGCCATAGCCGATCAGGTCGCGAGGCCCGGTCATGGCGCGAACCCCTTAAAATCTGCGGCCAGGCGCTCGATGAAGGCGAGCAGGGCGCGGCAGGCGATGTCGGCGTCCTCGGGCGTCGCGCTTTCGGCCGGGTTGTGGCTGACGCCGCCGGCGCAGCGGATGAACAGCATGGCTGTGGGCGCCAGGGCGGCCATGATCATGGCGTCGTGGCCGGCGCCGCTGACGAGCCGGAGCGGCGATACGCCAACGGCGCCAACGGCGTCTTCCATCAGGGCGACCAGGTGGGGGTCGCACGGGCTGGCAGGCAGGGTCTGGGCGCGTTCCAGGCCGACCGCGACCCCGCGCCGCGCCGCGATGGCGGCGATCTCGCGCGAGATGGCTTCGACGGCGGTATCGCGTGTCGGATCGTTGGCGGCGCGCACATCGACGCCCATCTCGACGCGGCCGGCGATGACGTTGAACGCCGCGCTCGACGGCAGGATGCGGCCCACCGTGCCGACCAGGTCAGCGGGGCCGGCGGCGCAGATCTGCTCGATCGCCAGGACGCACTCCGCCGCCGCCGCGATCGGGTCGCGCCGCAACCGCATCGGTGTCGTGCCCGCGTGTCCCGCCTCGCCGGTGAAACGGACGATCAGGCGCACCTGGCCGGCGATGCCGGTGACCACGCCGACAGGCAGGCCCGCCGCCTCCAGCACCGGCCCCTGTTCGATATGCGGCTCGACATAGGCGATGATCTGGCCCGGCGGGCGGACGGCGGCGGGAACCTCGGCCGGATCGAGCCCGAAGGCCCGCAACGCCTCGGCGACGCTTACGCCGTCACCATCTGTCTGCTCCAACGCCTCCTCGCCCAGCGGCACCGTCAGGGCGCGCGAGCCCATCATCGACAGCGGAAATCGCGACCCTTCCTCGTCGCCAAAGGCGATGACCTCGATGGCGAAGGGCAGGGGGCTCGCGCGCCTGGCCAGGGCGGCGGCGCATTCGATGCCGATCATCACCCCCAACGGACCGTCATAGCGCCCGGCGTTGTGCACCGAATCGATGTGCGAGCCGATCAGCAGCGCCGGCGCGTCCCGCGCCGCCTTCGAGCGCCCGACCAGGTTGCCGATCGGATCGATGTGGGTGGTCAGGCCCGCCTCGCGCATCCAGCCACCGACCGCCTCGATCGCGTGGGCGTGGGCGGGGGTCAGGAAGCGGCGGAAAAGCTGGCCCTCTGCCTCGCTGTAGGGCGCCGCGCCCAGCGTATCGCATCGCTGGATCGCCCGCTGTCCCGCCGCACTCCAGACCGTCATGCTCGCTCTGCCCCCATGCCGCAGCATGGGCTGGTGGTGACGTAACGTCTGCGGTTGGGCGCGCGACGGCGCGGCCTTGCCCGATCCCGCTTGCAAATTGCCCAGCCCGCGCCCAATGCCTCGGCATCCGGCCCGCCCGGATCGGTGCGAGGTTGGCCGGGCTTTTCGGGCCGGCCGCTCGCCGCTAGCCACGGTGCGACAAAGGACGCCAGCCCCCATGCCCAGCCCAAGATCGGACGCACCGGGTGTCTGAAGACGCCGCCGAGCCCGTGATGGCGCACGGCAATGCGGTGTTTGGGCTCGAAGCGCGCGGCTTCGACCACATCCCCGAGGCCGAGCGCAACATGACTTTGCGCCAGGTCGGGCCGATGTGGCTGGGCGCCAATCTCAACATGTTCAGCATCAGCGTCGGCTGCGTCTCGATCACGCTGGGCCTGACGCTCTGGCAGGCTTTGGCGGCCTGCGTGGTCGGCAACCTGCCCTATGTCTACGTCGCGCTGGCCTCGGTCGGGGCGGTGCGGGCGGGCCTGCCGGTGACCACCCTGTCGCGCGCCGTCTATGGCGTGAGGGGCAACAGCGTCCACGCCTTCCTGACCTGGGCGGCGTCGGTCTGTTTCGAGGTCTTCAACGGCGTCTTCGGCGTCTTCGCCTGGCTGTCGCTGCTGGGTTTGATGGGGCTGGACAACCACGGCGTCGTCGCCAAGCTCCTGGCGGTCGTCATCCAGCTCTCCGTCGGCGGCG
>CAISJZ010000509.1 GCA_903885755.1 uncultured Hyphomicrobiales bacterium | reverse complement strand
GGAAGGTGAACGTCAAACGGGTGGCGCGGATCTGGCGGCGCGAGGGGCTGAAGGTTCCTCAAAAGCAACCGTCATCCGGTAGGGATGGGGACATTACGCGATCAACTCGTTGGCGAGCGTACGTCGCTGATGAACCAAATTCGGAGCCTTCTCCTCGAACGCGGCCATGTGATACCGCAAGGGCGAGCCAAGCTGGCGGCTCATCTTGCTGAACTTCTGGACGGCCAAAGCTCGGGCCTCAGCCCGCGCATTCACACACTTGTCCTCGACATGCGCGGACGCTGGCTGACGCTTGATGAACGCATCAATAAATTTGATGGCGAATTCCATGAACAGGCCGACCGTGACGCGCTGACCCAGAGGCTCCTGACGATTCCTGGGATTGGCTCGTTGAACGCAACGGCGTTGGTCGCCGCGATCGGCGATGCCCGGACATTCACGCGAGGCCGCGATCTAGCGGCCCTGGCTGGGGCTCGTGCCGAAACAGGTGACGACCGGGGGTAAGCCAAAGCTGCTTGGAATAACGAAGCGTGGAAGCAAGTATCTACGCAAAATGTTGATCCAGGGGGCCAGGGCCGCGATGCCCCGACTGAGCAAGACCGTTACGGCGATAGGCATGTGGCTGCGCGGGCTTCTGGCGCGAGCGCATGGCAACACCGTCGTGGTGGCGCTAGCCGCCAAGATGGCGCGCATCGTCTGGGCGCTACTGCGCCACGAAAGCGTCTATGAATCGAAGGCCGTCGTGGCCTGAACCGAATTGATTGCCGTTCGCTCGGCAATCCCCGAGGTCTGCGTGTGGTGAGAGGAAGATGGCCTGACGATCAATCGGCATTCTGAAACCCTTAGTTTGAAAATGGCGCTCGACGCCGCGCGGACTTCCCGGCGTCGATGCCGTCATAGCCGCGCGCTTCGCCGCGATTGCGCCCAACTTCCCGGGAGACAGTCGAGGCGGGACGGCCCAGTACCGCCGCGATCCAGCGACGGCTACGGCCCTGGTTCAGATGGCGGTGAATGAAATCCCGCTCGACCGAGTCAATGTGTTTGAAAGACTGCCTCATGTGAACACCCGCTATCCCGCCGGGTGTTGCACTTCAAATTTGAGACCGCCCGGCATTTTTTTTCACAAATATGTTCGCCGGCTCAGACGCGATTGCGCGAAGGTTGTTCGCAATTTCGGTCGCCGATCTCGATTTTCCCGCCAGTGACCTCGCTCGAGAAGCTTCGGTCGATCATGCAATGCCCGGGCGGCGAGGGCGAGGCCGTTGATGTCTGGCCAAAATGGCCAGATGCGGAGCCGACGAACCATTGATGGCCAGCACTATCAAACCAACCGAACGCTACAGTGTAGGTTCGAACGTGGTAGAGCTTGATATCCGAACAATAAAATCAATAAAATCAGATAATTATGCAATAAAATGGCGGAAGGGGTGGGATTCGAACCCACGGTGGGCTTTCACCCACGGCGGTTTTCAAGACCGCTGCCTTAAACCACTCGGCCACCCTTCCGCGTCATGCCGGTCGCTCGCGGCGCGGAACCCGCATCAAGGGTGATGTG
>CAISJZ010000508.1 GCA_903885755.1 uncultured Hyphomicrobiales bacterium | reverse complement strand
CGCTGCTGTCGGCGGCGTTCGCCGCGCTGACGGCGATCTTCGCCAAGATCGGCGTTGAAAACGTGAGCTCCGACGTCGCGACCTTCACGCGCACCATGGTGGTCATCGCGGTGCTTGGCGCCATCCTCGTGGCGACGGGCCAATTCTCGTCGATCGCCGCGATCGGCGGGAAAACGTGGATTTTCCTGACGCTGTCGGGGCTCGCCACTGGCGCATCGTGGGTCTGCTATTTTCGCGCGCTGAAGATCGGCGACGCGGCGCGGGTCGCGCCCGTGGACAAGTTGAGCGTTGTCTTCGTCGCGGTCATAGCCGCGATTTTTCTGGGCGAACGCATGTCGATCACGGGATGGTCGGGCGTCGCGCTGATCACGGCGGGCGCGGTGCTGGTGGCCGTCGGCTAGCAACTCTCTATCTTGGCGCGCCAGAGCTTTTCAACGTCGGGGCTCTGCTCCGCGATCTCGATCGCCGCGCTACCAGCGGCATAGACGCTTTCGTCGCCGTAGGCCTTGCGGCGCGGACGGAACATGGGCGCGGCGAGTCCGCCCAGTTCGATACGCAGGAACCGCGCGGGAATCGCGCCAATATTGAAATTCTGATGAAATGTCATGCCGGCGGGCGCGCAGGCCATGCCATGCCGCCACCGGGTCTTCGTGAATTCGCCGGTTTCATCGGCGCGCGACAGGGTCATGCCCTCGCCCTCGACGCCGATGATCAGCGAACCGAACATCTGGCGTTCCGCGCGGCCGTATTTACCCGCGGGAATTTCGACGAGGTCCGCGCCAATCGAGCCATTGGCCAGCGACATCGGCAGGACGGCTTCATTCAGCCGCGTCATCGCGCCCGCCGCGATTGTTCGGCAATCGACGGCGTAACGTCCCGACGCGCGTTCGGGAAAATCAAGAGGGGTATTGAAGAGAAAATGTTCATTGCGGTAGAGCGACATCAGATAGCGCAGATCATTCACCGAAGCGATGCGCGCCCTCTCGCCCGAAAGATTGCGAATACGCATCGTTGTGTTCATGGGCGCCGAGAACAGGGTTTTGGGGCCCCATTCAATTGTTCGCGTCACGCCGACGGGCAGATCGATCTCCGCGACGCCGTGGCCGCCGAGAACATAGAAAACGTCCTCGTACAAATGGCGCATCGGCGCGCTCGTGGCGCCGGGCGCGAGATCAAAAACGAAAATCGTGAGAAAATCGTCGCGTCCGTCGAGATGACAGATCGCGCCTTCGAGGCCGAAGCGCGCCCAGGGCTTTGTCTCGATGGACAGCAGGTCGATCGCGGCGCTCGTGAGAACAGGTACGCCCTCATCGCGCGCCCAGTCATCGTAGGGATCGACGAGATATTTGCCTCGCGGCGTGGCGAAGACCTGCTCGACTGTCGTGCTCATGCGCCGCTCCCGCCGAATTGACCCTCATCGATGAACTTGCCCATGCCCGAGGCGACGCCGTTGGCGGCGATTTCCTTCAGCCACATGGCGTGAATGCGCGGGTCCTGGTCTTCGTATTCGACCTGGGCGCCACCCTGCCGGACGCTCTTGTCGACGCCGACGTCCCAGATTTCGCGCTTCATGCGCATCAAGGGATATCGCACCGTGCCGATCTGCAGCGCGAGATAGCGCGAGGGATGATCCGCGATATTGAAATGCTGGTGGAACATGGAATCAGGCGGACAATAGACGCAGCCGTGCTCCCAGTCGACGCGGGTGTAGTCGGGATCGCCGTCGCGCCAAAGCAGGGAATAGCCCTTGCCCGTGACCGCGAAGACGCAGACGCCATCGAAATGGCGATGACCTTTCTTGTAGGTGCCGACCGGCATTTCCGAGGAGTGGGCGCCGATGGTGGAATCGCTCAGCATGAAGCGCAGCATCGAGCCGCCCGCGCCGCGCGCCGACCAGGCCTTCAGTTCGAAGGCGGAGAGGTCAGGCACGAAATTGGTTTCCCACTGGTGGCGGCCGGGACGCACGCCGATGAACTCGCCCTCGCCGGCGAAATAATTTTCAGCGCCCATGCGCTCGGGAAAATCGACGGGGCAATCGAAGATCAGCCGCTCGTTGCGGAAACGGTTCATCACGAAGACCATGTTGTTGGCGCTGGCCATGCGCGCCGGCTCGCGGCCCGAGCCGTTGAAATGCTGGTGGGTCGCGTTGAGCGGGATGGAAAACAGGCTCTTGGGCCCCCATTCAAAGGCGTGCTTGCGCCCGTCGGCGCTGGTGACGGTTGTCGTGCCATGGCCGGAGATCACATAGACCACCTCTTCGTAGATGTGCCGGACGGGCGCGGAATGACCGCTCGGCGGCAGTTCAAAGGCGAAAATTGAAATGAAATCGTCGCGACCCCTGAGGTGGCAGAGCGCGCCAAGGGTCCCGTAACGGTCCCATTTGCCGACGGGAACCGTCCGAATATCGATACCGAAGTCCTCAATGATGGGAACGCCCTGCGCGCGCGCCCAATCCATGTAGGCGTCGGGCAGGGCCGGATTCGCATCGCCGCCTGTCATCGAAGGACTCCTCCTGGCGCCGGGAATCGTCGGCGCGGATTGCCCTTGTTATTCGAGACGCCGCCGGACGCAAGGCGAGGGCCGCCAGCGACACGGACGAGGTCCGCCGGAACGGCCCTTGGCCGTGATTGCCAAACGTTCATTTTGTGTTGCCGTTCGGCAACGCCCGTCCTCGACACGCCGGCGCCCCGCGCGCGCCGCATTGCGGCCATTAACGAGGCCTTAACCACGCTCCGCATTGCTCAAATGCAACGCATTCAAAATACGCCTCATCAAGGTTGATGGAACCTTCGCTTAACCACGGGGGGCTACGACGGGTGCAGGTTTCGGGAAGTTAAAAGGAGTCCACCCGATGTTGTCTTTTTCGAGCGGTCGCGGCTTCAAGCTCGCGCTCGCGCTTCTGGCGGGCCTGTCCATCGCCGCGTGTTCCAAGAATCCCGACGAGGCCAATGGCAATCTCGGCGGCGCCGGTTCGGGCGTCGCGGCGCCGGGCAGCCCGCAGGATTTCGTCGTCAATGTCGGCGATCGCGTCTTCTTCGAGACCGATTCGTCCGAACTCACCTCGACCGCCCAGGCGACCCTTGAAAAGCAGGCGCGCTGGCTGCAGCAGTATTCGCGCTACAGTTTCACCGTTGAGGGCCACGCCGACGAGCGCGGAACGCGTGAATACAACATCGCTCTCGGTCAGCGTCGCGCCGAGGTCACCAAGAACTATCTCGCGGCCAAGGGCATTCCGGGCTCGCGCATCCGCATCATCAGCTACGGCAAGGAACGTCCGGTCGCGGTGTGCGACGACATTTCCTGCTGGTCGCAGAACCGCCGCGCCGTCACTGTGCTGAACGGCGGCGGCAACAGCTGATCCCAGGACTTCCGCCTCCAGCGGAAAGGCCGGCGCTCCCTCGGGGCGCCGGCCTTTTTCTGGGCAGGCGCCCAAGCTCGCCATGCGCCCGCCGCATTTTGGCCGAAGCCGCCACGCTATGGTATAGGATCATCATCCGTCACATCTGGATCTGATCAATGTCTCGCCCCGGACGCGTCGCCGCCCTCGCCCTGATCGTCTCCCTGACCGCTGTCGGCGCTCGCGCGCAGTTGTTGCGCCCACCGGGCTCTATCGGGGGCGCTCCCCTTGATGTTGAGCAAGCCCAGTCGCAGGACGCCGCCGGTCTGATGGTTCGCCTTGACCGGGCCGAAAGCCAGTTGCGCGCCCAGACAGGGCAGATCGAGCAGATGCAATTCCAGATCAAGCGCCTCGAAGATCAGCTACGCAAGTTCCAGGAGGACGTCGATTTCCGCTTCCAGGACGCGGCCGGCACCAGGAAGCCAGCAGCCAGGCCGCCCGCGGCAGGCCCGACCCCGGCCCCCGCGCCGGGCCGCCGCACCGAACTGAATGAAAACGGCTATCCCGTCGTCGGCCAAATCGATGATACGCCCGGCGATGCAACGCCGACTCGAGCCGCTGCCTCCGCGCGAGGACTCCGGCGCGGCGACGCCTTCGATCCCGACGCGGATCCGACCGCGCCGGGCGCGCCGCGCCCGATTGGCGAGACCCCATCGCCCTCCGCGCCGCCGCGCGCCATGGCGCGCGCGGCGACCGCGCCCCTGACGCACGGACCGATCGACGACGGGACGGATATCGACATGGATCGCGACCCGGGCGCGCCGCTGGACCTGATGCATCGCGACGATGGTTTGGCTCCCGCGCCGCAAACGCCTCGCCGTCAGACCGTTGTCGCGGGTCTTGGCGCTCCGCCGTCGGGGGCGGCTCCACGGATCGTGGGAGGCGAATCGCAGGCGGCCACGCCCGTCGCCCTGCCGCCGTCCTCGCCGAAGGAAGAGCTTGACGCTGGCGTCGCGGCGTTGCGCGGCGGCCAGTTCGACAGCGCGGAAGAGACCTTCCGGAATTTTCTCCAGAAGCATCCGAAGGACCGGCTGGCGGCCGACGCGACCTTCTATCTCGGCGAGAGTTACTACAAGCGCTCGCGCTCGCGCGAGGCAGCGGAGCAATATCTGAAGGTTTCCACGGATTTCGAGAAATCGTCCCGCGCTCCGGAGGCGCTACTGAAGCTGGGCCTGTCGCTTGAAAAGCTTGGCGCGCGCGAGCAGGCCTGCGCCGCCTATGGTGAGGTCGCGCGTAAGTATCCGAGTGCGATCGCGTCGATTCGCGCCAGCGCCGAGCGTGAATCGAAGCGTTCGCAATGCTGAGGCGCGGGCGTCCGGCGTGAGCGATCTCCTCGCCTCTGGCGTTTTTGAGGCCTGTTTCGACTTTCTGGCGTCCCGGCGGGGATTGCTGGTCGGTGTTTCGGGCGGTCCCGACTCATTGGCCCTGCTGCATCTTCTCGCCCGATGGGCGCTGGCGCCGGGCAGGCCGAAGGTTTTCGCCGCGACGGTCGATCACGCGCTACGCGCGGGCTCGCGGGACGAGGCTGAAATGGTCGGGCGGGCCGCGGCCGATCTTGGCGTTCCCCATGCAATCCTGACCTGGGAAGGTCCCAAACCGGCAGCCCGGTTGCAGG
>CAISJZ010000507.1 GCA_903885755.1 uncultured Hyphomicrobiales bacterium | reverse complement strand
GGCCTCGCCCTCGCGCTTGAACTCGGCCTGCGCGATATTCCCTGCCTCGTTGTCGAGAAGCGCGATGGCGTGCTGCATGTTCCCAAGATGAGCGAGGTCTCGACCCGCAACATGGAGTTCTGTCGGCGCTGGGGCATCGCCCACGCCGTCCGAACGGAAGTCTGGAAGGACCAACGCCCACTCGATTTCGTCTATGTCGAAAACATGCTCGGACGCGAACTCGGGCGGCAGATTCGCCTGACGCAGCCGGTCAGCCAGGGCGACTATCACACGCCCGAACCCTCCGCCCATTGCCCTCAGATATTCTTCGATCCCTTGCTGGCCAAGCGTGTCAAGCGTCAACCGAGCGTCACGTTCGCATACAACACGACGCTCGACAGCTTCGAACAGGACGCCGCGGGCGTGACAGCCGCGCTGATCGACGCCGACGGAAAACGCCGCCGCGTTCGCGCGCGCTTTCTCGTGGGCTGCGATGGGGCGACAGGCGTTGTGCGCGACGCGCTCGGCATCCCCCTCGAAGGGCTCGGCGTTGTCGCCAACAGCGTCAATCTGTTCTTCAATTCGCCTGACCTCATCAAACTGCATGACAAGGGCTGGGCGCGCAATTACCGGCAGATCGACGAGGCCGGCTGCTGGGCCGAACTCATCCCGATCAATGGCGAGGGCCTCTGGCGCCTGACGATTTTCGATGAGCCCGAAAGCGCGAAAAATCCGGACGCCTTTCTCAGGCGTATGTTCGGCGGCGACTTTCCCTATGAAATGATCAACGTCTCGGAGTGGGAGCGTCGCGACTTCGTCGCCGCCGACTACCGGCGCGGCAATGTGTTCATCGCTGGCGACGCCGCGCACCAGAATTCCCCGACCGGCGGCCTTGGCATGGCGACCGGCATCGAGGAATCAGTCAATCTTGGCTGGAAGCTCGCCGCCGTGCTGCAAGGCTGGGGCGGCCCGCGCCTGCTCGATTCCTACCTCGTCGAGCGCCGGCCCATCGCGCTGCGCAACGTGGAACTGTCGACCCGGACCTTCCACGCGATTTCTTCGATCCCGGGTCGCAAGCATGGCGAGGACGCATCGACCTACGCCGCGGCGCTGGAAGCCTGGAAGCGCGATCTCGAGCGCTACACCATCCCCGATCACGTCAAAATGCAGTACACCTACGAGAATTCGCCAATCTGCGTTCTCGATGGAACGCCCGCCCCCGATCCCGAACCAAGAGTCTTCTCGCCCTCGACTCGGCCGGGCTCGCGCGCGCCGCACGTTTGGCTGGCGGACGGTCGAACGACGCTCGACCTCTTCGACGAGGGCTTCACCCTGTTGCGGCTTGGCGCCGCGCCGCCGGACGCCAGCGGCCTGCTCGCCGCCGCCCGGGCGCGAGGCCTGCCGATTCGGGAGGTTCTCGTGACCGACGTCAGGGCGGCGCAAGCCTATGAAATGCCATTGGTTCTCGTCCGCGCCGATGGGCACGTCGCCTGGCGCGGCAACTTAGAGCCTGCCGACCCAGTCGCTATCGTCGATCACATTCGCGGCGCTTGACCCGCTTCGGGACAATTGTCGATGGTTTGCAACTTTGCGCGGGCCGGCCGATGGGCTACCTGTCCCCGGGTCCGGGGCGGACATTGGCCACTTGGGTGGGTGGACGACGCGCTGGCCGGAAGGGGTCGTTCTTGGCGTCCGTTGGCTGGGATTTTGTCACGCGCATGGCCTGCGCGGCGGCCATTCTGACACCGCTGCTCGCCGGCTGCGTGTTCGATGGCGAACAGGCCTCGGTCGCCCTTCCCGACACCCCCGATGCATTCCGCGCCGAGCGCTCCCGCGCGGCGCCGACGGTGGGCGACTGGCCGAGGCTTTTTGGATCGAGCGAACTCGCCTCGCTGATGGAGCGGTCGCGAACCGACAATTTCGATGTCGCCTCGGCCCACGCGCGGATCCTTCAGGCCATGGGTTTGGCCAAGAGCACTGGCTCGGCGCTTTATCCCCAGTTGAGCGGAACGGAAAACGCCTCGCGGACGCAGACGGCGGGGACGGAGCGTTCGGAAAAGCCGCCGTTCATCAACGGCAACTCGACCAACTATTCGCTCGGCTTCAGCGCCAGTTACGTTCTCGATCTATTCGGCCGCAACCGGGCGCTGGCCGACGCCGCCGATATCAACGCGCTCGCCAGCCGTTATGATCGCGATGTCGTCGTGGTCGCCACGCTGGCGAGCGTCGCCAATACCTGGTTCGAGCTGGTCGCGTCGCAGGATCGCCTGCGTCTGGCGCAGGACAACATCCGTGTCGCCCAGCGCGTGCTCGACGCAATCCGGGCGCGCCTTCAGGTGGGCACCGCGACCGCGCTCGACACGGCGCAGCAGGAGGGCGTCGTCGCGACCCAGCGCGCCAGCGTGCCCGCGCTGGAGCAAACCGTTCAGCAGAACCGCAATCTTCTGGCGGTATTGGTCGGCCAGACGCCCGAATCGATGAGCGTTCGCGGCGGCAGCCTGAACGCCCTGAAAATACCGACGCCGCGCGCCGGCCTTCCCTCGCAATTGCTGTTGCGCCGTCCCGATGTCGCCTCGGCGGAAACAAAACTTGTCGCCCAGCGCGCCAACGTCAAGGCCGCGCGCGCCGCCTTCTTCCCCACGATCAACCTTTCGGCGAGTCTGGTGACCAACAGCCTTGTCCTCGCCAACCTGTTCGGCCCCAGTTCCATTTCCGCCTCGCTGGCGCAGGGGCTGGTTCAGCCGATTTTTGACGGCGCAAACCTGCAAGGACAACTCGAACAGGCGAGCGGTCGGCGGATCGAGCTTCTGGAGGATTATCGTAAGTCGATCGTCACCGCGTTCTCGGACGTGGAGAACGCCTTGATCGCGACACAACAAACCGCCAGGCACGAGCAGTTGCAGCGAATCGTGGTTGACGCGGCTCGTCGCGCCTACCAGATCACCGAACAGCGCCTGCGCGAGGGGACGATCGACGAGGTGACCTTGCTGGCCACGCAGACAACTCTCTTTCAGGCTCGGGATCAATTGATTCAGGTCCGCCTGCAACGCTTCCAAGCCGCCGTGCAGCTGTATCAGGCGCTCGGCGGCGGCTTCACGATCGAGGATTCGCCCGGCCTGGTGATCATCGTCGACCCGAGCGCGCCTGAACGCCTGACCGGGGACGCGAAATGAAGAAGTTCTTCATTCTCCTTCTCGTGGTCGCCGCCTGTCTTGGCGCTGGTCAGTACATGGGCTGGATCAAATTCCCGTTTGGCGGCGGGCAGGTCGCGCAGACGGCGCAACGCGTTTTCGGCGGCAGGCGTCTGGCCCAGAAAGTCGATGAACCGCCGGTGCTGACCGCGACCGTCCAGCGCCGCGACGTGCCCATCACGCTGGACGCGGTTGGCACGATCCAGGCGCTCAACACCGTACTCGTGCGCGCGCAGGTCGATGGCCGGCTTGTCGAACTTAAATTCCGCGACGGACAGGATGTGAAGAAGGGCGATGTCCTCGCCCGCATCGATCCACTGACCTATCAGGCGCAATATGATCAGGCAGTCGCCAAGAAGGCGCAGGACGAGGCGCAACTCGCCAACGCGCGCATCGATCTGGACCGCTACGACAAGCTCGCCGCGGGCAACTACGGGTCGAAACAGCAGGCCGACACCCAGCGAGCCCTCGTCGCCCAGTTGACCGCGCAGGTCCGTCTCGACCAGGCCTCGATCGACAACTACAAGGCGATCCTTGATTACACGACTATCCTCGCGCCGATCGATGGGCGAACCGGCATTCGCTCGATTGACGCGGGCAACATCGTCCACGCCTCCGATTCGAGCGGTATCGTGTCGATCACGCAGGTCCAGCCCATCGCCGCGATTTTCAATCTGCCGCAACAGCAGTTGCGCGCCGTCAATGCCGGCCTGGCGCGCGGTCGCATGACCGTCCAGGCGCTCGACGACGACAATGTCACGGTCGTAGACTCCGGGCAGGTGGAAACTATCGACAATCAGGTCGATTCAACCACCGGGACGGTTCGCGTCAAGGCGTCGTTTCCCAACGCCAACAAGGCCCTGTGGCCCGGCCAGTTCGTCAATATAAGGCTGCTGGTCGATACATTGCCGCAGGTCGTCACCGCCCCGACCGCGGCGATCCAGCGTGGCCCCAGGGGCCCCTTCGTTTATGTCGTCGGCGACGATCGCAAGGCCGTCATGACTTCGATTGTTGTTGGTCGACAGGATGAACATCAGGCGGTCATTACATCCGGCGTGGAGCCGCCCGCGCGCGTCGTGACAACGGGCTTCGCGCAAATTACCGATGGCTCGCTCGTGCGCCCGTCGGCGGAGAGCGAGCAACCCTCGTCGGCCACGCCAGCGACCCAAGCAGACGATCCCGCCGCGCGCCGGCAGCGTGCGC
>CAISJZ010000506.1 GCA_903885755.1 uncultured Hyphomicrobiales bacterium | reverse complement strand
GTCGGTTGTTGTCACGGGGTACTCCGACAAGCAAGGATCTGCCGCGCAGAATCACGCGCTCGCCGCGGCACGCGCTGCGGCCGTGACGAAGGCGTTGACCGCGGATCTCGCGGCCCTTCACGTCACGGGTGTCACCATTCGTGGCCGCCGCGGCCTTCGATCTCGATCTCGACGCGGGTCGAGGACGCCATGATGGCGCCGGGCTTGATGGCGAACTGGCCGCTGGCAATGCCGGGCATGTTGTGCATGCCGTAGACCTCGTCGATGCCGAAACGCTCCATCATGCCATCGTCGACCATGGCCTTGCCGCCGGCGCCGCCGTTTTCCTCGGCGGGCTGGAAGATCAGCGCGACCGCGCCATCGAAATCGCGGGTTTCCGCGAGAAAGCGCGCCGCGCCCAGCAGCATGGCGGTGTGGCCATCATGGCCGCAGGCGTGCATCAGGCCGGGCGTGCGCGAGGCGTGGGGCGCGCCGGTCGCCTCCTCGATGGGCAGGGCGTCCATGTCGGCGCGCAGGCCCACGACCCTGCCGGAGCCGGTCTCGCGGCCCCTGAGGAGGCCGACGACGCCGGTGCGGCCAAGCCCAGTGACCACCTCGTCGCAGCCGAACTCCCTGAGGCGTCCCGCGACGAGGCTGGCGGTGCGATGAACCTCGAACAGCAGTTCCGGGTGCATGTGAATATCGCGGCGCCACAGGCGCGCGTCACGCGCGATGGCGGCGATCCGCTCGGTGGAAGGCATGACCTGGCTCCAAAGCCTGTTTGTACGCGGGGTCGGGCATTCACGGCAAGCAACAAGCGCGCCGGGAGGGGGCGATGGGGCGGCAGGGTTCTGGAATTGGACGCCGGGAAGGGCGCGATACCGCGAGAACCGGACATCGCGGGGGAGATTAGCGGCGGGCGATTATGCCAGCTTGGCGCCAGACGGAGACATGCGCGGAATTATGCGGCGACGCAGTATCCGGCAAACTTCGTCAATATTGCGCGAGCGCTCTGAATCGCCCAATGCCATTGAGCTGACGAATATCTATTTTGCTTGGGGCCTAAGCGATCGCGAATGGCTTTTCGCGAATTGGTCTGATTGCGTTAGCGAATTGCAAATCATGATCACGAAACGCGACGGCGGATAGATTGAATCAATCGTTAAAACGCGCCGAGGTCGCGCGTCTTGCGAACAGTCATGTCCTGTCCAACTGTCACTTCCGTTGACGCGTTGCAAAGTATGCCAATTAACCCCGTCGGCGCCGAAAGCAGGCTTGAGCCAAGCGTTTCTGGCGCTCCGCGCGGGCGAAGTGGCGGCTAGCCGACAGCGGAAAAACAAGCGCGGGCGAAAGATTGACGCGAGGTTCATGGGCGGGGAGGCAACCGTCTCCGGCGCGATATCGCAACTCGCTGCCGGCATGGCATGCCTATTGCCGAGGGACATCTGTCTTAAACAATACACGAGAGGGTAATCGTATGTCGCGTCTTTTCGCCGCCATCGCCGCATTGGTCTATCTTGGCCCACTGGGTTACGCGCAAGCCGCGCCCGTGAGGGAACTGCCGGCGCCAGATCTGGGCTGGGCCTCTCTCCTCGTCCTCGCGATTGGCGGCGCCGGATTCGCGCTGCGGCGCAGGTGACAGGTTCCCAAGGTGGCGTGGACGATTTTCCCGGCAATTGACATTTTCGCGATCGAAACCGCGCATGCGACCGCCGGAAACCGTTCGACCACGCGGTCGCGCGCGGTCTCTGGCGGCTGGCTGGCGGTGTGCTGCGTGATCGCCGCCGGCGGGCACTGGATGCTGGCCAGCGGGTTCGCGAACGGCGCGCCACATCCAATGATCGTTCTGGCGATGCTGGCGATCGCGGCGGGGTGGTGGCGAACACCTCCCGCCGCGCCGACGCGCGCGGACTGGTGGTGTTTTTTCATCGCGCTGCTGATCTGTCTGGCGCCGTTCCGCAGCGCCGCGGTCGTTTCGCTGGCCTGCGCGGGCGCCATCTTCTGGCCGCGTGGCGGCGTTGACGCGCGTTGTTCGGCCGCGCTGATGTTCGCGCTGGTCGGTTGGGGCCTGAAGGATGGTGTCTGGGCCGGTTTCGCCAGCGCGCCGGTATTGTGGATCGAGGCGCATGTTGTTGCCGGACTGCTCGGCGCGGGCGGCGTCGGCGCGGTCGCGCACGGCAATCATCTCGAACTCGCCGACGGCCATCAATTCATCGTCCTGAGAGCCTGCTCGGTCCTCGCTCTGGCCTATCCGTGCGCCATTGGAACATTCGCCTTCAGCCGGTTGCTGCGCCCGGCCCTTTCGCCCGGCGCCGCGCGGATCGGACTGGCGCTGGGATTGCTGGCTTTGCTGAACACGGCGCGGCTGACGGCGATGGCAGCGTCTCCCGCCATCTACGACAGTCTGCATGGCGAGTCCGGAGCCCTGCCGTTGCAACTCATGTGGGGCGTTATCGTGTTCGCGGCCGCCGCCATTCCCTCGCGGTCCACATGACCAGACTCGCGACGCTACTGGCGACGCTGGCCGCGGTCGGAGCGGGCGCCTGGATCAAATCGCCGCCGCTGAATGCCCCGCCGGTGTCGCAAATGGAGGCCGCCGCCGCGTGGGCGCGCGAGAACGGCCTGCGCCTTGTGGGCGGCGGAACCCTCACGGCAACCGGCGTCTATCGCTTCCATTTTCTCGAAGGACCGCGGGGGTGCGCGATCATGGCTGTTCCGCTCGGCAATGCCGACGAGATCATGCCGGCGCTCGACGAGCTGCCACAGGCCACCGACCGAAACCGTCGCGCGCTTTTGCTGGCGAAGGTGGAAGAGATGCCCGCGACGGCGACTGGCGTGAACCTGCGACGCATGATCGCGCAGTTTCTGAACAGACGCGTGCGCCAACCCGTGCTGCTGGTCGCTGATCGCGCCTGCATGGTTGGCGCGGACGGCGAGCCGCTGACGCCCTGGCCGTCTCCTTGAACCGGATCTGTCAGGCCGCTTTCGCGAATTCCGACGTCGCGACGGCGTAGGGCGTCGGCCTGCCGCGGCCCGACATTTCCAGAATCCCCCTGCGATCGAAAATCCCTGCGCTGGTCATCATCCACGGCTCCATCCCTGGATTAGATGATTTCAGCGCGCGCGATTGCCCGGCCAACGTAATCAAACGCGCGAGGCCGATTTCCGGCGTCCAGCGCGGCGGTCGCGTACTCGAAGTTTTCTGGCGTCGCGCGGCTCCCCTCTGGCAACCAGACAAGAATGGCCTCCACCGAAAAATTGATGTTTTGACCCGACATAATTGCCCCCGTGCTTCTACGTGGAAAATCTAGCAAGGCCGCGTTGAAGTTCGCTCGCCGAATTAAGGCGATTCCGAGTCGTCGGTTTAAGCATTGGGCAACCATATTCCGGTCGCTTCGGGTCATTCACGTCATTTTCCCCCTTCGCCCTCTAGTGCCTCGCGTCATTGAAATTGAGGCATTTTTCTGAATCACTACGCGAATGATTTATCGCGGAGGTGATTCGTGGCCGGGAAAGAAATCGCCGTTAAGAAGTATGTCGTCCGGTTGAGCCTTGAGGAGCGCTCGCGAC
>CAISJZ010000505.1 GCA_903885755.1 uncultured Hyphomicrobiales bacterium | reverse complement strand
TGATTATTGCAATAGCACAGGTGGTGGAACAGTAAGGCTTACAGCGGGAACTTATAGGACTGCCCCTATCACTATGAAACGGCCTTCTCGGTCGCCTCGACGGCCGCGCGGGCGTCGACCAAGGCGACCCATCGGATCGCTCGCTCGACCGCGTCGATGCCGCGGCGGTTGTAGCTCTCGCGCTCGTCGCGCTCGATCAAGCCGAGGATGTCGCGCAGCTCGTCGGCCATGCGGCGGTTGCCGGTGGCGTAAGCGTAATTGTGGGCGGCGAGCAGGCGGTCGGAGACGCGCCGCTGATGAACCGGTTGACCGATCGCCTCGGGTTCTGGCTCCGGCGCGTCGTCGAAAATCCGCACGTTGGTGGCCATAGGGCCCTCCTGGCTTGACGTTCCCCAGTGTCCGTCGGCCAGGTTAATGGGAGGTTAAACGCTCATCGCAGTTATCCACAGAAACGCACAAATATGTGATCGATTGCGACGAATCGGATGCCCGGCATTTATCTCAAATTAATCTCAAATTGGCTGAATGGACTCGGGCGGGAACGATCCGCGCCCTAACCCAGGAGGGGTATCATGTTGATGTCGAAATCCGTTGAGACGCTGATCGACTTGGTCGAGATCAAGCTCTCGTGCCTCGAAGTGTGGGACCGCGAGGACGCGAAGGAGCGCAAGGCGCTCGAGATCGCGCTCAAGGAACTGTTGATGATGCGCACGGGCAGCAAGCGGGCGATACCGGCGAACGGCGCCGAGATCACCGAGCTTCGTCCGGCTCACGTCGCCTAGGTCGGCGATTCGCGCGGTCGCTTAAGGCCGCGCGATCAAGGCTGTTGTCGCAGCCCCGACGAACGCGCCCGCGTTACGCGCCCGCCTTCGCGCGCGGGTGCAGGCCGCACTCGCGGGTGTCGGCGTTCTCCCACCACCAGCGCCCGGCGCGCGGGTCCTCGTGGGGCTCGACGGCGCGGGTGCAGGGCGCGCAGCCGATGCTCGGATAGCCCTTGCGGTGCAGCGCGTTGGTCGGCACATCGAAGCGTTTCACGTACGCCCACACGTCCGCGTCGCTCCACTCCGCCAGCGGACTCACCTTCTGCAGCCCATTGGCCGCGTCCCATTCGATCGGCGCGATCGCGCTACGCGTCGCCGATTGCTCGCGGCGCAATCCGGTGATCCAGCTTTTCTTTCCCGCCAACACCCGCTTCAGCGGCTCGATCTTGCGCACCGCGCAGCAGCGCTCGCGCAAGTTCACGCTGTCGTAGAATCCGTTGACGCCATTCTCGCGCACATACGATTCGACCGATGCCGCGTTGGGAAAATAAGTCTCGATCGCGACTCCACGGAACCGCGCGCGGGCCGTCTGCATCAGATCGTAGGTCTCCTGCGGCAACCGCCCGGTATCGAGGGTGAACACCGCGACCGGACTCTTGGCGCGCGCGACCATGTCGAGCAGCACCATGTCCTCAGCGCCGAAACTGCAGGCGAGCGCCGCCGGGCTGTGGGCGCGCACAGCGCGATCGATCAACGCCTCGGCCTCGGCAACCAAGCGATCGAGATCGGGTGCGGCAACGGCAGGTTCGGCGGGCATCGATCAACCCTTTGGGGAGTGAGCTTTGATGTTGGGATCAATAATTACAGTACTTAATAGTTAGTATTTAAAATATACAACTTTATTTTGTTTTAATGACGGCACCCTCCCCGCGCCCCACTCTCCTTTGGGGAGAGTGGGGCTGGTGAGGGGCAAGTGCGATAGCTTGGCGGTTCGTTACCGTCCCGCCTTCGCAGTCGCACGTGGGCGCCGGCGGCCGATGGACTTTTGCCGCCTTCTTTCGTCCCGCGAGAGTTGGATGGGGGTATCCGGGGAAGTCACTGCCCGGATGCAAAGGCCCATCGATGGTTATCTCTCGCCATGTTCCGCGACGCGGTAGGTGTTTGGGTAGTCCCGGGGAGAAGTGCGTCGCGGCCCGCATGTCGGGAAGCGCCGTGCTCTCTCAACCAACCGGGAACATCATCGGTCGCCAAATAAAGCGACTTTGTCTGCTGCATCATCTGAAGACCTCCTTTCCCGGTTAGTGTCGCTCCGTGGAATCCGTTCCCGGCCGG
>CAISJZ010000504.1 GCA_903885755.1 uncultured Hyphomicrobiales bacterium | reverse complement strand
TTACTCACGCCGTGATCTCGAAAAAATCGCCCATAGCCTCAACACAAGGCCGCGCGCCTGCCTCGGCTTTCAAACCCCCGAGGAAGTCTTCTATAATGAAATCCAGAGGCCGGGTGTTGCGCTTCAAATTTGAGACCGCCTGGTCAAAAAAATTGTTGTCCTGTCCGACGGAACCGGAAACAGTTCCGCGAAGGAACAAAAGACCAATGTCTGGCGAATTTTTCAGGCATTGAAGCAAACGTCCGAGCAGGTCGCCAAATACGATGACGGTGTCGGCACGTCCACGAATAAGTATCTAGCGCTGATTGGCGGCGTGTTCGGCTGGGGCCTGAAACGCAACGTTATCAGTCTCTATATGTTCATCTGCCGCCACTATCCCAACATGAATGATCCGAAGGGCGAACCAATCTCGAATGTTGCGCGACCCCTGATATACGGCTTTGGTTTCAGTCGCGGCTCCTTCACGATCCGTCTCCTCGTTGGCCTTATTCAGAGCCAAGGGCTTGTGACGTTTCGGTCCGAAAGTGAATTGCGCCGCAATGCGACATTGGCCTACCGACGATATCGCGCGGTTGCGTTTCCTGCGAGCAAGATGCGTGCCCCCGGCCCGTGCATCGTTTCCATCGCGCGAGGATTGCGCGACCTGATTCTGCGAACAAACAAGCGCTATGAGCCCGTTGCGCGAGAGACGGCCATTCGAGGACGGCGGGATGGGATCAGGATCGCATTTCTCGGTCTTTTCGACACGGTCGAGGCATATGGAATGCCGGTTGCGGAATTGAAGACAGGCATCGACCGCTACCTCTGGCCAATGGTATTCTGCAATCTTGACCTACCGATTATCGTCGAGCGCGCCTGTCACGCGCTTGCCCTCGATGAGGAGCGGGCGAGCTTTCAGCCGTATCAATGGGATGAAGAAGCCGAAAGCCTCCTTATCAAGAAAAAGCTGGTAACGGCGGGAAGGCTCAAGCAAGTCTGGTTCGCCGGAGTCCACTCAAATGTTGGAGGCGGGTATCCCGAAGACCGGCTTTCCTATATTCCGCTTGAGTGGATTTTGCACGAGGCGATGGCTTGTAACTTGCTTGTCGATACCGAAGCGGTGGTCCGAATTGAAGCCGAGAAATCGCCGCTGGCTCGCATGTACGATTCGCGCGCAGGCGTTGGCGCCTACTGGCGATACGACCCACGCGCCACCAACAATTATTCGCCGCAGGGCGACCATCACGCGGACAGGACTTCGACCGTAAGTGGCGTCACTGTCAAACGTGATAAAGCCTCGGCGTTCATGCGAATGGACGCAAACGGCGTGCGTATACGCCCCGTGGTCCATCACAGCGTCCTGACACGCATGGCGTTCGATGATGGTTACGCGTCGGCGGTCCTGCCCGCGGGATTCTGGGTGATGAATCCCGATGGCGAGTTGAAGCCCGTCGGCGGTCGGCCGGGCCTTCCCGGCCCGCACGGCGCGATCATGCTTGACATGACAAAGCCGAGCGCCAATTTCGGTGTTGTCCGCCCGAGCAAGGATCCTGCGTTGCTCGCGCGCGAACGCGCCGATCTTGACGCCGCGTTCGCCGGCATCGTCCAGGATTCTCGTGGCGCGCGGGCCAATGTCTGGGATACGATCTGGTGGCGGCGCTTGCTCAACCTCGCGATTGCCGGCCTGACGATCCTGCTCGTAAGCTTTCCCTGGATCGGCGAATCCCTGATTGCGAAAATTTTGGGAGAGGTCACAAGCGACACGAACGCCAAAATGGACCATATAGCGCTGGGACCAATCTCCGGCTTCGTTGAAACGCTTGGCTCGTTCATACCGTCCTACGTGGGGCCGTGGGTGCGCTCTATTGAAACCCGTCCGGTCGAAATCGGCATTCTCATCGCCGTGCTGGCAGCGTGCTATCAAACGAGCGCACTGTTGCAAACGCGCATATGGGATGTCGCACGAGTCGCGTGGAATGGAGCGCTCGCGCCGGCTCACATCTCCGCGACCACGGAGGCAGACGCCGCGCTATGCGACCGGTTCCGTCGTTTCGCCGGGCTATCAGGACTGGCGAGCATCCTGACAGCGGCGTTGTTTTATCGTGGCGAGATCAAATCGCTGTCGAGCTTCGGCGAATGCGCGGGTATCACGGTCGTTTTTATCCTCCTGTGGGCGTGGCGATCAATCGCGCATCGCGCGTGGTTGCGCGAAATCGCGAAATTACAGACCCCACGCGACAGTCGGGAGACCGCGCCGGACTCGGCGGACCCCAACCCGGAACCAGAAAATCGGCTGCCTGAAACCGCGCTTCTCAAAGTTGCCAACTGGTGTCGCGGGAACGCGGTCATGGCCGCGCTTTACAACGGATTCGGCGGCTGGGTCGTGCCGGGAGGCTTCGCATGGATCGTGGCTCTGGTTGCGATTTTCGGAGCGCACCAACTCGTGTTCACCACAATGAACGCGACAGGGCAATATTGCTCGCCATCCGAGGAAATAATGGAAGTGAAAGATGGCACAACGCTCGAAGTGTCTCGCCTATTCAGTACCGATCAGTTTTGCTGGCCCAGCGGCATCTCGCTAAAGGGCGGTCATCGTTACGAAATCACCATGAAAGCGCCCGAAGACGACTGGTTTGACGCGACCATGCGAGCCGACTTCGGCGGCGTGTCAAATACTTCCATCGCCCATGTGCTTGCGTGGCCCCTGAAGCGCTGGCTTTTCCAACCCTGGTTTCAGCCCATCGCCCGGGTTGGAGTTTTCGGCAACGACGAGTTCGCGCTAACGTCGGTCCGAGCCTACGATCCGATCAATTCGAAAAAGCAGGTGGATTCAGCAGGCCAAACTCAGGGATTGGAAAAGGCGGCTTGCGGCCAGGTTAAGCCTGACCTTCCCAAATCTGACACGGAAAAGCTTTCCTTGGCGGCGTTGAAATATCTGGCCTGCCAAGATCCCACGCCCGCCGAACGGCGTACATTGACCGCGCGTTTCAGGCCAAGACAGGACGGGGAACTATTTCTCTTTGTAAATGACGCCGTGCTGGCTTTCGACGCTGGCTATTTCTACACAAACAATAGCGGAACGGCAAAGGTGACAATCGCGCGCATCGACGATTGAAGGTGGATACTCCGCCGATTTTTCTTTTGCCCGGCACGTGGATACGATCGTACTCGCGCCGCCGAAGAGCGCGGCCGGGAGGACGAAGCCATGGCGAACAATTTTCGTGGACTGACGCGGCGCGACATGATGCTCGCCTCGGCTGCCCTTGGCGCGGCCGCTGTTTCCCCAAGCCCCCTGCTGGCGCAGTCGCCAGCGAGCGATCCCGCCACGACGGCGCTGCCCGCGCGTGGGCAGTTCATCATCCGCGGCGCGACCATCCTCACCATGGACCCGAACCTTGGCGATATCGCCAGGGGCGACATTCACGTGCGGGACGGCGCCATCATCGCCGTCGGCGCAAATATCCAGGCGCCCGGCGCGGAGATCATCGACGCCGCAAACATGATCGCCTTGCCCGGCCTGATCGACACGCACTGGCACATGTGGGGCTCGGTGGCGCGCAACATGGCGGGCGAGGACGCCAAGACCGGCTACTTCCTGTTCGCGCGCGCCGTCGGTGACGTCTTCACGGCCGAGGACAACGCGCGCGGCGTGCGCCTGTCCTTCGCCGAGGCCATCCACGGCGGCGTCACCACCGTTCACAACTGGTCGCACAATCTGCCGAGGCCCGAATTCGCGGACGCCGAACTCGCGGTTCACAAGGCCTACGGCGGGCGGGCGCTTTTTGGATACGGCTATGCCGGCGTCGGCATGGTCGATCAGCCCGTCAATCTGGCCGATCTCGAACGCGTGCGGAAACAGTGGATCGCCGCCAGCGAGGGGCTGACGACTCTGGGCATCTGCTCGCGCGGGCCCGAGAGCAACAATATCGACATCTGCAAGCGCGAATGGGAGCTCGCGCGCAAGCTGGGACTCAGGATATCGACCCACATGGGCACCAGCGCGACGCGCGTGAAAGCGCGCGAGGGCGTCAAGGCGCTGGCGAGCGCGGGGCTACTGGGCCCCGACGTCATTCTCGTGCATGACACCAACACCAGCCTCGACGACATTGATCTCGTCGCCAAGACGAAAACCTTCGTTTCGATGTCGCCCTATACGGAAATGCGCACCGGCTTCGGCATTCCGCCGATCCTGCAGATGCTCGACAGGGGCGTCTCCGTCAGCCTGTCGATCGACACGATCGTGCTTTCCGGCAACGCCGACATGTTCGCCATCATGAAAGGCATCCAGAATGTCGGCGATGGCTCGAAGCCGAGCGAATTCGCGCTGACGCCGCGCAAGGCGCTGGAGATGGCGACCATCGAGGGCGCCCGCGCTCTCGGCATCGAGGACCGCGTGGGCTCGCTGAAGCCCGGCAAGCGCGCCGACATCATTCTGGTGCGATCGGATGATCTCAACATGTCGCCGGCCAACGATCCCGTGCGCATGATCGTGCAATCGGCCCAGCCGGCCAATGTCGACACGACGATCATCGACGGGCGTATCCTAAAGCGCGGCGGCAGGCTGCTGCACATTGACACGAAGCGGATCATGGCCGACGCGGCGGAAACCATGGGCCGCGTGCGCGCCGGCGTCGAAAAGGTGCTGCGCGAGGGCGGCGTGACCGTGGTGAGGTAGGGGCGGCGCCCCCCACCCCTCGCCAATTCGCCCCTGTTTCGCTCCCGCCTCCCTTTGCCACCCGCCCGGCGGGTGTTATAGGGGCCGCAACCGGCCTCGGGGGCTCGCGCCGTCCAATGTCGCCGCTTCCGCAAAATGCTGGTTCGTCGGCGCAAGCGACGCCAGTTTTGTACAAGAGAGGAACAGGCCAGCCCCGAATTCCCGTCAGCCTGATGCGCGGGCCGCGACCGCCGCGTCGGGTTGGCTCGATCCCGAGAGCCCTGGAAGCGACAGGCGCTTCACGCATCCATCGATGACCGATTTCCGGTCGGCCGAAGCAAAAATGACGAACAGAGGTGTCAAGATGTCGAATGCCGAGATCATGTGGACGAAGGTCGATGAAGCGCCAGCGCTCGCGACCTATTCCCTGCTGCCGATCGTCGAGGCCTTCGTCGGCGCGGCGGGCGTGTCGGTGAAGTTGCGGGACATTTCACTGGCTGGCCGCATCCTCGCCAATTTCCCGGAAAAACTCACCCCGGCCCAGCGGGTCAACGACGAACTCACCGCGCTCGGCGAGCTCACGCTGAAGCCCGAAGCCAACATCATGAAGCTGCCCAACATCTCCGCCTCGATCCCGCAGCTCAGGGCGGCGATCAAGGAACTGCGGAGCAAGGGCTACGACGTTCCCGATTATCCCGATAACGCCACGACCGACGCCGAGAAGGACATCAAGGCGCGATATGGCAAGGTGCTCGGCAGCGCCGTCAATCCCGTGTTGCGCGAAGGCAATTCGGATCGCCGCGCCGCGCCCGCCGTCAAGCAGTACGCCCGCAACAACCCACACAAGATGGGCGCCTGGAGCAAGGACTCGAAGACCAACGTCGTTTACATGCAAGGCGGCGATTTCTACGGCTCGGAAGTCTCGGCCACCCTCGCGGCGGCGACCAACGCGCGCATCGAACTGGTGGCGAAAGACGGCGCCGTCACCGTGCTGAAGGCGAAAATGCCGCTTCTGGCCGGTGAGATCATTGACGCGGCAGTGATGAGCCGCAAGGCGCTGCGCGCCTTCTTCGCCGAGCAGATCGAAAAGGCCAGGAAGGACGGCGTGCTGTTCTCGCTCCACGTCAAGGCGACCATGATGAAGATCTCCGATCCCATCATTTTCGGCCATGTCGTTTCGGTCTTTTTCGAGGATGTCCTCAAGAAGCACGCGGATACGCTGAAGAAGCTCAACGTCAATCTCAACAACGGCCTCGGCGATCTGCTGGCCAAGGTCGAGACGCTGCCGGACGCAGAGAAGAAGGCGATCAAGGATGACATCGCCGCCGAATACGCGCGGCGACCGGAACTCGCCATGGTCAATTCCGACAAGGGCGTCACCTGCCTGCACGTGCCCAGCGACGTGATCATCGACGCCTCGCTCCCCGCGATGATCCGCGAGGGCGGCAAGATGTGGGACAAGG
>CAISJZ010000503.1 GCA_903885755.1 uncultured Hyphomicrobiales bacterium | reverse complement strand
GCCACCTTGGCCTTGAAAGCCGGTGTGTGATTGCGACGCGGTCGTCTGCTCATGATCTCTCCTGATTCGCGGCAATTCTTGCCGCTGTCAGGCGGAAAATCCACTTATCCCGCTGTTCAGATTTCCGAAGCCAGCTCTATCAATACGTCTTCGGTGGTTCAGGACAACAAGCGATCCACGGAAGCGAACACTGCCTTTGGCTTCTCCCGGAACGCGGTGACCGGTTCGGGCGGAACAAGTTACGTGTCCGCCTATTCCAACAACGGTTTCAATCTTCTGACGATCACGGGCTCCGGTTCGATCGGGTCGCTTTCAGGTTCCTTCGGTCGATCGCACTGAACAATCATCAGTTTTCCGTAAGTGTCTTGAGTCAGGACGGCGTGTGGTGTTCAAGCGTTGGTTGTTAATCTCCGGCATGGCGTATCTCGCGATGTTCGCGACCGCGCCAGCGCGCGCCGACGCTCCCGTCGAGGCGCAAGTGGCCGCGGGCTCAACCGCGGACGGCGATTGCCAGTCCTTTGGCCCGACGTTCTTCAAGACCGAATTCACGCCGTTCTGCGCGAAGTTCGGCTACGATCTGCGCTTCGCGATCGACAAGGACCTGGCCAACAACGATATCGCGCTTCAGTCGCAACGACTGCCGAGCGTGGCGAATCCGGGCGGCGGCGTGCCCATGCTGCTCGACTTTCTCAAGGACTTCCGCGAGCGGAACTTCGACCCCCGACCGTCGATCGACGCGCAGGTCAACCTGACATTCGTCACCGACACCACGCTCGGCCCGCTTGTCGGATTCATCAATGTGCGTGGCGCGGCTTCATTCATTGCCAACGGCTCGCCCGTCATCGAAAATACCGTCACCGTTCGCGGCGCGGCGCAGAACATAATTGATCAGGCATGGATCAAGGTCGCCGGGTTTACATTAGGTATCTATCCCTCCTTCTTCAATTTCATTCAGCCCGGCTATTCCTTTACCGGCGGCTATTCATCGACCACCCGTACGCCGATGATTGGCTATTCCCAACGGATCGGCGACAACGTCGCGGTCAGTGTGTCGCTGGAAGATCCCACGCGCCGGCAAACCGACGATGGCCTCATGTCGCGCTACGCCGTGGCGCGATTGCCCGACGTTGTTGGACAGGTCCGCGTTGGCAACGACAAGGCGCTTGTTCAGGTCGCCGGCGCCTTTCACCAGGTTCGAGACGCGTCCCTGAGCGACTGTTGCGGCGTCGCCGTGCAAACCGCCAATGGCTGGGCTATATCCGGCGGCGCGGAATACAAGACCAAATGGAGCGATGTGTTTGGCGAGGCCGCCGGCGACATGTACGGACGCTTCATGGCGTCCGCCGCCTACACTCGCGGCGCCGTGAGTTATCTTGGCGCGCCGACGTTCGCGATCGATTATGTCGCCGAACAGAACGGCCAACTTCATCTCACGAACGGTTGGTCCGCGCTGGGTTCCTATGAACACCTCTGGACGCCGTTCCTGAAATCAACCGCGACCCTGTCCTATTACGAAATGGGCATGCATTCGAACCCGTCGGATGTCGGCGGCGGCGTTCTGGTCAATTTCGATTACAAGGTCCGGGGCTTAGGCCTTCAGTTCGGGACCGAATACATGTTCCAGCCGAACTGGATGATTGGAGTCGAACTGGCTCAATTCAATGATCGCGCGAGCGGTTCCTATTCCGGCGTCCCCGGGATGCCGGCTTCGGTTCGCAACAACAATGTGCTCGCCTACGTGCGCACGGTCTATTGACGAGTTTGGAGACTTAGTGCTCTGGCGGTCGGATGCCCCAATGCCGGGTCGCTTCAAGCTGGACGCATTCACGGCGACCTGAATCGAGACACGCCCGCTGCTTCTCGTAGGCGTCCATGGCCTTGATGGTCCAGACGATGCCGATGGACACGAACAGCAGGAAGGCCGCTGCGGCCAGATTGACGAAATGACGATGCGCGTAGTCCGTGTCGTCGATTTCAACGGGCCTATCGGACGCGGCCCCGTGATCGTCGCCCATGGCGGCGCGAGGGGTCAGGCGCTGGGACATATGCTCCGTCATTGCAACAAGGATGCGCCCGCGGGGGCGACGTGGTCAAGAGCCCCTGAGGAGCCTCACCCTCGCGCCCGCGGCGGTCGACGCGCCTGAAAGACGCCGCTGCCGCGAGCGATCAGCGCTCCGTCGCCATCGACAACCGTGCCCTCGCAGAAAAACAGCGTCTTGCCGCCGCGCACGACCTTGCCCTCGCCAAACAGGGTCCCCCGGCCGGGCGCCAGAAATTGCGTCTGGAGATCGATGGTCATCACGCCATGGTCCCCGTCCAGCAGGGATCGCGCGGCGCTCGCCATGACGCTGTCGAGCAGCGTCATCAGCAGGCCGCCATGGGCCGCGGCGGCGCTGTTGCGGACATCGTGGGAGATATCGACCTCGCCGCGGCCAACGCCGTTCTCGCGCAGGGTACGGCGAATACCGCAATAGGCCAGAAACGGCGGCGGCGGGTCGTCGAGACTGTCGGGCGCGCCCATCGATCACATCTCGATCGGCAGGCCGGCGTAATTCTCGGCCAGCAGGGTCTGGCCAGCCCTGGAGCCCAGAACCGCGCGCAATTCGGCAAGCTGACGCTTGCGATCAAAGGGGTTCTCGTCCGGCAGGTTGTGCATCATCGAGGTGATCCACCAGGAGAAATGCTGGGCGCCCCAGACCCGGCGCAGGCAGGTCTCGGTATAGTGATCGAAAAGTTCGGTCTCTCCGCGCTCGTAATGGGCGGTCATGGCCTTCGCCAGCACATAGACATCCGAAATCGCCAGATTCATGCCCTTGGCGCCCGTCGGCGGAACGATGTGGGCGGAATCGCCGGCGATGAAGAGCCGGCCATGTCGCATGGGCTCGGAGACGAAGCTGCGCATGGGCGTGACGGACTTCTGCGTGATCTTGCCAGTCGAGAGCGTCAGGCCTTCGTGCTTGCCAAGGCGCTTGCCGAGTTCGTCCCAGATGCGATCGTCGGACCAGTTCTCCTCGCTTTCGTCCGGCGGCACCTGAAGATAGCAGCGCGAGACCTTGGGCGAGCGCATGGTGAAGAGCGCGAAGCCGCGCTCCTCGTTCTGGCAATAGATCAATTCATGGGACGTCGGCGCCGCGTCAGCGAGAATGCCTAGCCAGCCGAAGGGATAAACGCGATCATAGTCCTTGCGGATGGCCTTGGGGATCGCTTCGCGGCAGATTCCATGGAAGCCGTCGCAGCCGCCAATGAAATCGCAGACGATCGTTTCCTCGACGCCGTTGGCGCGATAGCGGATGAACGGCTTGTCGCCGTCGAGGCCGCCGATCTCGCGCGCCTCGGCCTCGAAGATGATCGGCACGCCCGCGGCAAGGTTCACCGCGATCATGTCCTTCACGACCTCCTGCTGGCCGTAGATATAGACCCTGCGGTTGATCAGGTCCCACATGTCGACGCGGTAGCGCTCGCCGCCGGCGACATATTCGGTGCCGTTGTGGACCATCCATTCGCGTTGCATGCGCTCGCCCATGCCGGTCTCATTGATGAGATCGACCGAGCCCTGCTCCAGAAGGCCGGCGCGAAGTCGAGTCTCGACATAGGCGCGGTTGCGCGATTCGAGGACAATGCTGGAAATTCCCCGCAGGTGCAGAAGGCGCGCCAGCATCAAACCCGCCGGACCGGCGCCGATAATCCCCACCTGCACGTGCATTCGCTTCTCCTCCACTCGCGAACAGCGAATTTATCGATGCGGGGACGATGGCACAATGGCGACGTTGGCATGTCCGGGGACGTTGCGCGCGCGGCGATATTCTCTATGACTACGCCGCCGCCGCGAATACCCGCGCCGGCGCTCCGAAGCAGGCCATGCGACGTCTTATTCTCGACGAGCCCTATTCCGCCGCCGCCATCTGGAGCCGGCGGCTGGCGAGTTTCGCCATCGCGGTGGCGCTGATCTCGATCGCCCTGTCGCGTTCGGGCGTCGTCGACATGACAGCGGTTCTCTCCGTGTTTGGCGCCGCCATCCTGTTCGCTTGTCTGGCCGTGCTGTTCGCCTGCGCGGGCTCGGTGGTGATCTGGCGGACGGGTCGCCGAGGCTCGGGCATCGTGGTGGCGAGCCTGCTGCTGAGCGCGCTGGTGCTGGCCCTGCCGGCCTACTACACGGCGCAGGCCGTGCGTCTGCCGCTGCTCAACGACGTCTCCACGGACCTCAACGACCCGCCGGACTTCTCGCGCTCGGTCAAGGCGCTGGCGGCGCGCGGCAATCTTGATCATGGCTCGATTTCGGCGGAGTGGCGGGACGCCCAGCGGCGCGCCTACCCCGCGTTGCAGCCGATCGTGCTTGATCTCGACGTGGACGAGGCCTGGCCGCTCGTGTTGAAGGCCGTCGAGGCGCGCAAGTGGCGCGTCATCGAGCTAACTCGTCCGGGTGGACGTATCGGCATTGGTCATATCGACGCCGTGGATCGCTCGCTGATCATGGGCTTTCCGTCGGACGTCACCGTTCGCGTTCGACCGCTCGCCGGGCAAACACGCATCGACGTTCGCTCCGCCTCGCGCGAGGGGCGGCACGATTTTGGCGACAACGCCCGGCGCATCCAGGCCTTTTCCGACGAATTGCAGACCCAGCTCGACGCACGCTGAACCCGTTCAGCCGGCGGGCTCGTAGCGAGCCGTCAGCGTCGCCGGGCTATCGGCGCGAACACGTCCGCGCGCGACAAGGTCCTCCAGATGGGCCAGCACGGAAAGCCCCGCGGCGTTGCGCAGGCGCGGATCGAGCCCCTGATAGATGCGCAGAACGATGTCGGGGATCGTCGACTCGCCAGCCTCGATGGCGCCGACGATCGCCGCCTCGCGCAATCGACGATGATTGGCAAGCGCGCGCATGTAGCGCTGGGGATCGTTCACCGGGCCGCCATGGCCGGGCCAGAAGATGGCGTCGTCGCGGGCGCGCAGCTTGTCGAGAGAGGCCATGTAATCGCTCATGGCGCCGTCGGGTGGCGCGACGATGGAGGTCGACCAGGCCATGACGTGATCGCCCGAGAACAGGGCGTTTTCCTCCCGTAGGGCGAAGCACAGATGGTTGGAGGCGTGACCGGGCGTATGCACGGCGGTCAGCGAAAACCCGCGACCCTCCAGCGTGTCGCCATCGCTCATCCGCAAATCGGGCGCGTGATCGAGATCGTGGCTGGCGTCCAGACGCCCGGAGGAATCATGCTCGATCGGGACGTGACTGGCGCAGCCGACAATTTTGGCGCCAGTCATGTCCCGTAGACGCCGCGCGCCGGGTGAATGATCGCGATGGGTATGCGTGACGACAATATGCTCGACGGTCTCGCCGGCCAGAGCGGCGGCCAATGCCTGGATATGCGCCTCGTCGTCCGGACCGGGATCGATCACCGCAACGCGCCCGCGCCCGACGATGTAGCCGCACGTACCGGTGAAGGTGAACGGGCCGGGGTTGGGCGAAATCAGCCGCCGCACGAGCGGCGTGAGCTCGACCATCTCACCCGCGGGATATGGCCGCTTGTCGTGCGAAATTTCGTCCTGAGCCGATTGAGCCATGGTCCCTCCGGCGGATAGCCGTGGCAGGTTGATACAGGTTTGCGGCGAGGGAATGAAGCGAAGGCGGGATGACGTGCATCTCAGGCCCAAGCACCGTATTGTACGGATTATGTCCGTATGCTAATTTTCGTCCAACAGGAGATGACCATGACCCGCGCCCTGACCGAAAGCGGGCGGATTGAATTACGCCTCCGCCCCGAAGACAAGGCGACCCTGACCCGCGCGGCTACCCTTAACCGGGTCGATCTGACCGGCTATATCCTGCGCAGCGTTCTGCCGCGGGCTAGGGCGGATATCGCCGAGGCGGAACGCGTAAACCTTTCGGAGCGCGATTCCCTCCGTGTGCTTGATCTACTTGAAAATCCGCCCGCCGCCAACGAACGGCTGATCCGCGCCGCAAAGGCTGGCTTCACGCTTCCATGACCGCAATCGTCTGGGCCGAGGCGCCGCTCGCCAAAACCCACGATCGCGCCGCCTTCGATTGCGGCGAGGAAGACCTGAACATCTATCTGCGCCGCTATGCTCGCCAGAATCACACAAGCGGCGGCGCCAAGTGCTTTGTCGCCACGCCGACGGGCGCGCCGGAACGAATACTTGGCTTCTACACCCTTAGCTCCGCGTCGATCGAATTCAGCCGAACGCCCGCCATCGCCAGGAAACTTCTGGGGCGCTACGAGGTTCCGATGTTTCGATTGGGACGCATCGCCATCGATAAAGGCGTTCAGGGCCGTGGCCTTGGCGGCGCGCTCCTGTTACGCGCGGGCGAGCGCTGCCTGCGCGTCGCCGAGGAAATCGGTGGCGTCGCTCTCCTGATCGACGCCAAGAACGAACGCGCCGCGCGCTGGTACGCTGGGTATGGCGCGGTCAGTCTGCTCGACGTGCCCCTGTCGTTGGTACTGCCACTGGCTGTCATTTCGGACGGGCTGGCGCGGGGAAAGTAATATCAACGCCTTTTACTCCGCCTTGATTCCCGCCTCGCGCACGATCCGGCCGAGTACGTCGTACTGGACGCGCATGAACTCGGCGAATGATGCGCCGCAACCGCCGACGCTCGCCATTTGCATGGATGACAGGCGCGCCCGCACGTCCGGCGCGGCGAGGGCCTCGGCAAACCATTGATCAAGCGTCGCGACAACGGGCGCCGGCGTTCTGGAAGGCGCCAGAACGCCAAGCCAGCTCGGCATGTCGAAGTCCAGGCCCGACTCGCGAAACGTCGGGATGTCTGGCGCGAGCGGCGTGCGCCGCGCCATGGACGAGGCGAGCACGCGCACCGCGCCCGCCTCCCATTGCGCGTGCAGATCGGAAAACGCCGTCGTCATGGAATCGATCTGCTCGCCCATCAGGGCGTTCACCGCCGGCGTGCCGCCGGGATAGGGCACATAGACCATGTCGAGCCCGGCGCCGCGCCGAAAGGCCTCCGCCACGAGATGCTGCGCGGTCGCCGGACCATTGCTGCCGATGGTGAGCTTGCCAGGCCTGACCTTCGCCGCGGCGATGAGGTCGGCGAGCGTCTGGTAGGGCGAGCGTGCGTTGACGGCCACGACCTGCGGAATTTCAACGAGCTGGCACAGGCCGGTAAAACTCGTCAGGGGATCGAAGGGCAGAGACCGGATGTGCGGATTGACGAGAAAGGAATTGGCCGCCATCAGCAGCGTGCCGCCGTCCGGCTGCGCGCGCGCGACGATATCGGTGCCGATGATGGTCGAGGCGCCGGGCCGGTTGTCGACGATCAACGTCGCGCCATGGGCGCGGTTGATGTAATCGCCGAGCACGCGGATCAGCAGATCCATGGCGCCGCCGGGCGAATTGGGCACGACCACCTTAATGGTCGAGGGCGGCGACTGGGCCAGAGCGCCTGTCGCGATCACGAGCATGGTCGCCAATCCGATCGCGCAACGCTTCATCTACATCCTCCCGGGCAGCGCGTTGACGCGGCGCGATTGTTGGCTCCAGCATACAAGCACAGGCCGGGCCGCGCCATTGGCGGCGGCCCGTCAAATGTGAATAGGCATCGGCCCGGAATTTGACCTCGCACAATGCCGGACGACGGATTTCCGTCCAGAAAAATGATGCTCGGGGGCTCCAGGCGTTGGAGGAGGATGACCATGGGCAAGGCATCAAATGGCGAAGAAAGGACGGCTCAAGGCGCGCAGATCGGCAAGTCCATTCAGGACGGCTTGACGAATGCGCTGGCTGCTCCGCAAAAACTGTTCGAGGCCAATCTGGCGACCGGCGTGGAATTGATGGCCTTCGTTAGCCGCCGGATGCAGGCGCAGGCGGAGCTTTTCGGGACGATCACGCAATGTCACGGCGTCGAGGAGGTCACCGCCGCGCAACGCGCGTTCCTTCAGAAAGCCACGGAGCACTATGGCGCCGAGTTGAACCATCTGGCGGACATCGCGCGCAAGAACATCGCGCTGATGACCGATACGATGATCGAGGCGCCGCGCGCCGCGAATTAGCCGTAGACCGGCGTGTGCGCGTCCACACCGCGCTAGGGGATGTGGAAGGACAGGATGCTCCCAACAGCACGTGGGAGCGTCTCATGTTCGTTATTCGCACACGCCGCGACCGGTCCAATCCGCTTACGCGCCGCGTTCGTCGCCACAGGCTACGGCGCGCCATGGCTTATGCTTTCGCGACGTTCGTCTCGTGCGCGGCGCTATTCCAGACCGTCGCCATCGGCGCGAGCCAGCCCGCTGTCGCCACGAAGGAAGACGCCGATCGGCGCGTCGCACATCCCGCGCCTGCAGCGGCGCCCGCGGCGGTCCCGCAACCGGCGCCGGTCATGCCAGCGCGCGTCGTGCGGGTCATCAGGATCTGGAACGCGCCGGACGAATGAACTCCGCGCCGATGGGGAAAAGCCCACCCGTGACGGCGGCCGCGCGGCGCGAAATGTCGCGCCCGGGAGATGGCGCGAAGCGCCATGATTGTTGTAAGAGATAACTGATTGAGGAGGCGCGGCGGACCGGCGGATGCCGGACGTCGCCAATCCTGTCCGCGACGGCCCGATCAAGGCGCCGCGCGAATGCATGGCGCGCCCAAGGAGAGACAGCATGATGAGGACCACCCCACCCTTCCGTGCCGACCACGTCGGCTCGATTCTGCGCACCGCGCCGCTGAAGGACGCCCGTGAGAAATTCGCCGCGGGCAAGATCGCCGCCGCCGACCTGAAGGCGGTCGAGGATGTCGAAATCAAGAAGATCATCGCCAAGCAGGAAGGGGTTGGCCTCGAGGCGATCACCGACGGCGAGTTCCGCCGCTCGTGGTGGCACATGGACTTCATCGGCGCGCTGGATGGCGTGGACATGGTCGAGGTTGAACAGGGCATCCAGTTCACCGGCGTGCAGACCAAGGCTCAGGCGCCGCGTGTGACCGGCAAGCTCGGCTCGAAGAGCCACCCGCACATCGAGCACTTCAAGTTCCTGAAAGCCAACACCACCAAGACGCCCAAGCAGTCGATCCCGAGCCCGTCGATGCTGCACTATCGCGGTGGCCGCAAAATGATCAACATGGGCGTCTATCCCGCCATGGAGGATTTCTACCATGACCTCGGGCAGGCCTATAAGCAGGCGATCGCGGGCTTTTATGCCGCCGGCTGCCGTTATCTGCAAATCGACGATTGCAGCTTCGCCTATCACTGCGATCCCAAGCAACGCGAAATGCTGGCCGCGCGCGGCGACGATCCGACCAAGCAGGGCGACATCTACGTCGGCATGATCAACGCCGCGCTGGCGGGCAAGCCGGCCGATCTGGTGGCGACCATGCATGTCTGCCGCGGCAACTTCCGCTCGACCTTCATCTCGTCGGGCGGCTATGAGCCAATCGCCGACCTGATGTTCAACAAGCTCAACATCGATGGCTACTTCCTCGAATGGGACAACGATCGCTCCGGCGGCTTCGAGCCCTTGCGCTTCCTGCCCAAGGGCAAGACGGTCATCCTCGGTCTCGTGACCTCGAAGACCGGCACGCTGGAGACCCGCGACGCCTTGATGCGCCGTATCGAGGAAGCCTCGAAGTACGCTCCGCTCGACCAGCTCTGCCTGTCGCCGCAGTGTGGCTTTGCCTCCACGGAAGAGGGCAACACCCTCGCCGAGGAAGAGCAATGGGCGAAACTGAAGCTCGTCGTGGACGTGGCCCGGGAAGTCTGGGGCAAGTAGGCGGCGGCGACATCCGCGTCGACGGGGATCAGTCCTTGTCGGCGCAGATGTTTTTCAACGCCCGCCATTCGCCAAAATCGAGGATCGGCGGGCCGGATTCGCCACGATCCTCGGAATTGAAGCGCGCCGCGCGGGCGATCGTGAGGGGGTGGCTGGCGAGAAATTCCGGCGCGCCATCCTGCGATCCGGTCACGCGCACCAGCAGCGCGCCCATCGGCTTGATGGGACGGCCAAGCGCGCGCATCGCATCGATCGCGACGCCGTCGGCGTCGTATTCGGCTTCCCTCGTATAGGACAGAGCAAGCAATTGCCTCGCCGCGAAAACAGCGGCGCCGGCGCCCGTGACATCGCCAAACAGCAGGCCTATCAGAAACGACGATCCGCCAGCCTTCACCAGGCCGCGCATCGCGTCGCGGTGTTTGACATGCCCCAACTCGTGAGCAATGACGCCGGCGATTTCATCGGGCGTCTCGGCGGCGTCCAGCAGGCCGTTGAACAGATAGACGCGCCCGCCAGGCAACGCCACCGCGTTCTTGACCTTGCTGACGATCACGTCTCCCGATGCGTCCCAGCCAGGACCAATCTCGCCTTGCAGCGCGCTCATGAGTTTGGCGAAAGCTTTCTGGCCCTCCGACCCCTTGCATATTCTGGCGTCGAAGACGGCCTTGAACTGATTGTCGACCATCTCGCCCATGCGCGCCTCGAACGCGCGCGGCATCAGCGGGGTGATCCTGTCGGCAAGGTAGGGCACTCCGAACCATGTCAGGGCGATGATCGAGGCGCCGGCGGCCAGCGACAGGTAGACAATGCGCAGGTTCATCCGCCAGCCAGCGTCGTCGCTGTGAATCGCCGGGCAACGCTCGATGATCGCCGCGCGCAAAGGCGCGTCGACAATGATCAGCCGCGCCAGTTCTGGCCCAACGGTCGAGCGCAACCGCAATTCGCTTTCCGGCGCGTCGACACGACGGATGGTCTCCAGTCGCCAGACGCCGACCATCGCCTCGCCCTCGCGGATGTCGAGCGTCGCGCCCAACGTCACGCGGGCATCGCGGCGGCGATTGATCAGCCCGTCAAAATAGGCGCCCGCGCCTTCGATCGTCTGGATCGCGGATGCCTCGGCCTCGTTCATTCAAAAGCCCGCGATGTCAAAACCGTCCGCGAGCCCCTCGCCCAGGGCGTTGGCGGCCTCGCCACGAGCGGTCACGCCCTCGATCGTGTCCAGCCTCGAAATTCGCAGCGACGACGTGACAATCCCCCAAAATCGGAATGTCAGGAAATATCGCAGCACGACGCCGACAGCGAGCAGGGTTATGAGATAACCGAGCGCCCCGCTCCCGATCACCATCCAGTGGCCGGCATGAAATCCGGCGATCGGATTGGTCTTTGGCAACGACTTGAAGTCCACGCCGACGATCGAGACGATGATCGCGATGACAATCCCGAATACGATCAGTCCGCCGATAAACACAGGCAACACGCTGAAAATCGCCTTCAGGTTGAGCTTCAGCAGCGAGCCGCCGCGCACATCCGAGGCGAGGCGTAATTCGCCAAAATGCGCGCCCTCCGCCCACCAGCGCCATCCCAGCGCGCGGAAAAAGGGCCAGACAAAAAAGACGATCAACGGCATCGGAATCAGCAGGAGACCCAGATAGGGAAAGGCGCGAGAAAATTTGCCCATGGCGAGTTGCACGAGCAGGGACACCACCACCGCCAGAACAGGCGCCCCGCACAGGAGCCAGTATTTGAAGCCGCTCCTGAACAAGGTCCTCGCCCGCCCATCGAAGCCGCCCCGCAGATCGCCATAATACGTATTGCGCATTTTATAGCGCTCCAGCGACGTGGCCATCCATGGAAAGGCGAGGCCAAGCGTGAGCAACACAACAATCGACCACCCGAGCCAGCGAAACGCATAGACCCAGCCCGAGCCTGACATCCAGAACCGTACGCCGCGATAAATAGTGCGCGTCAACCGATAGCGCCGCGCGCGATACAGCGCGAATTGTCCAAAAACGAGATAAAAAAGCAGCAGGGGAAAGGATGCGAAGGCTCTGGCGCGTTCGGCCTCGACGCCAATCAAAAAATACATGAAATTCAGCGGCAAAATGATCGCCAGCGCGAATAGAAACCCGATCAGCAATTCGCGTCCACGGCCCATGTATTCGAGCCGCTCGTCGCCGATCAAGGTCGCGGTCCAGAGCTGGCGGCGAATATTGGTCGCCAGCCAGAAGCGATAAAAGCCAAAGGTCACAAGCTCCATCAACGCGCCTCGGGAGCACAGACCAAAAAAAGCGCCGCCGTCGCCCGTGAATTCAACCGGCGTCATGTCGTCTTTAGCGACGATCAGCGTCGCTTGGCTATCCGGCGTCTGGTTGCGAAATCCGTCGCGCAAACTGGAAACATTGGGTGGAATATTGGTCATTGCTCAGCCCCCCGAACCGAAAATGCTTTCAACTATCCATTTGGGAAATCATCGTTGGGGATCGAGGGCGTCAGCCGCCCAGCACGTTGGCGAGGGCGGCGTTTTCATTGAGCTGCACGACGTCGACCACCTTGCCATCGCGGAATCGAATCCAGTCCGTCAGATGAACCCTGCCCGACCGGTTCGAGCCGCGATGCACGATGTGGACCCGCCGCAAGACGACAGCCCGTTCGCCGTCAATCATGACGTCGAGGATTTCGCAGTCGAGGTAATCGAAGACCGACGCGAGCCCGGCGATCAGATCGAGAACCGCCGCCTTGCCGACACGGTGATTGGGAAACGGGTAGATCGACAGAGGGTCGCCGATGATCGTAATCGAAACGTCGTCGGCGAAAAGTTCGCCGAATTCACCAATATCATAGCGCACGCGGGCATTGATCAGCCGGTCGACGAGGTCGGCGATCAACTCCCGGCCGGGCGCGACAAGGGATTCCGGCGACTTCGTCACGGACGATTCCTCGCGGACAATCGATGAAAGTAATCAACCGCACTATCATGGCGCCCGCCGGCGAGCAACCACGCGGTTGACGCCCGCCGCCCACGCGCCCTAAGACAGCCGCGCTTGGAGGGCGCATGGCTCGATTTCCGACTTTGGCCGAGGCCGTCGAGGAGACGGTTCGCGATGGCGACAGCGTGGCGATGGAAGGGTTCACCCATCTCATTCCATTCGCGGCGGCGCACGAAATCATCCGCCAGAAACGTCGTGATCTTGGGCTGATCCGCATGACGCCGGACCTCATCTACGACCAGTTGATCGGCATGGGTTGCGCGCGCAAACTCACGTTCTCCTGGGGCGGCAATCCCGGCGTGGGCTCCGCCCACCGCATCCGGGACGCGGTTGAAAACGGCTGGCCCAACAGGCTGGAGCTAGAGGAGCACTCACACGCGGCGATGGCCAACGCCTATGATGCCGGCGCCGCCAATCTGCCCTTCGCCGTGTTTCGCGGCTACATCGGTGTCGATCTTCCGCGCGTCAATCCCGCCATCAAGAGCGTCACTTGCCCTTACACCGGCGAGCGGCTGGCGACCGTGCCGGCCATTCGCCCGGACGCCGCGATCATTCACGCGCCGCGCGCCGATCGCGAGGGCAACGTGCTGATCGAGGGCATCGTCGGCGTGCAGAAGGAGGCCGTGCTCGCGGCCAAGCGCACGCTCGTCACGGTCGAGGAAATCGTCGATGATCTCGGCGCACCGTCGGTCAATTCCGTGGTTCTCCCGTCATGGACGATCGGCGCTGTGGTCGCGGTGCCCGGCGGCGCGCATCCGGCCTACGCTCACGGTTATTACAAACGCGACAATTCCTTCTACATCGCGTGGGACAAAATATCTCGCGAACGCGACACGTTCCTCGCGTGGATGAAGGAGAACGTTCTCGACAAGGGCCCCGAGGCCTTCGCGGCGCGCGGCCGGAGGGCCGCGACATGACCACGCCCCACACGCCCACGGAAATGATGACGATCGCCGCGGCGCGCGCGCTGCGCAACGAGGATATCTGCTTTGTCGGCATCGGCGCGCCCTCGGCCGCCTGCAATCTCGCGCGCCTGACCCACGCGCCAGATCTCACGCTGATCTATGAGTCCGGCACGATCGCCACCAAACCCAACGTGCTGCCGCTTTCGATCGGTGACGGCGAATTGTGCGACACCGCGCTTTGCACCGTGTCCGTGCCGGAGATGTTCCGCTTCTGGCTGCAGGGCGGACGTATTTCGGTCGGATTTCTCGGCGGCGCGCAGATCGATCGCTTCGCCAATCTGAACACGACGGTGGTTGGCGATTACCTCAAGCCAAAGGTGCGTCTGCCTGGCGGCGGCGGCGCGCCGGAAATCGCCACCAACTGCGGCGAGATTTTCATCATCATGGCGATGGGCCAGCGCGCCTTCGTCGATCGACTGCCGTTCATCACTTCCATGGGCCATGGGCCAAACGGGCGCGAGCGCCGCGACCTCGGCCTGACCTCGAAGGGCCCGACGAAGCTCATCACCGATCTCTGCGTTTTCGAACCCGACGCGGAAACAAAGGAGATGATCGTGGTCTCGCTGCACCCAGGCGCCACGCGCGAAAAAATCGTCGAGAATTGTGGTTGGACGCCGCGTTTCGCAGCCAGCGTCATCGAGACGCCGACGCCAACGGTCGGGGAGATCGAAACCCTGCGCGCCATGCACGCGCGCACGAAGGCGGCGCACACGGGCGCGTGATGGGTCACGCGTTCAGGTTGTAGGCAATTTGTAAGCCTTGAAGTCGTCGCGCAGTTTCAGCTTGTTGATCTTGCCGGTCGCCGTATGGGGAATTTCCGCGACGACCTGAACATCGTCGGGCATCCACCATTTGGCGATCCTGCCTTCCATGTATCGCAGCACCGAGTCGCGATCGATCACGCGGCCCTCCTTCGGCACGACGACCAGCAACGGGCGTTCGTCCCAGCGGGGATGCGCGATGCCGATGACCGCGGCCTCGGCGACATCAGGGTGCCCGACGGCGAGATTTTCCAGATCAATCGATGAAATCCATTCACCGCCGGATTTGATGACGTCCTTCGAACGATCGGTGATCTGCATATAGCCGTTGGCGTCGATGGTGGCGACGTCGCCCGTGTCGAAGAAGCCGTCGTCGTCGAGCAAACCGGTATTGTCGACCCCATAGTAGCCCCTGGTGACGGCGAAGCCCGCGACCTTCAGGCTTCCAAAAGTCTTTCCATCCCAAGGCAGGCTCTTGCCGGAGTCGTCGGTGATTTTCATTTCGACGCCGAAGAAGGCGAAACCCTGCTTCGACTTGAGATCAATCAGCGCGTCACCCTTGAGGTCGGCGAATTGCGCCTTCACCGCGCCACAGGTCCCGACCGGACTCATTTCCGTCATGCCCCAGGCATGCACGACATCGATTCCGTGTTCGATCTGGAAGGCCTCGATCATGGCGCGCGGACAGGCGGAGCCGCCGATCAGCATGCGCTCGACGGTCGACAGCTTCTTTTTTTCCTTGGCCATGTACTGCAGAAGCATCAACCAGACCGTCGGAACGCCCGCAGCCATGGTGACCTTCTCGGTCTCAAGCATTTCGTAAATCGAGGCGCCATCGAGACGCATCCCCGGCATGACCATCTTGGCGCCATACATCGGCGCCGAGAAGGCGAGCGACCAGGAATTGGCGTGGAACAGCGGCACCACCGGCAAGATGACCGAACGCGAGGACAGGCCGAAGCAATCCGGGTTGGCAAGCGACAGCGAATGCAGAACGTTCGAGCGATGCGAGTAAAGCACGCCCTTGGGATTGCCCGTCGTGCCGGAGGTGTAGCAAAGGCCGGCAGCGGTCTTTTCATCAAACTCGGCCCAGCGGAAATCCCCGTCCGCCTCGTTGAGCCAGTCCTCATAGGCGACCGCGTTCTTCAATTTTGTCGCCGGCATGTGCGCGGCGTCGGTAAATACAATGTACCGCTCGACGCTCGGCAGCTTGTCGGCGATCGCTTCCAGCAGCGGAATAAACGTCAGATCGGTCATGACGACGCGGTCCTGCGCGTGGTTGGCGATCCAGACGATCTGTTCGGGGAATAGCCGCGGATTGATCGTGTGATAGATCGCGCCTACGCCAGTGATGCCGTACCAGGCTTCCAGATGCCGCCAGGTGTTCCAGGCCAGCGTGGCCACCCGGTCGCCGTTGACAATGCCATCGCGCTCCAGTCGCTGGGCGACCTTGAGCGCGCGCGCCCGCACGTCGGCGTAAGTGGTGCGATGAACCGGCCCCTCGACCGAGCGGGAGACCACTTCGCGGGTTCCGAACTGCGCGCCGGCGTGGTCGATGACGCGATGGATGAGCAGCGGCCAGTCCTGCATCAATCCGAGCATGGTTGCCTCCCCTATAACTGGCCGGCTTCTGGCGCCAGCATGTTCAATGTACCGAAATGCCGGGCGGCGGGAAGTGCGACCAAGTGTGGAGGGCCCAAACGACTGTCGTCGCCCCGTCCGGCGCTGCGGCACTTGCCGTGTCGCGGTCTCACCAATAAAACAAATCACAGGCGGGGTTTGAGATGACACGGGACACTGGCAGGGACGCTGAACGGGTCTGGTTCCGAATGATCCGGTTGCATGCGCGGTTTGGCGCGGCGATCAGTGATCGTTTCAAGTCCATCGGCCTTTCGGTGCCACAATGTGACGTGTTGACCACGCTGACCGAGCGCGAGGGCGTCAGCCAGCAGGAGCTGGCCGAGCGGCTCTATGTGACCAAAGGCAACATTTCTGGCCTCATCGACCGCCTTCAGGCCGCCGGCCACGTGGAGCGGCGCGCAACGGAAGGCGACCGGCGCTCCCACGCGATCTTCCTGACCGAACAGGGGCGTGGCCTTGCGCGGCAGGGGCTCGAACTGCAACGCGCCTTTGTCGCGGAGACGATCGGACGCCTGGCGCCCAACCAGATCGAAAGTCTCGAGAGCCTCATCGTGACCGTACGCGATTTCGCCCGCGCCGCCACGGCGGCGCGACGCGCGCGCTGACGCCCGGCGACTGGCGGCAATTCTTCCTTAACCAAACGCATTCAGGTTGGACCGGTCGCGGCCTCGCCGCGCGCCATCCATGTCCAGTCGCGAGTATCGACATGAGCCAGGAAACAGCCTCCCGATCGCCACGGTCGCAAAGCCCCGAAGAGCGAGACCTCCTTTCGCGCCTGTATCGTGAAATCGGGATCTCGGCCGTCGCGGCAGCTCTTGAGGTGCGCGAGGAAACGCCACGGCAGCGGCGTATTTCCGCCCGGAAGCTCCTCGATAAGCAAATAGACGCGAGCATGGCCGCCTGAATAGCGATCGCAATGGTCTGGCGCGGCGGGAACAACGGGATCGCCCTATGTTGATCAACCGTCGGCGCTTCCTGAGGGGAGCCGGCGTGCTGGGGACCGGTTTCACCGGCCTTGGCGCCTATGCCGCCGGGATTGAACCTGGCCTTATGCTGGATGTCACGAATTACACGTTGACGCCGCCAGGCTGGCCCGCGAATCTGCCGCTCAGGATCGCCGTCATCGCCGATATCCACGCCTGCGAACCCTGGATGTCAGCGGCGCGCATCCGCTCGATCTGCGAAGTGGCCAACGGCCTCAAGCCCGACCTGACGGTCATCCTCGGCGACTTTAACGCCGGGCACAACTTCGTGACGGCGCCCGTGTATCCCCAGCAATGGGCGGAATCGCTCGAAATTCTCAAGGCGCCTCTCGGCGTTTTCGCCATTCTCGGCAATCATGACTGGTGGCATGGCGCGCTCCCGAACATGCGGGCCAGCAATGTCGACGCGGTGCGAGACGCCCTCGCGCAAGCCGGCGTCCGGACGCTGGAAAACGACGCTGTCCGGCTGAAATCAGGCGGCAAGCCATTCTGGCTTGTTGGCCTGGGCGATCAGCTCGCCCATCGCCTGTCGCGCGGCGTCTATCGCGGGGTGGACGACCTCGGCCACGCCCTGGGACAGATTACCGACGAGGCGCCCATTCTGCTCCTGGCGCACGAACCCTACATTTTCAGCAAGATTTCGCGGCGCGTTTCGCTGACTTTGTGCGGCCACACCCATGGCGGTCAGGTGAATCTCCCGATCATCGGCTCGCCATCGGCCAATCGCCGCTTCGGGGCCAATCACGTCTATGGCCACGTCATCGAGGAGGGGCGGCACATGATTATTTCCGCCGGCCTTGGCACGTCGGATATGCCGATCCGACTGGGACGACCGCCGGAAGTCGTCTCCATCGAGATCGCCCCGCCCTTGATCGCCTGACACGCAAAAAAACGGCCGGGACAGTCCCGGCCGTTTGAAACAATCAGCGTCGCGCAAGCCTACTTGACGATAACCTTCGCGCCGACCTTGATCCGGTTGAAGAGGTCGATGGCGTCGATGTTGGTCAGGCGGATACAGCCGGAGGACACGTCCTGGCCGATTTTCTCCGGCTCGTTGGTGCCGTGAATCCGGTACAGCGTGTCGTGGTTGTTCTGGAAGAGGTACATGGCGCGCGCGCCAAGCGGATTGTCGGGACCACCGGGCAGGCCGCCAGCGTCGACCGTCGGCTTGAGGTGCGGCCAGCGCTCCAGCATGTCCCTCGGGGGCAGCCAGTGCGGCCACTCGGCCTTGCGGCCAACCGTCGCGACGCCGGTCCAGCCCTGCGCCTCGGCGCCAGTGGCGACGCCGTAGCGAATGGCTTTCTTGCCGGGCAGGACGAAATAGAGGTAGTGCGCGCGGCTATCGATCAGGACCGTGCCAGGCGCCTCGCCCGTCGGATCATCGACCTGCTGACGGCGAAAATCGAGCGGCAGCTCAAAATTCGGCAACATAGCCATATACTTGGAGTCCTGCGTCGAGACGCCTGGATCGGGCATCGAGGCCATGTGGGACGAGTTGCACGCCCCCAGGCCGATTGCCATCGCGAAGACAGTTGAGAAAGCTTTGAAGTTCATGGCCCCGCCCTGATTCCCGGAAACGCTCGATAACTCTATTAGCGAATTGCTTACCACAATAAATCCTGCTTAGAAGTTCGTAAAGCACAAGTCACGCAAGTGTGTCTCAAAAGACACGGCGAGCGCGACGCTGAAATGGCCCCTCGGGAGGTCGGCGAACGTGCGGGAACCTTCGTGAACACGCTGTATATTACCCATCCAACCGCCCTTTTGCACGAGATGGGCGAGGGCCATCCCGAGCGTCCCGACCGGCTGCGCGCCATCGAGCGCATCCTTGAAGGGGAGGCCTTCCAGACCCTGCAGCGTGAGCGGGCGCCGCTCGCCAGCCGCGAATCAATCCTGCGTGTACATCCCGAGCCCTATATCGCGGCCCTCGAGGTAGCCGCGCCGACCACGGGCTATGCCGAACTCGACGGCGACACGACCATGTGCCCCAAGACGCTGGAGGCCGCCACGCTGGCGGCGGGCGCCGCTTGCCTGGCCGTGGATGAGGCGATCGCCGGCAGGGTCGACAATGTCTTCGTCGCCATGCGGCCGCCGGGGCACCACGCCGAGCGGGCGACCGCCATGGGGTTCTGCTTTTACAACAGCGCCGCCATCGCCGCCCGCCACGCGCAGGCGGTCCATGGGCTCGACCGGGTCGCGATCATCGATTTCGACGTCCACCACGGCAACGGCACCCAGGATATCTTCTGGTCCGACCCGACGGTCATGTATTGCTCGACCCACCAGATGCCGCTCTATCCCGGCACGGGCGCGGTGAGCGAACGGGGCGAGTTCGACAATATCGTCAACGCGCCGCTGCGCGCCGGAGACGGCGGCGAACAGTTCCGCGCCGCGATGAACGACCGCATCCTGCCGCGTCTCGAGGCGTTCGGGCCCGACCTCGTGATCGTCTCAGCGGGTTTCGACGCCCATCGGCGCGATCCGCTCGCCAACATCAACCTCGTCGAGGAGGATTTCGGCTGGGCCACGGCCAAGCTGATGGAGATCGCGGACAGGCGAGCAAAGGGGCGGCTCGTTTCGCTGCTCGAAGGCGGCTATGATCTGGAGGGTCTGTCACGATCCGTCGGCGCGCACGTGCGACGGCTGATGGGCGCCTGAAGCAGACTTCCGGGAGGACGCATTGGGATTGCAGACCGCCATCGCGGCGCCTCATGACGACACTAGGGCGGAATTCAAAACGCTGGGCCTGATTTCGGCGGCGCATCTCATCAGCCATCTCTACTGGCTCGCCTTCGTGCCAATCCTGCCCGACCTGAAGGAGCTGCTCGGCGTTTCCTACACCGACCTCGCCTGGTCCATCGCCACGATGAACATCGTCTCGGCGCTGACGCAGGCCCCGATCGGTTTCCTGTGCGACCGACTCGGCGCGCGCACCCTGCTCGTCGGCGGCCTCGTTCTCGGCGGTCTCGGGTTCATCGCCATCGGCGTCTGGCCCTCCTTTGTCATGCTGATCGCGGGGTCGGCCGTGATTGGTCTGGCCAACGCGGTCTATCATCCCGCCGACTATTCCATCCTCGCCGCTGAAATGAGCCCCAACCGCATGGGTCGCGCCTTTTCGGTCCATGCGTTCATGGGTTATCTCGGTTTCGCCGTCGCTCCGCCAATCATGCTGGCGGCGGCGCATTTCGGCGGCGCGCGGACCGCGCTGATCGTCTGCGGCGCCCTTGGGCCACTGGTCGCCCTGCCCCTGCTGCCTGGCTGCCGCGACGAGCGCGACGGCGCGCGCCACGCCGCGACAACCGGAGCGCCAGAGGGGCCGTCCGCCATGGCGCTGCTGACGCCCGCGGTGATCCTGCTGACGCTCATGTACACCGTGCTCAATATCGGCACGAACATCCTGCAGACCTACATGGTCGTCGGCCTGACCGACCTTCACCAACTGCCGCGCGCGATCGGCGACTGGGGCCTGACACTGTTCATGTGCGCCATGGTGACGGGCGTTCTGGCCGGCGGCTTTCTCGCCGACCGGGCGACGCGCCAGTCGCTCGTGACCAGCGGTGGCTTCGGGCTCGCGGCGCTGCTCGTCATTCTCGTCGGTTCGTTCGATTTCGGCCCCTACCCCACGTTGGCGTTGATCTCGCTGGCCGGATTTCTCGCCGGTCTCATCATGCCCTCGCGCGACATGCTGACCCGCGCGGCCTCGCCGCCCGGCGCCGTCGGGCGCGTGTTCGGCATTGTCACGACCGGTTTCAATATAGGCGGCATGATCAGCCCCATGGTCGGCGCCTGGTTCATCGACCACAACATGCCCGCGTGGATATTCTACGGATCGGCTATCGCCATGGCGGCCACCATCGCGCTGGCTATCAAGGCCGACCTCGACGGCCCCTATCAGCCCGCCCAGAAATAGTGCCAGGTGCCATCGGCGCCGATGCCGACGCGTTCGATCAGCGGCAGGCCGATATCGTTGGTGAGCCGGATATTGGCGAAGCGCGAGCAGCGATACATGGCGATACGCGTCTCCGGCGTCGGATCCGGCCACTGGCGCGCGGCGAAGGCGGGCCAGACATAGGTCTCGACTGGACCGCGCCGGACGCGAACATAGGGCTGTTCGAAAATCGCGCCGAGGATCGCCAGAATTTCCGCGCCCTTGCCGTCGAACGATCGCGTCCTGAGAAACTCGACCAGTTGCGAAAAAGCCAGCGGCCGCGCGCCGCGCGCGAAGATGGGCGGCGTCTCGTTCCATTCGATCGCCGGGCGCAACGCCTCGATGTCGCCTGATGACACCGCTTCGAGAATCTTGTCGCGCAGGGCGCGCACGCGCGGCGGCAACGCGTCGAGGTCGCTCGACGGCTCCGAGATCGCATCGGCAACCGGTTGTGGCGGCTTTATCGGGCGGGGAGGTTTGGCCATGCGCCTTTCTACGCCGGCGCGCGTCTGGCGCACAGCCGCGCGGTTCAATCCTGCAGGGGGATTTTCGCGTCACGCACGATCGCCTTGAACCCCTCGACGTCGGCCTTGTAGAAGGCCGCGAATTCATCGGGAGTCGAACCGACGGCTTCGACGCCAAACGCCTCGACCTGCTTTCGCAACTCGGGCGAGTCCAGCGCGGCCTTCGCCTCGCGGTAGATGCGATCGACAATCTCCGGCGGCGTGCCCGCTGGCATGAAGAAGCCCTGATATCCGCCGGAAACGAAACCCGGCATTCCCTGTTCCGCAACGGTCATGACGTTTGGAAGGCCCGGCGCGCGATGGTCCGAGGTAACGGCCAGGCCACGCAATATCCCGCCCTCGACCTGCGCCTTGGCGGTCGAGATCGGCAACGACCCCACCTGCACCTCCTCGCCGATCAGGGCAGAGATGATCTGCGCGTCACCGCGGAATGGCACCATCTGGATGTCCATGCCCGTGCGCAGTTTCAGCAATTCCATGGTCAGGTGCAGCGAGTTGCCGATGCCCGAGGCGCCGTAGTTCAACTTGCCGGGCTTTTCCTTCGCCAGCGCGATGACATCGCGCAGGTCCTTGACCGGAAGTTTTGGCGAGGCCGCGATGAGCACACTGGTCGAGAACAATTGCGTGACCGGGACGAAATCGCGGAATGGGTCCCACGACAGCGATTTGTAGATGGCCGGCGAAATCGACTGGCCATTGGTGTTGAGCAGAATCGTATAGCCATCGGGCGGCGACTTCGCCACGTTCTCGATGCCGACGTTGCCGCCCGCGCCGGCGCGGTTGTCAACGACGACGGAAACCTTCATCGACTCCTGCATCTTCAGCGCGAAGAGCCGCGCCGTGGCGTCCACCGCGCCGCCGGGCGAAAAGGGCACAACGATGCGGATGGCCCTCGAGGGATAGGTTTCCGCCGAGACGCCCCGCGCGACCGACGCGCAGGCCAACGCAATGCACAAACCCATGAACCTCATCGTTTCCCCCGAATGTTGCGCACCCGCGAACATCAGTCCTGCAACGGGATGTTGGCGTCCTTTACCACCTGCTGGAATTTGGCGCGATCGGAGAAATACCGTCTGTCGAAATCCTCGGGGCTGGAGCCCACGGGTTCAAGCCCGAGATTTTGCAGAATTGGGCCGACGTCCGGCGCGGCAAGCGCCTTTTGCGATTCCTTCCACAGGCGTTCGATGATCGGTCGCGGCGTGCCAGCGGGAACGAAGAGCCCCATCCAGCCCGGTACGTCGAACCCCGGAACACCCTGTTCGGCGATGGTCGGAACATCCGGCAAGGACGCCGCGCGGCTCGCCGTCGAGACGCCTATGGCGCGCAACGCGCCCGAATCGATATGCGCCTTGGCCGTGACGAGCGACACGATGGCCAGTTGCACCTCGCCGCCGAACATGGCGGCGAACAGCGGCCCATCTCCGCGGAATGGAACCATCTGGATGTCCATTCCCGTCTCGTGCTTGAGCATTTCCATGACAAGATGCAGCGAATTGCCGACGCCGGTCGATCCGTAATTCAGATTGCCGGGATTGGCCCCGACATAGGCGATCAACTCTTGCAGATTTTTCACCGGCAGGGTCGGAACGACAACCAGCGCCGAAGTGGTCGCGACCAATTGCGTGACGCGCAGGAAATCCTTGTCCGCGTCGTAGGGCAAGCTCTTATAGAGGGCGGGACTAATGGCGTGGCCGTTGATGTTGAAGAGCACGGTGTAGCCATCGGGCGCGGCCTTGGCGACGAAATTTGTTCCAAGGTTGCCGCCCGCCCCGGCCTTGTTGTCGATGATGACCGGGACGTTCATCTGGTCGCCAAGCTTGCCGGCGATGAGGCGCGCGAAGGCGTCCGTCGCGCCGCCGGCCGGGTAGGGCACGACCATCCTGATGGTACTGGCCGGCCAGGTTTGCGCCCGCGCCGGCGCGGCGAGCGTTCCCAGCGCGAAAGCGACCGATGCGAGACAACGCGCGAACGACATGCCAGCTCCTTCATTCCTGCAGCGGAATATTCGCGTCCTTCACGACCTGCTTGAAGCGCGCCACGTCGGCGCGGTAAATCTTGTCGAAAGCGTCAGGCCCGGCGCTTGCGGGATCGAGGGTGAGATTCGCCAACGGCTCCTTGAGCTCTTTTGAGGCGACCGCATCAAGCGACTCACGGGCAAGACGATCGACAACCTCGCGCGGCGTACCTCCGGGCGCGAAAAGACCGAGCCAGCCGGTCACGCTGAAATCCGGCAGGCCCTGTTCCATGATGGTCGGAATCGTCGGCATCGTCGGCACGCGCGCCGCCGTGGTCACGGCAATGGCGCGAATCGCGCCGGCGTCGATATGCGATTTCGACGCGGTTGTCGGCACCAGCGCCGCCTGAATTTCCCCACCGATCAATGCGGTGAACAGCGGCGCATCGCCGGTGAACGGCACCATCTCGACGCTGATCCCGGTCGCGTGCTTCACCATCTCCATGGTCAGATGCAGCGCGTTGCCGACGCCGGTCGAACCATAATTGAGCTTGCCCGGATTGGCCCTGGCGTAGGCGACGAATTCCTGGAAGGTCTTCACGGGAAGGGCGTTGTTGACCACGATGACCGTCGATGTTGTGGCAAGTTCAGCGACGCGGCTGAAATCGCTTATCGGGTCGAAGGGCAGCGACTTGTAGATCGCGGGACTGATCGCCTGCCCGTTCGTGTGCAGCAGCAGCGTGTAGCCATCGGCTGGCGATTTGGCGACCATGTTGGCGCCAACATTGCCGCCGGCTCCTCCCCGATTGTCGATCACCACGGGCGTCTTCAACTGATCGGAGAGCCTCGCGGCGAATACACGACCAAACGCGTCAACGGAGCCGCCCGGCGGAAACGGCACAATAATCCGGATCGGCTTGCTGGGCCAGGCCTGCGCGGCGACATCGCCCGCGCCCGTCGCGCAGGCGAGCAACGCCAGTAGCGGCAACAGCGCGCGGCGTGTCGGAAATGCCATGAACGTTTCTCCCCGGCTCGGCGTCGGGGGGCTACGCGCCCTTCGCCATTCCGGCAGGATGGCCGCGCGGAGGCGTTCGGTCAAACCAGGATCTAGTGGCGGGACGCAATCGTGAATTCGCCGTTGCGAATTCGCTGCGGCAGCTTTTCCGCGAACTGGGCGACCGGTTCCTCGCCGTAGGTTCCGACAAGTTCCTGAAACGCGGCGAACATGGCCGCGTGGGCGAAACTGTCGCTTTCGAGGCCCGACAGAATCGCCTCCGCGAAAGCCTGGGTCACGAACCCGAGGGCCTCGCGCCGCTCGTCGGCGGCGGTTTCGTCGTCAAATCCGGGGAGAAGATTTATACTCATGATGGGCGGACACTAGCCGGTCCCAACGCGGCCCGCGACGCCAGTCTTGCGAAAAGGTTAACGCGGCCGGAGACATTCGCCATGAATGCCGATCACCCGCCGCCGAACCGGCTTCCGACATCACGGGCGACGCGCCCGCCCTCGTCGAGATAGCGGTCGATCACGACGCGGGCGTTCGGCGTGCAGGCGCGATAGGTCGTTTCGAACCCGCGGAATCCCTTGTTGTAGGCGCCAGCGAGCCGCTCCTTGCGCGCCTCGCTGGCCGACTCGGCTTCCATCAGGCCCGCCATTCTCGCGCGCCAGCGGTCGCCATCCTTGTCGCCGCACAGATCGCGCAAATAGGCGAGCGCGCCCATGATCTCGGCCAGACGCAACAGTTGCGGCTCATAAGGCGCCGAGGTCTCCGCTGGCGGGGGCGGCGGCGGCGCGCTCTTCTGCTGCGCTCGGGCGGGCGCGAGACCAAGCGCGAGCGAGATCGACGCGGCGGCGATGAACTTCGCGCGCCCGCGCGACAATCGCGACAAAACTCTGTTCGAAGACAGGATCATTCGCGCCCGTTCGTCAGCGCGAAACCGCGGTGCAGGATCGGCAGGAGGTTCGGGGTGAGGGTCAGCGACGCCGCCCGGGCGGCGTCGGCCCAAAGCATGACCGGCAATTCTTCGCCCGGTTCGCCCTCGCCGGAAATCCAGCGGCAGGCGAAGGACGCCACAAGGAAGTGAGTGCGCACCTTGCCTTCGTCGTCGCGGACAATGACGTCCGAATGGCCGGTCAGCGCGACGATTTCCGCCGTGACGCCGGTTTCCTCATGGAGTTCGCGCAACGCCGCTTGCTCGAGAGTCTCGCCAATTTCCACGAGTCCGCCGGGCAGCGTGTAAACGTCGACCCATGGCGGACGCCCGCGCGAGGCCAGCAGAACCTTGCCGTCGCGAAACACGGCGCAACTCGCGGCCAGAAACGGCCGTGTCGGGTATGTTCGCGAATCCGTCATGGGTCTGTCCGCCGTTTGCGCGGCGAAAATAGGCGAATCCGGGGGAACTTCAATACCAGCGCCTCGTAAGGCTGGCGCGCGGGCACGGGCGCCGCTAGCCTGACGGCCAGCCAATCGCCGGGAAAGACGCGGCGAGCGAAGGGAAGGACATCCATGTTCGCGCGCCGCCTGACGCCTTGCCTGATCGCATGGATCGCCATGATCGCGGCGGCGCGAGCCGAACCGGTCGAGGAGTTCTATCGCGGCAAGACCATTTCGCTCGTGGTCAGTTCCTCGCCGGGCGGGGGTTACGACACATTGTCGCGCGCGATCGGGCGCTATCTCGGCCGGCACATTCCCGGCAATCCGGCCGTGGTCATCCGCAACATGCCGGGCGCCGGCGGCATCGTGGCGACGAGCTTCATCGCCAAGGTCGCGCCGCGCGACGGGTTGACGATCGCCGGCGTCCAGAACAACACGCCGTTCGAGCCGCTGTTTGGCACCAAGGAAGCCGACTACGATTCGACCGGACTCACATGGCTCGGCACGCCCTCGGTCGAAACAGGCTTGCTGATCGCCTGGCATACCTCGCCGATCAAGAAACTCGAGGATGCCCGGACAATAGAGCTGACCGCCGGCGCGTCCGGCGCCAATTCCACGCCCAGTTTTTATGCAAGATTGCTGGCTGAACTTCTCGATCTGAAGATCAGGGTCATTCCCGGATTTCCCGGCCAGAACGAAGCCTATCTCGCCATGGAGCGCGGCGAACTCGACTCTTATGGCGTCACCTTCTGGTCGTCGCTCACCTCGACCAAGCCCGACTGGATTCGCGACCACAAGGTCCGGTTCCTGGTCCAGTACGGCCCCCAAAAGGAGGCCGCCCTGCCCGACGTTCCCTATGGGCCCGACCTCGTCAAGAACGAGGACGACAGACTTCTGTTCGAGGCCGCCTACGCGCCTCTGGCCGCCGGGCGGCCCTTCGTGGCGCCGCCTGGCCTGCCGCCTGAACGGGCCGCGGCGTTGCGCGCGGCCATGCTCGCGACATTCCATGATCCGGATTTTCTGGCCGAAGCGGAAAAGCAGAAACTCGAAATCAACAAGGCGACATCCGGCGAGGCGTTGCAGGCCCAAATCGCCCGCGTTTACAACATGCCGGCGCGAATCGCCGAGCGTCTCAGAAAGATCACGCAGGCCTACTGATCGCAATCTTGCCACGTCAGGGCTTACGGACGGTGGATACCTCGGTCTCGTTTTTTGAAACCGCCAGCGGTGGGAAGCAAACGTAGGCATTCAGATTCCGGTAGGCCGCGCACATCGTGTTGTCGATGCCGACCGCGCGGAAGTGCTTGAGATAGGGCGGCGCGCGCGCCGCCTCGGGCAGATCGGCGATGATGGGCCGCAGCGGAATGCACGCTTCGCGCAGCGCGCGGGCGCCGCGCGGACTGACGGAATAGCAGAGCGTGCCGAACGCCCATGTCAGGGGGTACGCGCACGGCGTGATCGTCTGTTGCTGGAAAGCCTCAATCCCCGCCCGCATTTTTTCCTGATCGAACTGCGCGAGACAGGACGACACGCCCGGCAGCATTTCGAAACACATGAACAGATCAAAGTTGAATCCCCAGAGGATCACGTCCCAATCGTCGGGAAGCGTCGCAATCACCTCCGGCGCGATGGCGTCGAAGCCTGGATGAATGATCGCGTCGTCCTCGGCGATGGTGACAATTTCATCGCGCGTGGACGCCATGTTCCACAGCGCGACATGCGACATGGCGAGGCCGACGCCGCCGATCGTGTAAAAATCGGGATGCACGAGTCCCGGGGACACCAGACCCTGGCGTTCAAGATCGACTATGTCCAGCGTCAAACCGTCAATCGCCTTGGCGACCGTCACCCGCGCAAGGCGATTGACCGCCATGAATTTCGCCAGCCGGTCGGGGCTCCGCTCGAGGTTGATGACGTGAAGGCGCACTTCAAACGCCCCGGCCGCGGGGAACAGCGCGGAACAACATCGAAAATGGCCTTCCGGCGACGGCGCCGCCCAACCCGTCCGAGAATTTCAGCGGCGTACAGTCGCTCAGGGCGGCAAGCGCCGAGGATACAAACCGCTTTTGCAAATCATCGTCGCCGAACAGCTTCGTATGGGTGATGCGAGGCTTTCCGAAGACCGCGCCGGACCGGTTGAAACTGAAGATCACGGTGATCTCCATGCCTTCGGTCCCGGCGGGCGGCTTCCAGCAGGCCAGCAGCGCGGGCCCGACCTCGGCGTAGCGATCGAGAGTTTTGGGCGACGATTGCGCCAGCGCCGGACCAGCGGCGCAGGCCAGAAGAACAAACGTTGCAAACCCCGGCCTCATGGGAACAACCGCTCGACGGACCATCCGCCGGTCGGCTCCGCCCTGCGAAAGACGATCCGCTCATGCAGTCGAAATGGCTTGTCGGTCCAGAACTCGAAGTAGACCGGCTTGATGCGGTAGCCGATCCAGTGCGGCGGTCGCGGCACCGTCCCCAAGGGATATTTGAGCGCCACCCTTGCGACGGCCTTTTCCAGCGCGAACCGTTCGTCCATGGGTCTGCTTTGCGCGCTCGCCCAGGCGCCGATGCGGCTGTCGCGCGCGCGGCTGGCGAAATAGGCGTCCGACTCCGCCGTCGTCACCTCCTCCACCGGGCCGCGCAAACGCACCTGTCGGCGCAGCGACTTCCAGTGAAAATTCGCCGCCGCCTTCCAGCTTGCGTCGAGCTGGGCGCCCTTGGCGCTCTGGCGATTGGTGTAGAAGACGAAGCCCCTGATATCCCAGTCTTTCATCAAAACCATGCGCAGATCGGGCAGACCATCCGCGTCCACGGTCGCCAGCGACATGGCGCTGGGATCGTTCGGTTCGTTCGCCTTCGCCTGCTCAAACAGGGTTCCGAACCGTTCGAAAGGCTCCGCTTCGCCAGCGCTTGAACCGGGCGTTAACTCTTCCAGTGGTTTCATGTCCATGGCCACATTTTTGCAACGGATACGGCGCGTGCGTTTCTGCCGACTGATTTCACCAGAGTCTTACAGGCCGGCGGGCCATCCCGCCAGCCGGCTTGCCTGTTTCGGGCTCGTTCTCGCGGCGCTCTCGATTTCGGGCTGCTCGGCGATCATCCCGCTGCCCTCGCTGCTTTCCCGCGACGACGACGCGACGGGATCGATCGGCAAATCCGCCTCGCCATTGTCCTCCTCGCTTGATGTCGAGGACTGGCGGCGCGCGCGGGCGGCCATGTCGGTCGCGCTCGATCCTCAGGGCAACGGCGCGGCGGTCAACTGGGACAATCCACGTTCGGGCGCCAAGGGGGTGTTCACGCCCGTCGGCGACGCGCGCCCCTCCGACGATCGCATTTGCCGGGCCTTCCTCGCCGAGATCGGCGGCGCAGCGCCCGCCCAGAGCCTGCAAGGCGTCGCCTGCCGCGACAAATCCGGAGAATGGAGCGTCGGCGAGGTCAAGCCCTGGAAAAAGGCCTGATCGTTGACCTTGCCGCCGGCCGCGGCGGCACATAGCTTCCGGCGACACTCAGCCGGGAGCCAGCCTTGACCCAAGCCAATCCGTTCGCGCGTCCCTGGAGCACGCCCTTCGGCGCGCCGCCGTTTTCCAGCTTTCGAACGGAGGACTTCCGACCCGCCTTCGACGCGGCCCTCGCCGCGAATCTCGCGGAGATCGAGGCCATCGCCAACAATCCGCAAGCCCCGACCTTCGCCAACTCGATCGAGGCGATGGAGCGGGCGGGCGAGGACCTCAACCGCGTTGGCGGCGTATTCTGGAACCTGACGGGCACGATGTCGGACGAGCCGATCCGGGCGATCGAGCGCGATTTGTCCCCGATCCTGTCGCGCCATCGCAGCGCTATCCGGCTCAACCCCAAACTGTTCGCGCGGATCGACGCCGTATTCAGGGCGCGCGAGACGGTCGGTCTCGGCGCCGAGCAGATGCGCCTCGTTGAACGCGTCCACAAGATGTTTTCGCGCTCGGGCGCGGCGCTGGAACAAGCCGATCGAGAGCGGCTGGCGGCGATCAGCGAGCGTCTGGCGACGCTCGGCACGCAATTCAGCCAGAACGTGCTGCAGGATGAATCCGATTACATCCTACCGCTTGAAACCGCGGCCGACCGGGCGGGCCTGTCGCGGGACTTCCTGTCGAGCGCCGCGGCTTACGCCAACGAACATGGCCTTGCCGGCAAGCATGGCGTGTCGCTGTCGCGCGGCGTGGTCGAGACTTTTCTGTCGACCTCGACGCGACGCGACCTGCGGGAAAAGCTTTTGCACGCCTTTCTCATGCGCGGGCAGAATGGCGGGGCGACGGACAATCGCGCCATCATCGCCGAGACGCTGCGCCTGCGCGGCGAGCGCGCCAGACTGCTGGGTTACAAGACTTACGCCGACTACAAGCTCGACGACACGATGGCTGGCGACGCGGCCTCGGTTTACAAACTCATCGACGATGTCTGGAAGCCGGGTCGCGAACAGGCGCTGCGCGAGCGCGAGCGCCTGCAATCCATGATCAGCGACGAAGGCGACAATTTCACGCTCGCGGCGCATGACTGGCGTTTTTACGCGGAAAAACTGCGAAGCTCGCAATACGCCTTCGATGACGCGGAATTGCGCCCCTATCTGCCGCTCGACCGGATGATCGAGGCGGCTTTCTTCGTCGCGGGCAAGTTGTTCGGCTTGTCCTTCGAGGAGCGCAAGGATATCGAGACCTATCATCCCGATGTGCGCGTGTTCGAGGCGAAGGACGCGGCGGGTCAACATGTCGGTCTGTTTTTCGGCGATTATTTCGCGCGCGCCTCCAAGCGCGGCGGCGCCTGGATGTCGGCGTTCCGCTCGCAGCGCAAGCTTGATGGCGACCAGCGGCCAATCATCATCAACGTGCTCAACATCGCCAAGCCATCGGAGGGCGCGCCCGCCCTGCTCTCCACCACGGAGGCCAGCACGCTGTTCCATGAATTTGGTCATGCGCTGCATGGACTGCTGTCTGATGTCACCTATCCCACGCTGGCGGGAACCGCCGTCAGCGGCGATTTCGTCGAACTTCCCTCGCAGCTTTTCGAGCACTGGCTGTTCACTCAGGAAGTGCTGAGCCGCTTCGCGCGCCACGTGGAAACCGGCGAGCCGCTGGCCGCCGAAAAGATCGAACGCATCGGCGCGGCGGCAAAATTCAACCAGGGTTTCATCACCGTCGAATTCTGCTCCTCCGCATATGTCGACATGGACGCGCACATGGCGGCGAACGTGGATGACCCCATGGGGATAGAGGACGCGACGCTGGCGCGCATCCGCAATCCCGACGAGGTTCCGATGCGCCATCGCAGCCCGCATTTCAGCCACGCCTTCGCCGGGGAAGGATACGCCGCCGGCTACTACAGCTATCTCTGGGCGGCGACGCTCGATCAGGACGCCTTCGCGGCGTTCACCGAAACCGGCGACGTATTCAATCCCGAAGTAGCGCGGCGCCTGCGCGAGAATGTCTATTCCGCCGGCAATCTGCGCGATCCCAAGGCGGCCTATATCGCCTTCCGCGGGCGCCTGCCGAGCGTCGATCCCCTGCTGAAGTCGCGCGGGTTTGCATGAACGGCGCGCGCCTAGGCGCCGCGCTTTGCGCGATACTGACGCAACCGGTCGCGGCCGACGGCATGGACCGCATGGCGGACAAGCTTGTGGCGAAAGCGCAAGCAATCATCGCGGCGCGGCCGGGCCCGGACGAGGACCAACCCGTCATCACGCTTCGTCACGCGCTGGCGCGCAACATCGAAGTCAGCGAACAGCACTATCAAATCGAAGTCGAGGTGACGTTCGTCTCGCCGCCGACCGAGAATGGCCCCGAACGCGCGTGGTTGAACCGCGTCGGCGTCATCGCGACGGGAAAACCGGTTGCCGTCATCGACAGGCTGGTGCGCCATTGTCTGAGGAATGGTCGATCGCGGTGGTCGGAGACATACGAATTCTCCATTGATGCGCCGTCATTCCACTGTCAGCCAATGCTCGAAGCTTCACACAATCTGATTCCGACTTTTTTGTTCTGGAAGTATGAACCGCCGCGTCCGTGACGCCCGGACCGGTCATTCTGGCGCGCCCGCACGCGATACGATAAGACAGCGTTCAATCACGTCACGGGAATCGAAGCGCCGCCATGTCCAGCCCAGTCCGCCGGGTCGTCTCCGGGCACAACGCCCAGGGCAAATCGTGTTTCATTTTCGACGGACCCGCGCCGCATGTTTATCAGCGCGGTCCTGGCTCCTCGCTTGTGATCGAACTCTGGGACACGTCCGCGACGCCCGCCGATAACACTGGCGAACACGATCCCACGGATCGCGCCTTTCGACTTCCGCCACCGAAAAACGGCAGCGTCTTTCGCGTCATTTCCTATCCGCCGGACAAGGAGCGCCGCGCCGCGCTTGAAAGGGAGCACGCGACCAGCCATGACGACGGCACGGGCCGCGCGGGCGCGCTCGACCGGTCCAACGCGCGTCATCCCGGTTTTCACAAGACCGCGTCGATCGATTACGCCATCGTCCTGTCGGGCGAAATCTGGGCGCTGATGGATGAAGGCGAAGTCCTTCTCAAGCAGGGCGACGTTCTGGTGCAGCGGGGCACGAACCACGCCTGGAGCAATCGCGCGGACGCGCCGGCGGTGCTCGCCTTCGTGCTCATCGACGCCGAACCGGTGATGGCGTGATGAAAACGCTTCTCGCCGCCATCCTTCTTTCCACCACGCCCTGCGTTGCGCAGGAGACGATCACCAAACCGATCACGCTCTATGTCGCCGGCACCGCGGGCGGCGGCATCGATCTTTACGCGCGTCTGCTCGGCCGGCACATCGGGCGTCATATTCCTGGCAACCCGGCCGTCAACGTGCAGGACATGCCTGGCGCCGGCGGCATTCGCGCCGCGAATTTTCTGGCCGATTCCGCGCCGAAAGACGGCACGGCGATCACGACATTTCCGGGCGGACCGCTGATCGAGCCTTTGATCGGCGCGCGCAATCCCGGCTATGACATGAGCCGATTCAACTGGATCGGCGCGATCAGCCGCGACGTCAGCCTGTGCATTTCCTGGGGCGACAGTCCCTTCAAGACCATCGAGGACGCGCGAACGCGCGAGATGGTATTGGCCGGCACAGGCGCGGGGTCGGAGACCGACACCTATCCGCTCATCCTCAATGACACGCTCGGCACGAAATTCCGCCTCGTGACCGGCTATCTCGGCACCAAGGAAACCTTCATGGCGATCGAGAGCGGCGAGGTGCATGGCCGCTGCGGCCTGACCTTGTCCTCGCTCGAGGCGTCGAAACCCGACTGGCTGCGCGACAAAAAAATCAACGTGCTCCTGCAACTCGGCTTCGAGAAAAATCCCAAGGCCGGCGCGGCGCCGCTCGTCTTCGATCTCTTGAAGAACGACGAGGACAAGCAATTGCTGTCGCTGTTTCTCGCGGGCACCGCCATCGGGCGACCGTTCGCCGCGCCTCCCGGCACGCCGCCGGGCAAGGTGGACATTCTTCGCCGCGCCTTCGACGCGACGATGAAGGACCCGGAGTTTCTCGCCGATGGCAAGGTCATGCAGGCGGAGATTTCGCCGACGAGCGGCGAAGACACCCAGGCGCTCATCGCCAGGGCCTACGCGACGCCACCCGCGATCGTCGAGCGCGCGAGGAGGCTGGTGACACCGGCGGCGAAGTAGAGCGCGCGGCACATTTGTCGAAGGCATGGACCATCTGCGCGTGGGAACCCGGAGCGCGTCCGCGCGTTGCATTCGCGAACCGTCGGAGTGTCGCGTGGCCGGGCCCGAGAGCATCACGACCGACATACCCTGGCGGCTCGATCGACTGCCATGGGGGCGCTTTCATACACTTGTGGTCATCGCGCTTGGCGTAACGTGGATTCTCGACGGGTTGGAGGTGACAATCGCCGGATCAATCGCCGGAGCGTTGAAGGATAGCCCGAGCCTGCGATTTTCCGACGTTGACCTAGGCCTGGCCGCGAGCGCCTATCTCGCGGGCGCCGTGGGCGGCGCGCTTCTGTTTGGCTGGATGACGGACCGGCTCGGGCGCAAGAAGCTCTTCTTTGTCACGCTTGGCGTCTATCTCGTCGCCACGGCCGCGACGGCGCTTTCGTGGAGTCTGGGGAGTTTCTGTCTTTTTCGCCTGTTGACCGGCGCCGGAATTGGCGGCGAATACGCCGCGATCAATTCCACCATTCAGGAGTTGACGCCCGCGCGATATCGCGGCCGCGTCGATCTCGCCATCAACGGCACGTTCTGGCTGGGCGCCGCGCTGGGTGGCGGAGCCTCGATCCTCCTCCTCGATCCATCGCGCTTTGGTCCGGACGTCGGCTGGCGGCTCGCGTTCATGATCGGCGCGAGCCTCGGTCTCGTGATACTGGCGCTTCGCGCGATGCTGCCGGAGAGCCCACGTTGGCTAGCGATTCACGGACGCGTCGCGGAGGCCAACGTGATTGTCCGCGTGATCGAGGACGGATTCACGGCCAGCGATACCCCGTCATTCGACCTTGCCAAGGCAAGATTCATCGCGATCACCACGCGTAGCCATACCCCGCTGGGCGAAGTCTTCATCGCGCTCACGCGCACGCATCGAACGCGCGCGCTTGTCGGCCTCGCGCTCATGGCGGCGCAGGCGTTCTTCTACAATGCGATCTTTTTTACCTATGCCCTGGTTCTCACGCGATTCTATGGAACGCCGAGCTCCGACGTCGGCTGGTACATTTTACCCTTCGCGCTCGGCAACGTGCTTGGTCCCCTGGCGCTCGGTCCGCTATTCGACTCGCTTGGCCGCAAACCGATGATCGCATTCACCTACGCGATCTCGGGGCTGGCGCTGATGGCGAGCGGCGCGTTGTTTTACGTCGGCGCGCTCGACGCGCGAGGGCAAACACTTTGCTGGAGCGTCGTGTTTTTCTTCGCTTCCGCCGCCGCCAGCTCGGCCTATCTGACAGTCAGCGAATCCTTTCCCATCGAGATTCGGGCGCTCGCCATCGCGCTTTTCTACGCAATTGGCACCGGGATCGGCGGCGTCGCCGCGCCCTGGATATTTGGCGCGCTGATTGGCACGGGATCGCGCGGCGCCCTGTTTTGCGGATATTTGTTTGGCGCCAGTCTCATGCTCGCCTCCGCCGCCTGCGCCGCGCGCTGGGGCGTCGCGGCGGAGCGCCGTTCGCTGGAAGACGTGGCGCGCCCGCTATCGTCGCGAGACTGACGTCATCGAATCGCGACTAGCTCGCCTCTCGCCACAACACGCGCGGCGAGATGTCGTTGATCGCGCAACAGCCGGTATAGGCCATGGCCGTGTCGAGTTCGCGCTTGAGAAGGCCGAGAGCATGCGCCGCGCCATCCTCGCCCGCGACGGCGGTTCCATAGAGCGTCGGGCGGCCCGACAGCACCGCCTTCGCGCCGAGCGCCAGCAGTTTGAGAATGTCGCCGCCGCGACGGACGCCGCTGTCGGCGATGACAACGAGCTTGTCGCCGGCGGCGGCGACGATTTCGGGCAACACGTCGAGCGAAGATACCGCGGTGTCGAGATTGCGCCCGCCGTGGTTGGAGACAATGACGCCCTCTATGCCCTCGCGAATGCCACGCTCGACATCGTCGGGCTGGTGAACGCCCTTCACGAGGATCGGGCCTTTCCAGATGTCGCGCAGCCGGGCGATGTCGTCCCAGCTCAGATTGTCGCCGCGCAGGGTTTCGGCGCCGCCGACCATGCGCACCTGCACGCCCTTTGAATCATTGGGGTAATGCGCCTGTTTGGGCATTCCGCCATTCTGGAGATAGGGACGCAGCACGCGCCACATCCAGCCCGGCGACATCGCGACATCGGCGACAATCGCGGGATTGAAGGTGAAGGGCGAATTGAAGCCGTTGCGCTTGTTGTATTCGCGGATCGGCGGCACCGCCGTGTCGCCGGTGAGGATGAGCGTCTCGAAGCCGGCGTCGCGGGCGCGGCGCACGAGCGCGTGCGAGAGTTCCCGATCGCGCCACATATAGAGCTGGAACCACTTGCGGCCCTCCTCCACCGTGGCGATGCGCTCGATCGCGGTCAGCGAGGGGGTAGCGAGGGTGAAGGGCACGCCCGAGCGAGCGGCGGCGCGGGCGAGCTCCAGCTCGCCCTCGTAGCAGGCCAGACCCGCCGCGCCCGTCGGCGCGATGGCCAGCGGCATCGACATCGGCTTGCCGAACAGCGTGATTTGCTGGCTGCGCCGGGAGACATCCACCAGAACCCTGTTGCGCAGCTTGATGCGGTGGAAGCTGGCGCGGTTGTCCTTCAGCGTCGCCTCGTCCTCCGAGCCGCGATCGATGAACTCGAAAACGCCGCGCGGCATCCGCCGCCGGGCGCCCAGCCGCAGATCCTCGATGTTGATGTATTTGTCCGCCAGCGCCGGGACCAGCTTGGGCGAGGGAATCGGAGCGTTGGCGGGCCAGGACGCCTCGACGGGGTTCGGCGCGACGGGCGAGCCGGCGACAGGTGCGTTCATGGCGATCCATTTCCTCCCGATTTCGCCCGCAGAATAGGCCGCCGGCCCGGCGCGAGGCAATCGGACGCGCGCAAGGTTTGGCGCTATCCTTGCGACTCACCCCGAGCCGAACCATATACGGCTTGAGACATTGCCTCCGCGCCATGACGGGCGGACGCTGGAGTGGGCTCCTGATGCGCGATCCTTATACCATTCTGGGGGTGACCAAGGCCGCCAGCGCCGATGAGATCAAGAAGGCTTATCGGAAGCTGGCCAAGAAGTTCCACCCTGACCAGAACAAGACCGACCCCAAGGCCAAGGAAAAGTTCTCCGAGGCCAATTCCGCCTATGAAATTCTCGGCGACGACAAGAAAAAGGGCCAGTTCGACCGCGGCGAGATCGACGCGGAGGGCAAGCCGCGCGGTTTCGAGGGTTTTGGAGCGGGCGGCCCGGGCGGCGGCGGCTTTCGCCGGCAGGCCGGGCCGGGCGGCTTCGAGCATTTCGAATTCAACGCGGGCGGCGCCCCACGCGGCGGCGCGGCGGGCTTCGACCCCAGCGACCTCTTCGAGGGGCTTTTTGGCGGGCGCGGCCGGACCGGGCCGCGCGGCAAGCAGCCGACGCCCAAGGGCGAGGATGTCGCCGGCACGGTGACGGTGACGCTGGAACAATCGGTCCTTGGCGGCGAGACGCGCGTCATCCTGCCGTCCGGGCGGACGCTGGAGGTCAAGATTCCCGCCGGGATCGAGGACGGCAAGCAGATCCGCCTCAAGGGTCAGGGCAATCCCAGCCAATACGGCGGCGAGAATGGCGACGCGATCATCACCATCCGCGTGGCGCGCCATGCGCAATTCAGGATTGACGGGCGCGACCTGCGTCTCGATCTGCCCATCACGCTTTACGAGGCCATACTTGGCGGCAAGGTTGAGGCGCGCACGCTGACCGGCGCGGTCGAGCTGACCGTGCCGCCGAACAGCAGTTCGGGCCGGACCCTGCGATTGCGCGGCAAGGGCCTGCCGGCGGCGAGCGGCGCGGCGGCCGGCGATCTGCTGGTGAGCCTGAAAATCGTACTGCCCGACGCGGTCGATCCCGAGCTAGAGGCGCTGATGAAACGCTGGCGCGATGGCAAGGCCTACAAGCCGCGCGAGGGATAGGCGGCGGCGGGGTCTTTCAAGCCTCCACCGAACCGTCCTATGCTCTCCCCATCGCGGCGATCGAAGAATCGCCGCCGGGGAGGACATCGCATGTCGCAATTCGATCCGATCGCCAATCGCCGCCGCTTTCTGAAATATCTCGCGGGCAGCGCGAGCGTCGCCTACGCTGGCGGCGGGAGTCTGGCGCATGCGCTTGAGGCTCCCAACCGCCTGCCCGATCCCACCATCTGGGCGCCGCGTGATCTCGATCATCTCATCGCCACGCCCAAGGACGCGATCAACGTCTTTGATTTCGAGCCAGTGATGAAAAAGAACGTGCAACCGCAGCACTTCGGCTACATGACCTCGGGCATCGACGACGAGGTGACGCTGCGCGCCAACCGCGAAGGATTTTTGAAATACCAGTTGCGCCCGCGCCGCCTGGTCGATGTCAGCAAGATCGACATGAGCATGGAGCTGTTCGGCCAGAAATATCCGACGCCGATCATCCTCGCGCCAACCGGCGGCCATGGCTCCTATTACGAGGATGGGGAACTGGCGACCGCGCGCGGCGCCAAGGCCGGCGATCATCTGATGGTGCTGTCGACGCAGACCTCGCGTTCGGTCGAGGACGTGACCGCGGCGCGCGGCCGCAACATCTGGTTCCAGCTCTATGCATCGAACAAGTTCGAGGTGGCCAAGCACCATGTCGAGCGGGCCGAGCGGGCCGGCTGCATCGCGGTCGCGGTCACCG
>CAISJZ010000502.1 GCA_903885755.1 uncultured Hyphomicrobiales bacterium | reverse complement strand
GCTGGCGCCGATGGCGCGGCGGCGCGCCAGCTTTTTGTATCGCTCCAGCACGATATGGTCCCGGCGTGTGACCTCGGCGCGCCAGCCATCCTCGATGACGATGGTCTGGTGCGGCTCCATGATGAGAGCCGGTCCGTTGACCACGTGGCCAACTCCAAGCTGTTCGCGCAGGAAGACCCGCGCGTCACGCCATTCGCCGCGCGAAAAGAATTTTGAACGTCGCGCGGGCTTTGGCGTTGGATTGGTGGTCGCGCGTCGCGCCGGCTCGCGAAATGGCGCGCCGCCACCCACCGCCTCGGCCCCAATGGCGGCGACGACAAGCGCCTTGGAGGGGTCGACAAAGCCAAAGCGCTGTTTGTGCGCGCGCTCGAAGGCGCGGCGCAACGCGGCGATGGCCGCGGCGCCTTTCAACCCGGGCATTGGCGTGACAATCGCGGTGTCCGATCCATCGTAGCGCAGATGCGCGGTCAGCCGCGTTTCAATTTTCCCGCGCGCCACGCCCTGATCGCGCACCTCGCCAACGGCGTCGCGCGCGAGCGCGGCGGCGTCGCGAAACATGGCCGCCAGCGTCTTGCCATCAAGCCGCGCCTCGACGCCTTTCGTTCGCAGCGCGCGAATGTCGGCGAGCCCCATGCCATAGGCCGACAGTAGCGAGGAGAGCGGATGTATAAGAACCTTCGTCATGCCCAGCGCGTCGGCGACGAGGCAGGCGTGTTGCCCGCCCGCGCCACCAAAGCAGTTGAGCGCGTAGCGCGTTACGTCGTAGCCGCGCGCGACGGAAATTTTCTTGATCGCCTCGGCCATCGCCGCCACCGCGATGGCGATGAAACCGTCCGCGACCTGCTCGGGCGCGCGATCATTTCCAATCTCGCGGGCCAGCGCGGCGAACGCGGCGCGCACCTCCATGACATCGATTGGTTGATCTCGGCCAGGCCCGAAGATTTTCGGAAAGAGATCCGGGACCAGCTTGCCGACCATCAGATTGGCGTCGGTGACGGCCAGAGGTCCGCCGCGGCGATAGCATTTTGGCCCGGGATCGGCGCCCGCCGATTGGGGCCCGACGCGCATGCGCGCGCCATCGTAACGCAGAATGGAGCCGCCGCCCGCCGCGACCGTGTGGATCGACATCATCGGCGCGCGCATCCGCACGCCCGCGACCTCTGTTTCAAAGGCGCGCTCGAACTCGCCATCGAAATGCGCGACATCCGTGGAGGTGCCGCCCATGTCAAAACCGATGACGCGCGAAAAGCCCGCCGAGCGCGCGGTCCGCGCCATGGCGACAACGCCGCCCGCGGGCCCCGAAAGGATGGCGTCCTTGCCCGCGAACAAGTCCGCCGCCGTCAACCCGCCCGACGACATCATGAACATCAGACGCGCGCCGGTGCGCGCGATGTCGAGTTCCCCGGCGACCTGGGCGACATAGCGGGACAGGATCGGCGAGAGATAGGCGTCGACGACGGCCGTGTCACCGCGCCCGACGAACTTGATCAACGGGGAGCAGACATGACTTGGCGACACCTGAGCGAAGCCGACCTCGCGCGCGATTTCGGCAACCAGGCGCTCGTGAGCGGGATAGCGATAGGCGTGCATGAAGACGACGGCGACCGCCTTGAATCCCTCCGCCAACGCGGCCTTGAGTTCGCGGCGAACGACCGCCGCGTCCGGCGCGCGTTCGATCGTTCCATCGACATGCACCCGCTCGTCGATTTCGACGACGCCCGAATAGAGCTGCTCGGGTTTGATGATGTTCCTGGCGAAGATTTTCGGACGGGCCTGATAGCCGATCTCGAGCGCATCTCGAAAGCCCTTTGTCGTCACCAGCAGGGTTTTTTCGCCCTTGCGTTCCAGAAGCGCGTTGGTGGCGACGGTGGAGCCCATCTTGACCGCCCCGATGCGTCCCGCGGGGATCGCCTCGCCATTCGCCAGACCCAAGAGATCGCGAATGCCCTGCACCGCGGCGTCGCGGTAGGCGCCCGGATTTTCCGACAGCAACTTGCGCGTATGCAGCCGACCGCCGGGATCGCGCCCGACGATGTCGGTGAAGGTGCCCCCCCGATCGATCCAGAAATCCCAATGCGCTCTGGCGTTTTTTGGCCCCGGCAAGACGCTCACCCTATGTCGGAAGTGGCCGCGCCGTCGCGCGGAAGACCCACATTGACAATATCTACGAATTATCGATAATTCGTCAACATGAAGTTTTAACGCCTCGGATGGCTCGTGTCCGTCGCCATCCAGTTGCTTCCACGCATCGCGCCATGCGGACGTGCCGATGCAATCAAAAGTCCGCGTGATGGGGGACGTCATGACTGATACGACAACGCAAGGCGCCGCTGGCCCGCTTGGTTGGTACAGCGATCTCGCCAAGCCGGAGAAACGAACCTTCTGGGCCTGCTTCATGGGCTGGGGGCTCGACGCGTTCGACGTGCAGATTTATGGACTGGCGCTTGGCGCCATCGCCGCGACCTTCGCGCTCAGTCCGGCGCAGTCGGGCCTGATCGGCACGGTGACCCTGTTCACCTCGGCCTTCGGCGGTTGGCTCGCCGGTCTGTTGTCCGATCGCTTTGGCCGCGTGCGCACCCTGCAGATCTCGGTCGCCTGGTTCGCGGCATTCACCTTCTTCTGCGGGCTCGCGCAAAATTACGAACAATTCCTGGTCTTTCGCTCGCTCATGGGATTTGGCTTTGGCGGCGAATGGGCGGCCGGCGCCGTTCTCATCGGCGAGACCATCCGGGCGGAACATCGCGGCAAAGCGGTCGGCAGCGTGCAATCGGCCTGGGCGATCGGATGGGCGATCGCGTTGATCGCATGGACGCTCGTGTCCGCCAATCTGGCGCCAGAGCTCGCCTGGCGTTCGCTGTTCATGCTGGGCCTCGCGCCGGCGCTGCTGATTTTCTTCATTCGCCGCTTCGTGAAGGAGCCGGAGGTCTTTCAGGCCACGAAGGACAATTTGGAAAAGAGCGGCGGCGGCTCGAATTTCCTCGAGATTTTTTCGCCCTCGATGTTGCGGACGACGATTCTCGCATCGATCCTGACAACGGGATGTCAGGGCGGCTATTACGCCATTACAACATGGCTACCGACCTTTCTGCGCACGGAACGCAAACTCTCGATCATCGGGTCGTTTCCCTATCTCGCCGTGATCATCGCGGGATCCTTTGTCGGTTATCTCGTCTCCGCATGGCTTGCCGACAGAATCGGGCGGCGCGCGAATTTCATCCTCTTCGCCGTCTGCTCCTTCGTGATCGCGCTTGTTTACACGCAGACTCCCATCACCGACACGCTGATGCTGATTCTTGGCTTCCCGCTCGGGTTTTTCGCCTCGGGTATTTTCTCGGGGGCCGGGCCCTATCTGACCGAACTGTTTCCAACGCGCATGCGCGGCTCGGGACAGGGCTTCGCCTATAATTTCGGCCGCGGCGTTTCGGCATGGAATGTCACCTTTGTCGGGCTGCTGTCCTCGACCCTGCCGCTTGGCCAGTCGATCGGCGTCTTCGCGGGCATCGCCTACGCGCTCGTCGTCATCGCGGCGCTTCTGCTGCCCGAGACGAAGGGCCGCGAACTCACGGCGCAATAAAGGGAACATCGCGCGCCATGAAACAGGCGACACTGCCATTCAACCTCGGACCGATTGTTTCTTCGGCCCATCTGGCGTCGGGCGAAAGCCCGGCGCTGTCCGAATTCGAATTCGGCCTCATTCTGGCGAGCCACGCGTTTCATCGCTGGATGGTGCGGGCGATGGCGGCCGCCGGCGTCGCCGATCTCTCCGCGCTCGACGTGCTGGTGATGCACACGATCCAGCATCGCGACAAGCCAAAGCGGCTCGCCGATATTTGTCTTGTCCTGAATGTCGAGGATACGCATGTCGTGACCTACGCGATCAAGAAGCTTGAACGCGCCGGTCTCGCGAAGGGCAAGAAAGTCGGCAAGGAAAAATTCGTGGAAATCACCGCGAAGGGCGCGCGCGCCTGCCAAGCCTATCGCGAAATCCGCGAACAACTCCTGGTGCGGGCGGTCAAATCATCGGGTCAGGGCGAGCAATCCCTGTCCGGCGCCGCGGCCATGTTGCGGGCGCTTTCGGGCGATTACGATCAGGCGGCGCGCGCGGCCGCGAGTCTGTGATGGCTGGGGCGCCAGGGAGAAACCCCGCATGTGCCCGTCGATGATCGCGCGTCGCGGAAAATAGCAAGGACCTTCGCTGCCCCGGAACAAAACCGGGGCGCATCGCTTCGCGGAACGGGAAGAATTCTAGTTTTTAATCGAGAAAATATTTTCTCCTATGTGAACAAAATCGCGGTCGAATTGACTGATCGTTTTGAGAAAGTTCGCCGAGGTCCCCTTTCCGGGCAGCAGCCAGTCATGCAACTCGATAATCAGAAGCGGGAACTCGTTGACCCAATCCGTATGGCCGGAAAAAAGCTCGCCTTCTCCACCCTCGATATCTATTTTGGCGATAAATGGCTCATATCCGAGCGCTTTCTTGCACGTCACGACGCGATCCAGTGAAAATAAATTGATCGCGCCCCCCGGATTGGTCGCGGTTTGATAACCCCACTCGCCCTCTCCAGGATCAAGTAAATCAACCCTCCCGTCGACCGACCCAACCGCCGCTTCGTGAAGGTCCACGTTCAATCCAGTTGTGTTGGATTTCAATAATTCAAAATTTGAACTCTCCGGTTCAAAGCAAACCGTGTGCGCCCCGGGGAATGCGATGGAAAGCCACAGCGCGCTTGCTCCTATATTCGCGCCCGCGTCGATAACAAGGGGCGTCTTTCCCGCCCGCGTGATGGCGTTGAATTTCGCGACCAACTCCCCGCCCCTGCGAAGTTTATCGATCGAGTAGTCCTTATCCTGAAAAATTTGCTTCAGGACTCCAAGATCGGCGCGCGTTCCGCGATGAAGGAAGTCTCTTGCCGAGCCATTCGTTAGTCCGATTTGAATCTTGCAGAGCGAATTCATCACGCCGGTTTCACCGCTTGTCTCCGCGCCAGGGCCCGAGCCGCCAGATCGCGCCGCAGTTGCGCCGGATCAGGCGATGCAATTCGCCGCCCTCGAAACTCTTGTACGCCCTATCCCCGGGTTTGGCGTTTGTGGCGCCGAAAAGATTCGGCGCCTAGGAGCCCCACCAATGGGGATCTGGGCGTTACCTTGATGGATACGCCGAATTTTGGGAGCAACAACGTGGCGCAATGGCCGACACTAGCAGGTCAGCGGACCTAACTTATTGAGTTAAATAATATAATCTGAGCTAAGAAAAATAGGAATTAGGTCCTTGGTGCCCAGGGGCGGAATCACACTGATTTTCCAATAGACTAATTTTGCTTTATTTTTAACGTCTTAAAAAATCGCCAAGTCCGTATTTATACCCTCAAAAAGGATTTTGTCCGTGGTTCAGTTCCTAAAACAGATATTTTTCCTACATTTATTCACTCATTCCTGATCCTACCAGTCCAAATATTCTCACGGCGACGACCCAATAAGGCGCTCGGGATCGACATCTCGCAAGTCTCGACTAGGCCGATGATTCACGTCAAGCTGGGCCGTATTCGGGGGGAAGCGATGATACGTGAACCCAGCGGAGTCCGAAGCCCGCCCTGGTTCTTGATCGGCGTCGTGATTATCACGATCGCGACGACCGCGCTCATTTCAAAATGGATTTTTGTCGGCAGTACACCAGCCCCGCAGAGTTCAGCCACGAATTCTTCGACCCCGGCTGTGCTGCTCCCGCCTGCCCCAGCCAATCCGCCGTCTCAGGAACAACCGCGACCACCTGCCCCGACACCGACGAAACCTCTCGCGGAGATTTTTGGAACGTCGACCTATTCGAGCGGCGTTGTCATCGTCGGAGCGCGTGCCGCCTCCACGGACACTGTATCCTCTGAAGCCTCAAAACAACTTAACGACCAATTGTACCTGGCCTTGCGTAAGAGGGGACGGGACGTTGATGAGTTTCGCCCGGACGTTTTTGCCGCCGGATACTTCGATCAGATCGCAAATGGAAACATAGACTTGCTCGCCCAAGCGGGGCTGGCGGGAAAGCTGCGCGCAGCCCTGCTATCCATTGTGGAAGCGCAATGCCACGATTCAACCGCGCTGGCAGGAACGATCAGTTGCACGGTATCGACCCGAATACGGGTCGTTGGCGAGCAAGGGCGCGCCTCATTTTTGAGATTAACCCAAATTGGAGCAGGGAGCGGAACGTCGCAGGCTTTGGCTCGGTCTGTCGAATTGCTTCTGGAGCAGCATCCGGAGATTTTCAACGGTATTTGAAACAACACTACCGCGATGGGGGAGAACCGATGAATTTTATTCGCATGTTCGGTCATCCAATAGCATTGCTGCTGATCGTCGTTGCGTGGATAGAGCTGGCTTCGGAAATCTGAACAGCGGGATAAGTGGATTTTCCGCCTGACAGCGGCAAGAATTGCCGCGAATCAGGAGAGATCATGAGCAGACGACCGCGTCGCAATCACACACCGGCTTTCAAGGCCAAGGTGGC
>CAISJZ010000501.1 GCA_903885755.1 uncultured Hyphomicrobiales bacterium | reverse complement strand
GGAAATCGCGGCGGTCCATGGCGTCCTCCAGAACTAACGATTCTCGCCGCTCTCGGCGCGGCGTTCAGGTCAGTCTAGAGTCTCCGGCGTCACGCGCAAGTCGGCGAGCCTATCCACCGCGTTTCAGCCCGTAGTAAATCATCAGGCCGAATTCAAACCATCTGGAGGGCAAGAACGGCTTCAGTCCTGCGAGCAGGCGCTGACCGAACGGGCCAACGGAATAGCGCACCGCCGGCCTTCCAGACTCGATGATAGACAGCACGCGCCGCGCCACAACCTCAGGCGAGGCGCCAGCGGTCTCCTCTTTCTCAAAAGTGGCGACGGTCTTATCGAAGGCCGCGCGATAGGGCGAAGCAGCGCCGGAAGCGGCCACGCGAACACGGTTCTGCACGACGCTCGTCGCGATATCGCCAGGTTCAACGATTGTCGCCTCGACGTCGAAGGCCGCGACTTCCAGGCGAAGCGCCTCGGTAAAACCTTCCAGCGCGAATTTGCTGGCGCTGTAATAGCCCTGAAATGGCAGGCCGACGACGCCCGCGAGCGAACCCACGTTGATGATCAGGCCTGAGCGTTTCTCGCGCATCGTGGGAAGAACAGCCCTGCAAACGCGCGCCGCGCCAAACAGGTTCGTGTCGAGTTGCAGGCGCGCCTCGTCAAGGCTCGTGTCCTCGATCGCGCCGGCCATCACGAGGCCCGCGTTGTTGACGACAACGTCGATGCGCCCCTGTTCATCGAGAATGCGCGCGACCGCGCTCGCGACGGACTGCTCGCTGGTGACATCGAGCTGCAGCATTCGCCAGGGTATCCCGGCAGCCGCGGCTTTCCGGCTTGTCCCATAAACAATGTGTGATTTTTCGTGCAGCAAGGCGGCGCAGGCGCGCCCGATGCCAGACGACGCGCCCGTGACGAGAACAATCTTCGGTCCGCTCAAGCCCGTATTCCCTCGAATTGAACCAGCGCGAGTCTAGATGTCCCGTGCATACATGCGGTAGCGCTTGACCGGCGGCCCGGCGGCCCGCTCGGCGAAATGCCGCATCGGCAGGTTGTTTTCAAGAATCCACGAAAATTCGACCCAATCGAGATTGAGATTCGCGCCAACCTGGAGATAGGCGTCGATCAGCATGGCGATCATGCGCGCCCGCAGGCCCGCGCCTTTCACTGACTTGCGAATGCCGAGCAACGTGAACCGCGCGGTATGAATGTCCTGCCGCCACAACTTCCAGAAAAGCCTCGCCCAATTGAAGGGCAACAGCCGCCCGCAGAATGGCTGAACAAGTTCATTGTAGTTTGGCAGGACGATCGCGACGCCGACCGGCTCGCCATCAAGCAAAAGAAACCGCGCGAAATTACCTCGGAAAAAATAGCGCATCTCGCCGATCACCATGTCCATTTCCTTCGTGGACGTTGGCACGAAGCCCCAGTTCTCGGACCATGCGTCATTGAAAATATCGACGAGCAGCGCAACCTCGCGATTGTATTGCGACATATCCGCCGGGCGCAGTTCTATCCGTCCCGACGTGCGAGCGAATTCGGCCAGCTTGCGAAAGTCGCCGGCCGCCTCGGTCGGTTTCATCCGGTAGGCCAGCAGGTCCATGTCCTTGACCATGCCGGCGCGTTCAAGCAACGGCCCCATCCACGGACGCGACTGGGTCATGAACACTGCTGGCGCTGTGTCAAAACCCTCGACCAGCAAGCCGCTTTCATCGTTGATCGTGAAATTGACAGGGCCAACCATGCGCTTGCAGCCCTTGGCGCGCAGCCAGTTCGCAGCCGCGGCAACCAGCGCGTCGGCGACGGTCTGCTCGTCGATGCTTTCGAAGAAACCGAAATGGCCCGTGTCGTCGTTGTGGATTTCAAGATAGGTTCGATTGATCTGGGCGCTGATCCGTCCGACAGCGCGGCCACCCCTCATCGCCATGAACAGGGCCGCCTCGCCCACCATGAAGAACGGGTTGTGCTTGGGCGAGAGTCGGCGCTTTTCCATGAGGTCAAGCGGCGGCACCCATGTCGGATCGTCGGCGTAAATGAGATGCGCGACACCCAGAAACGTGGCCTGCTGTGTCGGCGTGACCGCCTCGACGATCTGGATTGCGTCCGCGACGAAGCGATCGCCTGTCATGGGCGCGCGACCGCCAATGTCACGTTCAAGCCGCCAAAGGCGAAGGAATTCGACAGCGCCGCCTCGACCGCGATCTTGCGCGGCCCCTCGGCGACCGGATCGATCGGGCATTCCGGATCCGGCTCGATAAAATTGAGCGTCGGCGGCGCGATCTGTTCTTCCAGCGTCGCGAGGG
>CAISJZ010000500.1 GCA_903885755.1 uncultured Hyphomicrobiales bacterium | reverse complement strand
TCTTCGCGCGGCTGGAACGCGCGGGCGCGCGCAACGTGCAGGTGCGCGCCCCGCGCGGCCAGCAGGACATTCTGGCCGATCTCGCCGGGCGCTGCGACGTGGTCTTCGTCGACGCGCCTTGCACCGGCGTTGGCGCCTGGCGGCGCAATCCGGACGCCAAGTGGCGCACGCGCCCCGGCGCGCTCGAACAGCGCCAGAAGGATCAGGACGCGGTTCTGGAAGCCGCCGCGCGCTACGTGAAGCCGGGCGGCGGCGTGATCTGCTATGTCACCTGTTCGCTGCTGCGCGAGGAAAACGAGGATCGCATCGCGGCTTTCCTCGAAAAACACGGCGATTTCCTGCCGCGTCACGCCGAGCATATGGCGCGCATGGCTGGCGTGCCGCGCCTGGCCGAACACGCTTCGCCATTTGGGCCGGGCATTCGATTGACGCCGCGAACAACCGGCACGGACGGATTTTATGTCGTCGCGCTGGTGCGAAACTAAAACCTACGCCGCGATCCGCCCATGGTTCGCCTCGCCATCCGGCTCGGCGTCCGGGGCCGCGGGGGGCAGGGCGCCGGCCCCGATCGGCAGCGGCGCGTCGCGCTGGCACAGCGCGCGGTCGATCCTCCAGCGGCCGGCGCTTTCAAAGCCCGGATTGGCCGCCAGCAGCGCGAGATATTCGGCGCGCGACATGGGCGTGAAACCCAGGCGCTCGACATTCGCGTCGCCAGCGAAATCATGCAGCGCGAAACCCTTGGCGCGCAGGTGGCGGTTGAGAACGACAATCGCGGCGTCGGCGTGGTCCATGTCGACGCCAAAGGCGCCCAGCGTGACGAACACCTTGCCGACCGCGACGCCAAAGGCCCCCGCGACCCGGCGGCCGCCTATATCCTCGACATCAATGGCGTGCGCGCAGCCGAAATCGGCGAGCGAGGCCAGCAGGTGCAGCGAGCGCGGCGACAGCAGGCCGCCGGAGCGCCAGCCCCCGCGGGCGTGGGCGTAAGCGGCGATCGTCGCGTCGAAATCCGCGTCGAGGGCAAACCGCAGGTTGTCGCCGCGCAGCAGCCGGCGCGCCGCCTTGGGCTGTTTCAGATTGCTGGGCCGCGCGGTCATGCGCCGGGCGGGCGACCAGTATTTGAGCGGGCCGCAATCTGCCCGGGGAAAAAGGCCGCGCGCGAAGGCCTCCATGACGAGGTCGGGCGTGGCGTCAACGACCATGCCGCAGAGCCCGTCGGGGCGCGACAGAGCCTGCGCCGGGTCGGGCAAGCCGGCGGGCTTTATGGCGCGCTCGCGCAGGACGAAATCAAGGTTGGAGGGCAGGCTGGCGATGCGGTCGGGGCGCAACGCGCGCGCGACGGCGCGAACGCGGCGGCGCAGCGATTGTGACAGAGTTTCCTCGAACAGGGTCTCGCGGCGTTTGCGGCGCTCGCGCGGCGTCGGCGCCGCCGCGGGCTCGACGCCCTCAGAAAACAGGTTTCCGACCTGCGACGCCCGGATATTGAACGACATTGAACTCTCCCACGTCGCCCACCATAGGCGCCCGCGTGTTGCCGTCCGTTCAAGCCAATCGTTCGAATGCTTGTTAAAATCCGTTCAGAATTGACCCTGTGGCAGCTCGCGACGATTGCGCCGGGGCGGGGGCTCGTCTAATCCGGATTTTTAATGGAAGGACCGCGCTCCATGGCCGCCCCCGATCTTCACGCTGAAATCGTCAGCCATCACGACAAGGCGCTGATCGTCGATTTCGGCTCGCAGGTGACCCAGCTCATCGCCCGCCGCGTGCGCGAGGCCGGGGTCTATTGCGAGATCGCGCCCTTCCAGTCGGCGGAAAAGGCTTTTGAGGCCCTGAAACCCAAGGCGGTGATCCTGTCGGGCGGGCCGTGCTCGGTCACCGACGAAGGCTCGCCGCGCGCTCCGCAAGGCATATTTGACGCCGGGATTCCGGTTCTCTCCATCTGCTATGGCCAGCAGACCACCGCCGTCCAGCTTGGCGGCGCCGTCGAGGGCGGGCACGCCGCCGAATTCGGCCGCGCCGACATCGAGATTGTCGAACCGAGCGCGCTCTTCGAGGGCGTCTGGCAACAGGGCGGGCGCTACCCCGTCTGGATGAGCCACGGCGACCGCGTGACAAAACTGCCGCCGGGTTTCACCGTCAAGGCGGTCAGCGAGAACGCGCCCTTCGCCATCGCCAGCGACGAAAAACGGCGCATCTTCACCACCATGTTCCACCCCGAGGTCGTACATACGCCCGACGGCGCGAAACTGATCGCTAACTTTGTTCACAAGATCGCCGGGCTGAAGAGCGACTGGACCATGGCCGCCTTCCGCGGCGAGGCGATCAAGGTCATCCGCGAGCAGGTCGGCGACGGTCGCGTGCTGTGCGGCCTGTCGGGCGGCGTTGATTCCGCCGTCGCCGCCGTGCTGATCCACGAGGCGATCGGCGACCGGCTGACCTGCGTGTTCGTCGATCACGGATTGATGCGCATGGGCGAGGCGACCGAGGTCGTCAGCCTGTTCCGCGATCACTACAACATTCCGCTGGTCCACGTGGACGCCAGCAAGGCCTTTCTGGGCGAGCTCGACGGCGTCGCCGACCCCGAGACCAAGCGCAAGATCATCGGCAAACTGTTCATCGACGTGTTCGAGGCCGAGGCCAAGAAAATCGCCGCCGACGGGCGCGGCCCACTGACGTTTCTGGCGCAGGGCACGCTCTATCCCGACGTGATCGAGAGCGTCTCCTTCACTGGCGGCCCTTCGGTGACGATC
>CAISJZ010000499.1 GCA_903885755.1 uncultured Hyphomicrobiales bacterium | reverse complement strand
GCTTTAGGGCCCCTTTCTCTCAACCAGACTGGTACACTTTTACGCCGCCTTCTGGCACATTTTCGCTCCGCCGTTGACACGTTAGCTTGGCTTTTGAAATTTCGCCTCTGGTCTTACAATCCGTATTACAGTTTTTCCCGGATTGTATCGGTCTAAGGCGGATGAGGATCGGCAAAAAGCTAAAAAGCCACTTATGGACGGTGGCATTTTTGACCCGAATGGACGGGGGCGGACAAATTATTGCGGGACCTCGCCGACCACCATCCTCCAAACGCTCAATCCGTCGCGCTGCCTTCCCAGGGATGGCCGGTGATGTCGAAAACCACACCGTCCGGACCGCGATACTTGATCTCGGCCTGACCGTTGGCGGGCGGATCGTAAGGCACGCGTTCAAGGCCCATTTTCTCGAACTTCGCCATCCAGGCCTCGGTGTCGTCGACGACGACGCCGAAGTGGTGCAGGCCGAGGTAGTCGATGCCCTTGCCAAGCTGGTCGTCGTTGAACTTGAGGATGGCGATGTTGATGGCGCCGTCGGTCATGAAGACGCCCGAAGGCCGCGGCGCGTGGTCGGGACGCGCTGGATCGAGGCCGAAGCGGCGCAATTCCGTGAAGCCGAAGGTTTTGGCGTAAAAATCCGCGGCCTTGCCGGGATGGTCGCTGGCGATGGCGATGTGGCGAATGCGCATGGAATTCCTCCTAGTCCCCGATCATGGCCTTGAAGCGGGCCAGCACGTCTTTTGGCGTTTTGGCGGCGTCGGCGATCAGCTTCCTGATCGCCTCGCCGTCGATGGCGCTGATGTCGATATTGACTCGCTTCGCGTCCTCGAGAAAGGCCGGATCGGCGACCATTTGCATGAATGCCGATTGCAGCGCTCGCGCCCGGTCCGCCGGAATGCCGACGGGCGCGGCGAAAGGGAACGCCATGAAGAACGGCATTTCCGCGAATTCGACCAGCGCGCGGTCGTTTGGGTCGGCGGCGAGTTCCCGGCCGGTGGGCACGTCGGGCAGGGAGGCGAGCCGCGTCAGCCGCCCGAACTGCACCATCGAGCGAACCTTTTTCTTGTCCCACATGTCGTGCATGCCGCCGCCGCCGGCAAAGGCGCTGAGGTCGGAGGTCACGCCTTCAACCTCATGCCGCTGCATGGCCAGAACAACCTCGGCCGCGCCGGGAAATCCCCGCACCACCTGAATATTGAATTTCAGCACGTCGCGTGCGAGCAGGGCGAAGGTGACGGTTGCCGATCCCGTGCGGTTGGCGCCGATCGGCGTCGGCGGCCCCGGCCCGCGCAGATCATCCACGGTCCTGGCGGGATGATCGGCGTTGAGCACGAAGAGATAGGCGTCGTTGGCGTAGGACGAGATCGACCCCAGCCAGACGAATTTGAGGGGGTCATAGGCCGCGTTGCGGTCGCCGATCATGGGGAATTGCGGCGCGGCGCGGCTCATGAAGGCAATGGTCAGCCCATCCCTGTCCGAGCCCGAGGCGAAGCGATTGGCCAGCGCGATGCCGCCGGTGCCCGGCTGCGTCTGCACCACGATGTTGGGCCGCCCGGGAATGAAGCGCCCGAGATGGCGCGCCACCAGTTGCGAACTCAGTTCGAAGATGCCGCCGCCCGCCGAGGGCACGATCACGTTGATCGTCTTGCCGCGGTAGAATTGCTCGACGTCCTGCGCCATCGCGGGCGACGCGACGGCGATCAGGCAAGCAAGTATTGCGATACGGCCGGCGCGCGCCATAAACGTCCTCCCCAATGGCGCGAAGATGTCTTGTCGCGCGCCGGATGGCAATGGCGCCCCATCTGGCGCGCGCGCCGCCGCTCCGCTAATGTGCGCCGGAATTTGATCTCCGGAGGAAACATGCGTCTTTTTCCCTGCGCCTGCTGCGCGCCCGCCGATCTTGGCGGCGGCGGCAAACAGCCCTCGAAGTCGGGCGGTCCCGTGTCGCGCGAGTTTTGCGAGGACATCGCAACCGCGAGCCGCATCTGCGCCGATCAGGGCGTGTTCGACGCCTTCGGTCATCTCTCCGTGCGCCATCCCGATGCGCCGGACCGCTTTCTCATGTCGCGCTCGCGCGCCCCGGCGCTGGTCGAAGCCGACGACATCATGGAATTCGATCTCGATGGCGACGCCATTGATCCCCGGGGACGCAGCGGTTTTCTCGAACGCTACATTCACGGCGAGATTTTTCGCGCCCGGCCCGACGTGATGTCGGTGGTGCATTCGCACTCGCCATCGGTGGTGCCCTTCAGCCTCGTGCCGAACCAGATGCGCGCCATGTATCACAACGCCGCCTTTATCGCCGAGGGCGTGCCGGTGTTCGACATCCGCGAAAAATACGGCCCGACGGATATGCTCGTCGGCAATTCCGACAAGGGCCGCGAACTCGCGAAAGTGCTGGGCGACAAGCCGGTGTGCCTGATGCGCGCGCATGGCTCGGTCGCGGTCGGGCCGAGCCTGCAACACGCGGTGTTCCGCGCCGTCTATACCGAGAGCAACGCGCGGATGCAGATCCAGGCGACGATCATTTCGGGCGGCGCGCCGCTCGCCGCGCTCGACAAGGAAGAGGGCCGCCTCGCCGACGCCGTCAATCTCAACGTCACGGGCCGCCCGTGGGAATTGTGGAAGATGCGGGTCGGTCGCTGACCGCCGTGGAGACAAACATGCTCGCCGAAGTCGAAGCCAGAACGCAGCTCACCGACGCCATCCGCATGCTGGAGCGCGCCAACGTGGTCGATTACAACGGCCACTTTTCCGCCCGTGTCGGCGCCAACCGCCTGCTGATCAATTCGGGCCCGTCCGTGCGCGGCGCGCTGACCGCCGCCGACATCATCGCCATCGACATGGATGGCAAGCCGCTCGACGGCAACGTACCGCCGCCGCTGGAATTTCACCTCCACGCGGAAATCTATCGCGCGCGGCCGGAGGTGAACGCCATCGTTCACACGCATCCACGCTGGTCGACCTATCTGTCGATGACGGGCACGCCCTACAAGCCGGTTTACGCGCAGGGCGTGTTGCTCGGCGACATTCCGCTGTTCGACAGCCCGAACTCCATCAACACGAAACCGCAGGGCGAGAAGCTGGCGAAAGCGCTGGGCTCGAAACCCTCGATCCTGCTCAAATCGCACGGCGTCACGGTGGTCGGCGCCGATATCGTCGAGGCCTTCACGCTCGCGGTCTATCTCGAGGAGAATTCCGAGCGGCAATACATGGCGAGCCAGTTGGGCGAGCCCTATGTTTTCTCCGAGGAAGAACAGGCGCTGTGCCGTGAAAAACTGTGGACCAAGAGTCTCTTCAAGAAAACGTGGGATCACTACAGGTCGAAGCTGTAGGCGAGTGGTCGGGAACTTGGTCGCTCAACGTTTCCACTCGCCGTTCTCCACTCCCCACTCGCGCCCTTCACCCCACCGGCAATTGCGCGACATCCGGCCCGTCATCAAGCTGCATGTCGAACACGGTCAGCAGCATGGCGGTCGCCGCGTAATTGCCCATGAGGGCGACGAGATCGACGAGACCCTTCGCGCCAAAGCGCCTGAACGCCCGCGCGTAGGTCGCCGAAGACACCTTGCGCTTGCCGAAGGCCTCGCGGCCGAGTTCAATGATGATCTGGTCGGTTTCGTCGAGACCCGCCGTCGATTTGTGGTGCTTGATCACGTCGATAACGTTGGCGGGCACGCCGACGCTCAGACTTTCCGGTTCATGCGCCGCCCATTCGAACCTGCTGTCGCACATGCGCGCGGTAATCAGGATCGCGGTCTCGCGCAGGCGCGGGGACTCCGGCGCCTCGAAGCGCAGATATTTGCCAACCGGACGATTGAGATGGGCCAGCGCCGGGCTGTGCAGGCCGATGCCGCCGGGGCCCTTGAGGCCGCGGATCGTGCCGCCCTTGGGGTCGGTGTGCATATCGAACATCTTCTTGCCCTCGTCGTCGAGCGCCTCGCGCTTGACGATCGGAAGACGGCAGCGGGATTCCGGATCGATATCGGGCGGCAGCATGTTTCTCTCCCTGATGTTTCTTCCGTCATACCAAGGGACATGAGCCTTGACCCCTGTCCTTTGCAAGCGTGAATGCGCGCCGGCGCTGATGCGCCGAATGTCTGGATTGACCATGGTGCAATCCAGACAACCCTTGATATCAGATAGTCGCTTCGATCATGGCGCGCAATTCGGGCGTTACCTTGGGGTCGACGCCAAACCAGTCGCGCCAGGCGGGCCGGGCCTGATGCAGCAACATGCCGAGGCCATTGACCGTCCGATGACCCCTCTTGCGCGCGGCGGCGAGCAGCGGCGTCTCGCCGGGTATGTAAATCGCGTCGGCGACGATGGCGTTCGCGGGCAGGGCGTCGAGCCGCAGGTCGAGCGGGGGAAAACCCACCATGCCCTGACTGGTGGTGTTGACCAGCAGCGTTGCGCCGGCGAGCGCGGCGTCGCGGTCCTCCCAGCCCAGCACAGTGACGGGGCCGCCCATGTCGCGCCCCAGCGTCTCGGCGCGCGCGCGGGTGCGGTTGACGAGACGGATGTCGCGCGCGCCGCGGGTCGTCAACGCATGGATCACCGCGCGCGCGGCGCCGCCGGCGCCGATCACCACCGCGGGGCCGGCGTCGGCGCGCCAGTCGGGACAGGCCTCCAGCAGGCCCTCGGCGAAGCCAAAACTGTCGTTGTTGCTGCCGAACAGCGATCCATCGGGGCGCACGACGACGCAGGAGATCGCGCCGATCTTCCTGGCGGTGTCATCGACCCCGTCGACGAAGCGAAAGGCGGTCTCCTTGTGCGGGATCGTCAGGTTGCAGCCTGAAAATCCAAGGGCGGGCAGGGCGCGCAGCGCTGTTTCCAGACCCTCGGGCCGGATGGCGAGCGGCACGTAGGTCCCCGCGAGATCGTGCGCCCTGAACCAGTAATTGTGCAGCATCGGCGAGCGCGAATGCATCACGGGCCAGCCCATGACGCCGGCGAGGAGGAAGCGGTCGGGATGCGACATTGGAACGCCCGTTTACATCAGCGATTGATCTGTCATGTTTAGAACATGGCTCATGGACCTGTCGATACGACCTTTGAAACCGCTTTGCATGCCCGAGGCGACTGGCGGGGCGCGCGTCGATGAACCCCATCATCCGTTCGACTGGCGTCGCAAATCCCGGGTCGGCGATCTACATCGGCAACAGCTTTTTCTACTACAACAACAGCGTCCATTCGCATGTAACCTCGCTGCTCGCCGCCGCCGATCCCCTGTACAAATGGCGCTCGACGCTGGTGGCGATCAGCGGCTCGGGCGCCGACTGGCACGATGTCGAATCCTATTTCCGACCCGACGCCATCGGGCGCTATTCCTTCGACGCCGACAACAACATCGTCTTCGACCGGATCGAGCGGCTGTTCGATCTCGCCCTGCTGATGGATGGCAGCCAGGGACCGGTGCATCCCGGATTGAAGCCGATTTTTCGTGACTTCATGGCGCGCCACGCCGCTACCGCGCGCAAGCACGGCGCGGCGCCGGTCTTCGTCATGTCCTGGGCCTATGCCGACAGGCCCGACATGATCGACGAAATCGCGGAGGCCTATACGAGGCTCGGCAATGACAATGGCGTTTATGTCGTGCCGACCGGACTTGCCTTCGCCGCCGCGTTGCGCGCGCGGCCGGACATCACGCTGCACGCGCCCGACAAGCGCCATCCAAGCCTCGCCGGCACATATCTCATGGCCAACGCGATTTACGCCGGCCTGTTCGGCAAATCGCCGGTGGAGCTGCCCTACACGGCGGACCTCGACCCGTCGCTCGCGCGTTTTCTGCGCGAAGTCGCGTGGGAGACGACAATGGCCTATCATCGCTCGCGATAATAATCATCGCGTCATCCCGGAGGAAAAATGCGCGCCCTGTCCATGGATCAGGCCCTGTCGATCATCCAGAATACGTTTCACAAAGCGGCTGAGATGCGCGCCCATGCGCTCGCGGCCATCGTGCTTGACGCGGGCGGACAGGTGAAGGCCTTTCTCAAGCAGGACGGCGCGTCCATCAAGCGCTTCGAGATCGCGCGCGGCAAGGCCTTCGCCTCGCTCGCCATGCATCGCTCCTCGCGGCAAGTGCTACAGAAAGCGCGCGAAAAACCCCTGTTCATGGAAACCCTGCGGGCCATTTCCGATGGCCCGATCTTTCTGGAGGCGGGCGGGCAACTGATCCGCGACGCGACCGGCGAGATCGTCGGCGCCATCGGCGTGACTGGCGACGTCAACGAGGTCGACGATCTCTGCGCCATGGCGGGCATCCGCGCGGCGGGTTTCAAATGCGATTCCGATTTCAGCGACGAGGACTGCCGTCGCCTCAACATCAAGAAGGACGCCGACATCCGTGACCCACGCTAGTCGACGGGCCATCGCCGCCGCCATTGCATTGCTTGCGTCCGCGGTCGCGGCGGGGGCGCAATCGCCCGAGGTCTTCTACGCCAATCGCAACGTTGATTTCATCATTGGGTCCGCCGCCGGCGGCGGCTACGCCATTTACGCCAATGTCGTCGCGCACCACATTGGCAAGCATATCCCCGGCTCGCCACGCGTCGTGCCGCGCACGCTGGAGGGCGCGGGCAGCCTCACGGCGGCCAATCAGATATTCACGACGGCGCCGAAGGACGGATCGGTCTTCGGAGCCGTTTTCACCGGAGCCATCGTCGAACCGCTGATCGGCGATCGCGCCAAGGCGCGATACGATTCGCGCAAATTTGGCCTGATCGGCAGCGCCAACCGGGAGACGAGCGTGTGTTTCGCGCGCAAGGACGCCGGCGTGAAATCCTGGGCCGACGTTCTGGAGAAAAAACTGATTGTCGGCGGCGCGGGATGGGCGAGCTCCATCCGGCAGTTTCCCGCTGTTCTCAACAAGATCATCGGCACGAGGTTCGAGATCGTCACCGGCTATCCCGGCTCCAAGGAGGCAGTGCAGGCGGTCGAAAAAGGCGAGGTGCAGGGCGTTTGCGGCATCCAGTGGTCGAGCTTCGCGCCCATGTACGGAAGCTGGATCGCCAACGGCGATGTTATCGTGTTCGGGCAGATCGCCGCGCCACCGGGCGACCCCGTGCAGAACGCCAACGGCGTGCAGAACATCTGGGACGTCGTCAAGGATGAGAACAATCGCCGCGTGCTCGAAGTCATTTTCAATCAGTCGGAGTTCGGTCGGCCTTACATCGCGCCGCCGGGCGTTCCCGCCGATCGCCTGAACGCGCTGCGGCGCGCTTTCGACGCGACGATGACAGATCCCGAGTTCCTCGCCGAAGCCGCGAAGGCCAAACTGCCGATCAATCCCATGACCGGCGAGGATTTCGAGGCGCAGGTCGCCAAACTCTACACGGTGCCGGAGGCGGACGTGACCCGCGCGCGCGAAGCGCTGGAATGACGGCGCTCGCGGTCAGCGTTTTTCCCAACGCCAAGGCGGCGCCGATATGGGCCGGCGTCGAGGCCGGCGTCTTCAAGCGCCATGGCCTGACCCTGACCATCGATGAAACGCGAAACTCGACGGAGCAGCGTGAAAAACTGGCGACCGGACGTGTGCAGATCGTCCAGTCCGCCGTGGACAATGCGCTGGCGATGATTCTCGCGGGTCAGGACATCGTCATTGTCATGGGCGGCGAAAGCGGCATGAACGATTTCATCGCGCGTTCGGACATCAGGACTTTCGCCGACTTCAGGGGCAGGACGCTGGTCGTCGACGCGCCAAACACCGCCTACGCCTTGCAGGCGCGCAAGCTGCTGACGCGCGCGGGCCTGACGCTCGACGTCGACTACCGTATCAAGCCCATCGGCAACGCG